>CBDUAY010000088.1:0-11167 GCA_965365245.1 uncultured Flavobacteriaceae bacterium | reverse complement strand
GGAAAATATAGACCTACTCAAGCTTCTGGATTCCCTCTGTTAAATACGAAAGAACGCCTTCTTAAAGGGAGAACTGAAATAGATCTTAAGAATAATAAATACGTCCTTACGATATTCCTTGACGACGAAAAAGCTTTTAGTGCTGAGATAATACCAATTAGCAAGTATTATTTTAGGGTGAAGGAAAGTTATTATGGTCCACCAGGAGGATTTTATAACATTATTTTTGATGATTCGGACAAGGTGGTAGGACTGAGTTATAGCGTAGGAAATTTTAGAGTAATTCATACCAAATTAGAATGATTTTCTATGAGCTCCATGCTCATCGAACCAAAGATGATTGTTATCAAGCCCTTTCAGAAATGGAGGGGTTTTTTATGTGCTCGTTTCTGGATTACTGGCGTGATCCTTCCAATCCCATTTTGAGAATAGAAAAGCCCTAAATCTGTCTGGCGACAGATTTGGTTTTGTTTTTCCTCGCTCCCTTACGAAACTAAAGGTTCGACGGTCGTTACAAAAAACAAAGCCCGACGAAAGTCGGGCTTTTCTATTCATCTGTGATCGCGACAGGATTCGAACCTGTGACCGTCTGCTTAGAAGGCAGATGCTCTATCCAGCTGAGCTACGCGACCGATTCCAATTTTGCAAAGCCCGTTGATCGGCTCTCAGGACTTTTTTGCGAGTGCAAATATAAACAAATCCGTCAAATGCGCGATTTTGGCGAGCTAAAATTTTGTCAGTTTTTAGGCTGGATATATTGATCCGGACAACAGCACCTTAGGCTTTTTCCTGACACTTGTGAACTGAGAATGAATGTCTATGAAGCATCAACACGCTCAGTAGTTCTGTTTTTTTTCGATTTGAGAAACCGATAGAAGTGAACAAAATTTCCATTGTACCAGGCTCCGAAGAAGAACCCGAGATAAATGATCCAGGTTGGGATGAGGTGAACGTTCAAATATACTTCCAACAGCAAAAGTGTAAATGCGACAGCTGTGATCACGACGGCTATTTTTGATTTCCTGCCTTTAAAGTTCAAAAGGATAGAGGTCAGTACGAACAAACCCAGCAATGGTTTCAGGTGCGTAAAAATGGGAGCGAGGCTGGCAGAGTCGACCTCGTAAAACATCATAAACGCTCCTGAATAGGCAGCGATGCAAAAAGGGCATTTCGGCAGAAGAATTATCAGTGCAGCAGAAACAAACGACAAAAAACCACCTTTTTTCAAAGGCTTCTTTTCGATTGCCAATACGGGTTTTGATTTGCAACAGGTCGTTTCGTCTGTGGCCATTTCTACATCTGATTTTAACTCTTAAAAAAGTGAGGTATTGATAAAAATTCATCTAAAAATACGACAATTTCTTTTTTTGATGGTTATTTTAATGTGAATTCCTGAAAATCTTCATCAAAAAAAGCCGTATTTTTGTAAAAATTATGACAAATGAAAGAGATCAAATCCATTTTAAACTTTTTTAGAGAAGGTCAGGAGTCCGGTGAGAAATGTGCTTTAGCTCAGGTAGTTAGGGTAGAAGGGTCGTCTTACAGAAGAGAGGGAGCCCGAATGATTGTATTTGAGTCCGGAAATTTTGAAGGAGGGATAAGCGGAGGCTGCCTCGAAGGCGATGCATTAAAGCGCTCTCAGTTGGCCATATTGAAGCAAGAACCGGCAGTTGTCACCTACGACACCTCGAAAGAACTTGAACTGGGCGTTGGTTTGGGGTGCAACGGAATCATTGACGTTTTGCTCACTCCGATCAGCCAGAATTCCGACAATATCAAGATCCTGGAGAAATGTACCTCAAACCGACGTACGCATATTGTCGTTACCATCACTGAAGCTAAAGGAGACATTCCGGGAGTGGAGTTGGGCCGTTCATTTTATTACGACACAGCGAAAGAAACCCTGGAAGGAATGGAGTCTTCGGACTTTAAATCCCATGTAATGGACAAAGTCAGGCTCGCTCTGGATGAAAAAAAATCCCGAAGCCATAAATACACTTCCGAAGATGTTGAACTGACTTTTCATGTGGAATATGTCCCGGCTCAATATCATCTGGCCATTTATGGTGACAACTACGATGTGTACCCGCTGATTCAAATGGCAGGTCTGCTGGATTGGGAGATCAGTCTTGTGGGCAATGTTCAAAAGTTAAAAAAGGAAGCCCTGTCTAATGTCAGAAACATATATCCAAAGAACGGAACGGACCGGCCGAAAATTGACGATCGCACGGCCTGCGTTTTGATGGCCCATGATTTCAAAACGGATGTGGAGAATATGAAGAGAACGATCTGCAGCCCGGCGCCTTACATTGCCAGTCTGGGACCGAAGAAGCGCTATGAGAAAATAAAGTCGAAGCTGGCAGAGGAGGGGTTTGTTCTCGATGCACAAAACGAAGCCAGAATACATGCTCCATGTGGTTTAGAGATTGGAGCCGACTCCCCTGAAGAAATTGCTTTGAGCATTTGTTCTGAGATAATAAGCTCGTTTACCGGCAAGGAGGGAGGAATGCTGCGAAACAAAATGACCCCTATTCACGACAGGGACTGAAATCTAGACAACCCTTCTTTCCCAAAGGATGTTGTTGGCGCGTTGTTTGGCCACCTCTTCGCGTATGATTTCGATTGCCCGGTCAACTTCAGATTCGGTGGTGTATCTTCCCAGGCTGATGCGCATGGAAGAAAAGGCAAGATCCTGACTGACGCCCATTGCTGTCAAAACGTGGGATGGATTTTCATTGGAGGAATTGCATGCAGACCCGTTGGAAACTGCAATGTTTTTGCTGAGTGCGCTCAAAAGCTTGAATCCATCCACATAAGAAAAAGAGATGTTGGTAGTATTGGGCAAGCGATTTTCTGCACGGCTGTTGCAGTTTGACAGTTCAATGTTCAAAAGACCTGATTCCAGACGATTTCGGAGCTCTGTGAGACGGGCTCGTTCATCGTCAAGATTGGAATAGCTCAGTTCAACTGCCTTGGCAAATCCTGCTATTCCCGGAGTGTTCAAGGTGCCACCTCGCATTCTCTTCTGTTGTCCGCCGCCCTGGATCAGGCTTTTCAGAAAAGGGTCTTCTTTGCCGTTCCTTGCATAAACGAGACCCATGCCTTTCGGGCCATACAATTTATGAGCCGAAAAGCAGGCGTAGTCAGCGACTTCAAATAAGGCATCCAATGGAACCTTTCCAAGAGACTGGGTAGCATCGGTGAACAACTGAATGTTTTGGCCTTCTATGATCTTTCCAATTTTCTCAAGCGGTTGGATCGTCCCGGTCTCGTTGTTCGAATGCATGATCGCCACTAAAACTGTTTCGGGTCGGATCGATTCTTTCAGCTGGTCTAAATCTACAACTCCAATATCATCTACATCCAAATAAGTGATATCGGCCAGTTGATTTCTTTCAAGCTGCTCACAGGTGTCAAGTACCGCTTTATGCTCTGTTTTGCAGGTTATGATATGGTTCAAGCCATGCTCGTTCTCACCTGCAAAGCTTTTGAGAATCATATTGGCGCTCTCAGTCGCACCTGAAGTATATGTAAAGGTGGAGGGTGGAATCCCCAGGTTGCCGGCAATCAATTGTGTCGATTCGCGAACCACATCTCTCGCGATCCATCCATAGGCGTGATGAGAGCTTGACGGATTCCCGAAATTTTCGGAGAACAAGGGCAGCATATGATCCACTACCTTAGGATCACAGGGTGTGGTCGCGTTGTAGTCCAAATATATTTTTTTGTCCATGTAAGTCCGGGAATTTTCGTTCAGTTTCGGAACGTAAATTTAACGTATTTTCCGAAATGTGACTTTTTCGAATCAAATTCAGGCTCCCTTTATTGGCTTCAGAAAGGTGTTTTTATGTAAAACATTTGGTCTCGTTATAAAATTTTCGAAATGTTCTTCAACTAGCGGCAATTTCAGAAATAGATCATTTTGTTTAACTATTGAAACTTTTTAATTCGTCATTAGTTTAACATTAGGCTTTAATTTGATTTTATTTCAATTTGGCAATTTGAGCCTCAAATATTAAAAATATCTTAAAATTATGATGCCGGATTTATCATTCTCGTAAATTGAGAAAATTGTCGTACCTTAAGGAGCCTAAAAAAACAAATTAATAACAATATGATTCCATCTAACTTTACCTATCACAAGGCGAGCTCTTTACAGGAGGCATTCACCTTGTCAGAAGAATTGGGTGATGAAGCAAAATACATGTCAGGAGGACACAGTCTCTTGCCCATGATGAAACTTCGTTTTGCAACACCTGAACACATTATCGACATCAGCAAGATTGACGGATTGTCTTACATCAAAGAAGACGGTGACAAGCTCAGAATTGGAGCTATGACAACCCAGTCTGAGATTGAACACTCTCAATTGATCCAGGAGAAGTACCCTATTTTTAAGGACGCGGCAAAATTGATAGCCGATCCATCAGTGCGAAACTGTGGAACCATTGGAGGAAACATCGCCCATGGCGATGCTGCCAATGATCAGCCCTCGCTGATGCTTGCCTTGCGCGCAGTTCTCATTGCAGAAGGCCCGAATGGAAGAAGGAGCATACCCATTGATGACTTCTTTCACGGCTTCTACATGACGGCCCTGGAACCCGTAGAGATTTTGGTGGAAATAGAATTGCCCAGGCATCAACCGGGGTGTGGAGGCGCCTATTACAAGGTGGAGCGAAAAGTCGGTGATTATGCTGCCGCCGGTTCTGCCGTTTATCTGGAATTGGATTCATCGGGCGTTTGCAAGGAAATAGGCATAGGACTTACAAATTTGAGCATTACGCCGCTGAGACTGACCAGGGCAGAAGATCTTCTGCGCGGTAAAGAGATCACAGAAGACCTCATTGAGCAGGCAGGAGTCATTGCAAGTGAAGACTGCGATCCTTCCAGTGACCTCAGAGGCTCAGAAGCCTACAAAAGGTCAATTACAAATACGATTACGAAAAGAATGATTCACCGTGCGCTCGAACGTGCCAAAAGCTAAAAAATCAAAATCATGAAACACAAAATCACAGTAACTATAAACGGAACCAGTGTGACACGGGAGGTGGATTCCCGGCTGCTTTTGGTTCATTTCATCAGAGAAGAACTGGACCTGACCGGAACGCATATCGGGTGTGATACCTCAAATTGCGGTGCTTGCACCATACTGCTCGATGGAAAATCGATCAAATCCTGCACCTATCTTGCCGTCAGGGCGGATGGTTCAGAGATCACGACAATTGAGGGAGTAGCTGCCGAAGGAGCGAATCACCCCTTGCAACAGGCCTTTCACGATCAGCACGGATTGCACTGCGGATTCTGCACGCCCGGGATGATCATGAGATCCATTGATTTATTGAAGAATAACCCTAATCCAACTGACGATGAGATTCGTTGGGGCATATCTGGCAATTTATGCAGATGCACAGGATATAACAACATTGTGAAAGCGGTCCGTCAAGCAGCGGATGAGCTTCAAAAAGAAACAGTCTAACCTCTAATATCACCTAATTATTATGTTTAAATGTAAAACATCAGCAGAGGTTGGCGGAATGGGCCACTCTGTGAAAAGAAAAGAAGATGCTCGATTCCTTCACGGAAAAGGAAATTATGTAGATGACGTCAAACTGCCCGGAATGCTGAGCATGGTTATGGTAAGAAGCCCATATGCCTATGCGAAGATCAAGAGCATCAACAAGGAAAAGGCGCTCGCCATACCTGGGGTTTTGGCGGTAATCACTGGATACGACCTGGCTGAATACAACCTGCATTGGATGCCAACGCTATTGTCTGACACTCAAATGGTATTGCCAACAGATACAGTCCTGCATCAATCTCAGGAAGTCGCCGCAGTCATTGCCACCGACCGCTATATTGCCGTCGACGGTGCCGAGGCTGTAGAAGTGGATTATGAGCCGATGAAGGCAGTGGTAGATCCTTTCAAAGCCCTGGACGATGACGCACCTTTGTTGCGTCCTGACAAAGAAGGCCAGAAAGACAATCAGATTTACCATTGGGAAAGAGGAGACCGCGAAAAAACGGATGAAGCAATTGCCAACGCTGATGTCGTTGTCACAGAAAGAGTCTACTTGCCGAGAATTCATGTCGCCTCTATTGAAACTTGCGGATGCGTGGCCTCTTACGACAAGGACACTGAGAAGTTGGTCGTTTATCTGACTACCCAGGCTCCCCATGCCATTAGAACCATAGTGGCGCTGGTAGCCGGTCACGTTGGCCTTTCTGAAGAAAAAATACGAATCATTTCGCCCGACATAGGCGGTGGTTTTGGTGGTAAAGTACCTGTATATCCCCCATATGTGGTTGCCATTGCAGCGAGCTTCCTTATCGGAAAGCCCGTGAAATGGATCGAGGACCGCTCGGAGAACCTGGTCAACGGTTTTGCACGGGACTATCACATGGACTGCACGCTTGCAGCAACCAAGGAAGGAAAGATCAAGGCCTTCAAAGTTAAAACACTGGCTGATCACGGATACACGGATTCATCAGCCAACCCGTCAAAATACCCAACGGGAATGTTTTCAATCTGCACGGGCTCTTACGACTATGAGCATGCCTTTGCCGAACTTGATGCAGTCTATACCAACAAGGCACCCGGAGGGGTCGCTTACAGATGTTCCTTCAGGGTGACTGAAGCCGTTCATGCCATAGAGCGCATGGTTGACAAGCTTGCTGCTGAAATCGGAAAGGATCCGGCGCAATTGCGCATGGAGAATTTCATCAAAAAAGAGCAGTTTCCATATGCCTCTCCTTTAGGGTGGAGCTACGACAGTGGAGACTATCATGCAACCCTTCAAAAGGCCATGGATATGATTGGCTATGATGACTACAAGAAGGAGCAGGCTCAAAAGCGAAAAGAAGGAAAATTGATGGGAATCGGGATCAGTACCTTCACAGAAGTTGTTGGCGCCGGCCCTTCAAAGGACTTTGACATACTTGGAATCGCAATGTTTGACAGTGCTGAGATACGTGTGCATCCAACAGGAAAAGCTTTGGCGCGATTTGGTACCAAATCCCAGGGTCAGGGTCACGAAACAACGTACGCCCAGATTCTGGCAGAGGAGTTGGGTATTCCCTACACCGACATTGAAATTGATGAAGGAGATACAGATACGGCCCCGTACGGTCTTGGAACCTATGCCAGTCGAAGCACGCCAACAGCAGGTGCGGCTGCAGCAATAGCAGCGCGCAAGCTTCGTGACAAAGGGAAGAAAATTGCGGCTCACCTCCTGGAAGTAAGCGAGGAGGACATCGAGTGGGAAGTAGGGAAGTACTTTGTAAAAGGCGCACCAGAGAAGTCTAAAACCATTCAGGACGTTGCCTTTGCAGCCTATACCAATTTCCCTCCGGGAATGGAGCCTGGCTTTGAAACCACCCACTACTATGATCCGCCTAACTTGACCTTCCCCAACGGAGCTTATATCTGTGTTGTGGAGGTAGATGAAGAAACGGGTGCCATTGACGTCAAGCGATTTGTGGCCATAGATGACTGCGGAAACATCATCAATCCGATGATTGTTGAAGGACAGGTGCACGGTGGTCTGACCCAGGGAATTGCACCAGCCATGTACGAGGGAATCGAATACGACGATGAAGGAAATGTTCTGAACGGAACCTTTATGGATTATCTGGTGCCAACAGCAGTTGAATCACCGCATTGGGAAACAGGCCATACCATTACGCCTTCTCCCCATCATCCCCTGGGTGCTAAAGGAGTAGCTGAATCACCAACTGTAGGAGCGCCGCCGGCGATCGCAAATGCGATCATTGATGCCCTGGCACCACTCGGAGTGAAGCATTTGGACATTCCAATTTCACCTGCGAAGGTTTGGGAGGCCATTCAGGCACATAAGAAGTAGAATTAATAGTTAAATAGAGCAAGGGATGGCAGATGCGATCCCTTGTTTTCAAAAAGGAAGTAAAATGAAAACGAGTTTAAAGAAAGAATTTGAAGTGGATCAGGCTCCTGTTGTCGTTTGGCAATATTTGATTAATCCTGAGGAAGTAGTTGAGTGTGTGCCGGGCGTGTCTATTGATGAGAAAGTTTCAGACAATACTTATAAAGGTAAAGTTGGGTTGAAATTTGGACCGATCAGCGCGAATTACAATGCTGACATCGTATATGATGATGTCAATGTTGAAGAGCAGACGATCAGGCTGATAGGGAAAGGAGTTGACACCAAAGGGATGGGCAATGCCGAGATGCAGCTCGATCTTGATCTTTCCAAAAGGGAGGACGGAGGATCTCACGTTGATGCTGTTATGGATGTGACCATTAATGGAAAAATCGCCCAATTCGGATCGAGACTTGTGGAAGACGTGTCCAATCAGCTATTCAAGCAATTTGTTGCAAACTTTACCAAAAAGCTGGAAGGGGTTGAGATCACGGAAGCAGATCAAAATGTAGATGCCGGAGGCATGATCAAATCCGTTGTAAAGGGTCTGTTCAGCAAGAAAGGATAGGACTGATTCCATTTTTTTGAATTTTAAAACAAAATCTTTTGAACAAGGATATAAGTGATCTTGTCCAGGACTTTTTTGAGCATGATTACATTTTGAGCGAAGAGCTCGCTACCGCAATTTTTTTGTTGGAAAACCTGGAAAAGCCACTTCTTTTGGAAGGAAGCCCCGGGGTTGGCAAGACAATGGTCGCGCAGACCCTGGCTCAGCATCTCAAGACAGACCTGATTCGGCTGCAATGCTATGAAGGCCTCGATGTCAATACGACCATTTACGAATGGAACTACCAGAAGCAGCTTCTGCACATGAACCTGTTTGAAAAGGAAAATGACCGGGTGGCCCTGGGCAAAAAGATTTTCGGCATGGAATACATCTTGAAGAGGCCATTGCTGGAATCGATCAGTGCCGAAAAACCTGTGGTTCTGCTCATTGATGAAATTGACAGGGCCGACGAGGAATTTGAGGCCTATCTTTTGGAGTTGCTCTCTGATTTTCAAATCAGCATTCCCGAATTGGGAACGATCAAAGCCGTCACAAAGCCGTTGGTTATTCTCACCTCGAATCGAACGCGTGAGCTCAGTGACGCACTGAGGCGTCGATGCCTTTATCACTGGGTGGATTTTCCCAGCAAGCAGAAGGAGATTGACATCATTCACAGAAAGCTGCCCGACATCGATCAGGATCTCGCAGAGCAGGTAGTGGTTTTCATCCACAATCTCAGAAAATCAAGCCTGAATAAACCACCGGGTATCGCTGAGTCACTCGATTGGGCTAAAACCCTGTTGTTGCTCCACGCGGATCATATCACTGATGATATTATTCAAAACACGATAGGTTGTGTGCTCAAGCATCAGGATGATATTGATTTTGTGAGAAATAAAACCGTTCAGGAGTTTCTCTATCCGATAGACTGATAACTGCTTATGGTTGAATTGCAAAAGACTTTCAGGGAGCGTTTGGTCGACTTCACATTTTACTGCAAGGAGCGTCAATTTATACTCAGCCCACAGCAGACAAGAGAGGCTTTTGAAATATCACGAAGAGGGTTCATGCTCGACCGCAAGCTTTTTCACTATAGCTTAAAGTCTATCTATTGCACTCGAAAAGAGCACTTTGACCGGTTCGATGAGATGTTCGACAGGTTCTGGAGCCGATATTACAATGAGCTCCTGGAACCCAGGGAAATCAAGGTGAAACCGAAGAAAAAGAAATCGACTTCTTCCTCGGTCATATTTTTGGGAGCCAAGTTCAACAACCCGCATGCGAAGGAGCAGGAGGAGGATACCAAACAGACAAAAGGAGCGAATGAGACTGTTCGCCTGAGGATGACCGACTTCACCAAAGTCGATGTTGAGGACAAGCAGCAGCTGGAAGAATTGGCAGAAGAGCTTTTTCACCAGATGAGCATGCGATTCAAGCGAAGGCTGAAAAACGCAAAAACAGGAAGAATTGACATCCGAAAGACGGTTCGAAAGAATGTCCCGAGGGGCGGAATCATGCTTGATCTGGCTTACAAAAAGAAGCGCAAGGAGAAGCGGAAAGTAGTGTTTTTGCTGGATGTAAGCGGGTCAATGGATACTTACAGCTTCTATTTGCTCAAGTACATCCTGGTTCTCAAGCGATATTTCAAGACCCTCGAGTTTTTCACCTTTAGCACTGAACTGACTCATATTACTCCTTTGCTGCGCGAGAATAACGAGTCGGAGATACTGAAACAAATAGGAACCGAGGTCACGGCCTGGTCAAGTGGCACCAAAATAGGTGAGTGTATGACGACCTTTCTCTCGGATTACGGGAGTAAATTTTTGAGCCAGAAGCACATTGTTGTAATTTTAAGCGATGGTTTGGAGACGGGCAATGTGGCAGTTCTCAAAGAAGCTGTCAGGACGATACGAAGAAAATGCAAGACCCTCGTTTGGTTGAATCCGCTGAAAGGAATGGAAGGCTATCAGCCGATACAAAAAGGTATGGTAAACGTGATGCCGCATCTCGATGCTTTCGAGTCGGCTCACAATTTGGACAGTTTGATGAAATTGGAAAAATTATTGATGGATGTTTAATGATTTAATGTTGAGAATGGAGGAGCAATTGGCAAAAGGATCGAATTTTGCAGTTGCCCAGGTGATAGATCGAATTGCTCCAACTTCGGGCAAGGTAGGGGATAAGGCCCTGATCCTTGAAACCGGCGAGCTCATTGGCTGGATAGGAGGAGGCTGCGTCAGAGGAATTGTGATAAAGGAAGCCCTTGACGTCATAAAAACCAAAAGATTCAGGAGAATCAGGATTTCGCCTGAGGGCGGAATGAGAGAAACACCAACTTTTAAAGAATATGTTATGTCGTGTCAGAGCAGAGGTACGGTTGAAGTGCTTATAGAACCTGTTATCCCGCAACCAGAACTCATAATCATAGGTAAGTCGAATATTTCAAGAAAGCTCAGTGCGCTGGCTCATGCCGCTGATATGAGGATAACGGTCATGTCAAAAGGTGCGGATGTCCAGATGTTTCCTGAAGCCTACAGCGTCCTGGATCATGTCGATTTTGAGAGTTTCAGGAATTTTTCAAATACCTACATCATTGTCACTACCCAGGGTGAAGAGGACGAAAGCTCAGTGCTTAAAGCGATGAAGACCCCGGCTAAATACATAGGATTCGTAGCCAGCAAAAAAAAGTCGGAGGACATCAAGGCGTTTCTTGCAGGCAATGGGG
>CBDUAY010000087.1:0-11246 GCA_965365245.1 uncultured Flavobacteriaceae bacterium | reverse complement strand
AATGGAGCTCAAACCCGATATCGGCGGTCGTCTTCAACGTCTTTTTGAGAAAAAGCACAACCTCAGACTCGACCACTTCACCTCTGAACATCAGGCGGAAAGGATTAAAATTCCGGTTCTTGTCATTCATGACAGCGAAGATCGATTTGTACCTGTAAGCAGTGCCGTATCCATACGTCAAAAGCTTCAGAACGGGGAGCTGTTGATTACCCATGGACTGGGTCATCACAAAATTTTCAAAAGCCCCGATGTTGTTCAACGAGTAATTGAATTTTTGCAATGAGACATTTTGTATTGATTGTAAGCTTAATTTTAACGCAGGCTCTGCCTGCACAAGAAAAATCAGCAATGGACGAAAAAATCGTGAAAACCGAAGCCGAATGGAAAGAGATTCTGACTCCCGAACAGTACTATATCCTCAGGCAAAAAGGAACCGATATGCCGGGTGAAGGGGGCTACACGAAACACTTTGAAAAGGGCACGTATCACTGTGCTGCTTGTGACGCCCAACTTTTCGAGTCAGGAACAAAATACGAATCGCACTGTGGCTGGCCATCTTTTGACGATGCCATAGACGGTGCCGTTGAGTATTCTCTGGACAAGAGCCATGGGATGATCCGCACCGAGATCACCTGCACAAAATGCGGTGGTCATTTAGGTCATGTTTTTGACGATGGGCCCAGGGACACCACAGGAAAACGTTACTGCGTAAATACCACTTCATTGCGTTTTGTCAAGTCCTGATTCTTCGACCTAATTTCCTATCTTTGCCAGCTCAAAGATTTGAGTTGTTTGATAATTGATTTGGAAATATGTTCAACAATCTTAGCGAAAAATTAGATCAGGCGTTTCACGTCCTCAAAGGGCACGGCAGCATTACCGAAATCAATGTAGCCGAGACGCTGAAAGAAGTGAGAAGAGCGCTTCTTGATGCCGACGTAAACTTTAAAATAGCCAAGAACTTCACCAACACGGTCAAGACCAAGGCAATGGGGCAAAATGTGCTCACTACGCTCAACCCCAGCCAGCTCATGGTCAAGATCGTGAAGGATGAGCTGACTGAGCTCATGGGTGGCGATACTGTGGGCATCAATCTGAAGGGTTCTCCCACAGTGATCCTCATGTCCGGCTTGCAAGGTTCAGGTAAAACAACCTTTTCAGGTAAACTTGCCAACTATCTAAAAAATAAAAAAACGAGACAGGTTCTCCTCGTGGGAGCAGACGTCTACCGTCCTGCTGCGATCAACCAGCTCAAGGTGGTCGGAGAACAGATCGGCGTCGAGGTATATGCCGAAGAGGGCAACCAGAATCCGGTCGAAATAGCCGAGAACGCTGTGGCCTATGCCAAATCGCATGGAAAAAACGTCGTGATCATCGATACCGCAGGGCGTCTTGCGGTCGATGAGCAGATGATGACCGAAATCTCGAACATCCATAACGCGGTCAAGCCGGAAGAAACCCTGTTCGTTGTCGATTCGATGACGGGACAGGACGCGGTCAACACGGCCAAGGCTTTCAACGACGTGCTGAATTTTGATGGAGTCGTTCTGACGAAACTGGATGGTGACACCCGCGGGGGTGCTGCCTTGTCTATCAAATCCGTAGTCAACAAACCGATTAAATTCATCGGTACCGGTGAAAAAATGGAGGCGATCGACGTGTTCCACCCGGATCGTATGGCGGATCGAATCCTGGGGATGGGTGATG
This sequence comes from uncultured Flavobacteriaceae bacterium, assembly GCA_965365245.1. Lineage (GTDB taxonomy): Bacteria > Bacteroidota > Bacteroidia > Flavobacteriales > Flavobacteriaceae > Lutimonas. The sequence continues at coordinate 9,539 of CBDUAY010000087.1, read as the reverse complement.
TCGTTTCTCTTGTAGAACGCGCACAGGAACAGTATGACGAGGAAGAAGCGAGAAAAATTCAGAAGAAGATTGCCAAAAACCAGTTTGGGTTTGACGATTTCCTGAAGCAGATCCAGCAGATCAAGAAGATGGGAAATATGAAGGACCTGGTCGGAATGATCCCCGGGGCCGGAAAAATGATGAAGGATGTCGACATCGATGATGACGCTTTCAAGGGCATTGAAGCAATTATCTTCTCGATGACACCAGAAGAACGCTCAAAGCCTGCAATTATAAATTCGAGTCGCAAAAAGAGAATTGCCAAAGGCTCCGGCACCAACGTGCAGGAAGTCAACCAGCTCTTGAAGCAGTTCAACCAAATGGCCAAAATGATGAAGATGATGCAAGGCGGAGGCGGCAAGAAGATGATGCAGATGATGAAGGGAATGCAATAACCAAAATCAAGCTCTATGATCCTTCTAGACGGAAAAAAAACATCCCAGGACATCAAACAGGAAATTGCTGTTGAGGTAAAAAACAGGAAAGAAAAAGGCCTGAAGATTCCTCATCTGGCTGCCGTGATCGTTGGCAACGACGGAGCGAGCATGACCTATGTGAACAGCAAAGTGAAGTCATGCCAGCAGATCGGCTTCAATTCGACCCTGATCGAGCTGCCCGAAGACACCACTGAGGAACAGCTCCTCCATGAGATTGATGCACTTAACGAAGATGCTGACATAGACGGCTTTATTGTTCAACTGCCATTGCCTAAGCAGATCGATGAGCAAAAGGTACTGATGGCAGTAGATCCTGATAAGGATGTGGATGGTTTTCACCCGGTCAATGTCGGAAAAATGACCCTGGACCTTCCTGCATTTCTGCCGGCTACACCCGCCGGAATCATGGAGCTGCTGGAACGCTATGAAATCGAAACCTCCGGAAAAAATGTAGTGGTGATCGGCCGAAGTCATATCGTAGGCCGGCCAATGAGCATTCTTCTGAGTCAAAAGAGAAAGGTTGGAAATGCCACCGTAACGATTACACATAGTCGAACCAAAGACCTGGCCTCGATAACCCGTGAAGCGGATATCGTTGTTGCCGCCCTGGGCATGGCTGAATTCCTGACGGGAGACATGGTCAAGGATGGAGTGACCATCATCGACGTGGGCATTACCCGCGTTCCTGACGCGACTAAAAAACGTGGCTACAGACTGGCCGGTGACGTGCATTTCGAAAGCGTCAGCAAGAAAGCCTCTTATATCACACCGGTTCCCGGTGGCGTAGGGCCCATGACCATCGCCATGTTGCTTAAAAATACTTTAAAGGCCTGTCAAAACAGGGATTGACTGAACTCTTCCGGGATTATTCCTCCTCGCGATTAGCAGCTTCAATCTGAAAGGGCGGCGTGCATATGGCTATGTACTCACAGGGCTCATCAAAAGGGTTGCTGTAACGTACCCGAATTCCCTTCTTGATCCGAATGGACTCTCCAGGTGAAAGTATAACGACTTCATCCCCTACCTCGATTTTCTTTTTGCCTTTGATTATGTAGGTGTATTCTTCGAATTCTGGGGTCTGAAAGGGCTCTCCCCATCCGGCAGGAGCGATCATATGGGCCAAACTAAGATCCGATTCAATGCTCGCCAACCCGAAGTGTTCTTCGATCAGCTTCCCGTCATCGACAGGTACCACAAAAGGGTCTCGCTGTATGTCAAAGTCTTTCATTCTCAATTTTCTTTACGCTTGGAGGAGTGTCTATACCGGGTTTGAGCAATTCATCCGCTAAGGCAGCTCCATAGGTTCTGTGAATGGGCACAACCCCTGCCCAGATATCGAGATCATAATCAGGCTTGTCATCTCCAACCCCTTCTGCGCGAATCTTGGCAGAAGCCTCATTGATTTCCAGTTTCAAAACCTTGGTCACATTGAGCTCTTTTTCATTGGGTAGCCTCACCTCAGACCAACGCCCCTTCAAAACCTGGTCAGAAATTATCCTCAGGGCCTCCATTTTCTCTTCATTCCCCTCAACCAGTTGCGCAGTGCCAAACAAGGTGACCGACTCGTAATTCAGGGAGTGATGAAAGGCCGAACGAGCCAGGACCAGGGCATCAGTGAGTGTCACATTGACTGAGACAGGAACACCTTTCTCCAGGGTCTGAAGCATTCGGCTGACATTGGCTCCATGAAAATAAAGAGAATTATCTTCTCTTCCGTAAATCGTAGGAATCACTACAGGGTATCCATCATAGGAAAATCCAACCTGGCAAATGAAATCCCGGTCAAGAATTCTATATACTGTTTCCTTGTCGTAGTGCCCTCTGTCAGGACGCCGTTTGACTTTTGTCTTATCAGATTTCATCTTCTCGATCGACTATTTCTCATTCGAACCAAAGTGTGATATACAAGATGCTTGCCTGGTCAGGAATCTGATCTTCCCGTATGTCCCGCATATCAAATTCATCGATATTCAAGTCTTTCTTATCCAGTGAGATAGTGGCGTTTATCTCATCTATAAATAGAATGGCTGAGCTGAATGAGGGCTCAATGTCATCAATCGAATATTGACCCCTGACATCCTCGAATGTCGATGCCGTTGAAATTCCTTTTTCTGTTGAATAAGCAGGGTTGTAAATCTTGACGTGCTCAAGTGCTTTCAACGAGTCATTCTCAACGCGGGTGACAAAAATGAGCGAAGGATTTCCAGATGCGTCAAATACTTTGTACTCCCGAACCAGAGACTCTCCTTCAGGCAATTTTTGCACAGAATCGTTCTTGAACATCTTATCGAGTTCTTCGATTGTCGTGCCGTTCGAAATTTTACCCAGTTGTTTCTTTTTAATAATTGTGCTCTCCTCTGCGCATTGCACTAGGAGGAAAAACACTACAAGGCCTAAAACTTTTCTAAGCATTTCTTTTTCAATTATTTTTCGAGTTCGTAAAATGGTATAGCGGGGTCAAGATAGAAAATCGTTTCAACGCGTCCAAACACCTACTTGAAGACCTTGTTCAAAATTCCAAAAACCCCGCGAATGAATGTCGCACTGGTAAGCACCTTCACAACCGGGTCGACCCTGCGTCTAGTCGAGCCAGAGCCAGAGCGCGTTGACTTTTTCTGAACTTCAGGTTCAGCCTGTTGAATCTTTCGGGACAACATCTCGTAGGCGCTGTCGCTGTCTATCACCTGGTTGTATTTGGAAGCTATCTGTGATTTGGCTATCTGCTCTTTAAGCTCTGCAGGACTTAGCACGTCCATACGGCTCATAGGCGCCCTGAGCATGGTCCTGGCCAGAGGGGTCGGTATGCCCTTTTCATTCAAAGCCGAAACGAATGCCTCTCCAATACCCAATTGGGTCAATACTGTATCCGTCTTATAGAATTCGGAGTCCGGGTAATTCTCAGCAGCCAGCTTGATCGCCTTGCGGTCTTTGGCTGTAAAAGCACGCAACGCATGCTGAATCTTCAAACCCAACTGCGAAAGAATGTCTGCCGGGATGTCCTTCGGGTTCTGTGTCACAAAATAAACACCTATGCCTTTTGAGCGAATCAACTTTACAATAGTCTCCAGTTGATCGAGCAAGGTCTTGGAGGCATTTTCAAAGACAACGTGTGCCTCATCGATGAAGAGTACCAATTCCGGCCTGTCGCTGTCACCAATCTCGGGGAACGTATTGTAGACCTCTGCTAATAATTGCAGCATAAATGTGCTGAATAGCTTAGGCTTGTCTTGTATGTCCGTCAGGCGGATAACAGAGATCATGCCACGACCGTCATCGGATACCCGACACAGATCCTGCACCTCGAAAGAGCGCTCTCCGAAGAAAAGGTCGCCACCCTGCTGCTCCAAAGCCACAATTCTTCTGAGAATAGCACCGGTGGAAGCTGTTGAAATTCTACCGTATTCGGCTTCAATCTCCTTTCGCCCGTCTCCGGTTGCGTATTGCAGAACCTTTTTCAAATCCTTTAGATCGAGCAGCCCCATCTGATTGTCGTCGCAATACTGAAACAATATGGCCAAAATGCCTTCCTGGACTTCTGACAGCCCAAGTATCCTCGAAAGAAGAACGGGCCCAAATTCGGAAACTGTCGCCCTGAGTCGAGTTCCGTCCTGTTCAGAAAGTGTCAGTATCTCAACCGGAAAACCCTTGGCCTCATAGGGGAAGCCTATTTTTTCATGTCGCTCGTCTATCTTCGGATGACCGGGTCCGGCTTTGGCAAGGCCGCTGAGATCCCCCTTGAGATCCATTAGCAACACAGGTACGCCCTTTTCAGACAGGTTTTCAGAAAGGACCTGCAGGGTTTTGGTCTTTCCGGTACCCGTAGCTCCGGCAATCAAACCATGCCGGTTGATGGTCTTAAGCGGGATCTTGACAAAACTGCCCGTTACAGTCTCTTCACCGAGCATGGCGGCCCCGAGGTTCAGGTATTCTCCTTTGCAGGCATACCCCTGCTCTATGACCTCTTTAAACGCGTCTTTTGAATTCAATGGCTTTTGGTTTTGGTTTCGATAAAAATAAACCTTTGTGGCCAGAATTGAAAACCCTTTTATTCGTTAATCCTGACTATATTTGCGCCATGCTTGAGGAAACCAGAAAAAGGATCGAAAAAGGAGAGATGCTGCCGCTCATGGAAGACTTCTATACCATTCAGGGAGAGGGATTTCACACGGGCAAGGCTGCCTATTTCATTCGAATAGGAGGATGCGACGTCGGATGTCATTGGTGCGACGTCAAAGAAAGCTGGAACGCTGAATTGCACCCACCCACTTCAACCGATGAAATCGTTTCAAAAGCCAAGCAGTATTCAAACACCGTTGTAATTACCGGAGGGGAGCCGCTGATGTGGAGCATGGACTATCTCACTGAAAAACTTAAAAAAAATGGCCTTAAGGTTCATATCGAAACTTCAGGAGCCTATGAGTTGAGCGGAAGTTATGACTGGTTTTGCCTTTCTCCTAAAAAGACGAAGCTGCCTACAAAGGAAGCCTACTCAGCAGCTGATGAGCTCAAGGTCATTGTTTACAACAAGCACGATTTCAAATTCGCGGAAGAGCAGGCGTCAAAAGTGTCGCCTGATTGCGAACTCTTCCTTCAGCCTGAATGGAGCAATCGGGAGAAAATGATGCCTCAAATCGTCGATTATGTGATGGAACACCCGAGATGGAAGGTTTCATTGCAAACGCACAAGTACCTGAATATTCCCTAGCCGTCAAGGTCACAGGCCCCGAGAAGTTTCATCGAGCAAGAGTATTCAAGAATTCAAAACCTTGCCAACCAATTCAAGAGCCGTATCGAAAGTCTGCTGAACGTTCATGTGACTATTATCGATTTCTACGGCGTCTTCAGCTTTAACCAGGGGTGAATCCTTTCGAGTCGTATCCATCAAATCCCGCTGTGAGACGTTTTCCAGCACCGATTCGTAGGAAATATTCCGACCCGTGTCTGACATTTCTTTATAACGCCTTTTAGCGCGCGTCTCGGGAGAGGCAGTCAAAAAGATTTTTAATTCCGCTTCCGGAAACACAACAGTTCCAATGTCCCGTCCATCCATGACAATTCCCCTGTCACCCGACATGTTTTTCTGCAAGAGGACGAGCTTTTTCCTCACCTGTGGAATTCTGGCTACCTGGCTGACCTGATTGGAAACCTCCAAACTTCGAATCAGCCCCTCCACCTTTTCACCATTCAGGTAAATCTCTGAAAATCCTTTGTCGGGATTATGAACGAAATCCAATTGAATTTGATCGAGAGCCTCGATAAGGGCCTCGACGTCGAGTTCCCCATCCTTGATCAATCCGTTCTGCATGGCGTAGAGTGCCACAGCACGGTACATCGAACCTGTGTCCACATATACAAAACCCAATTCTCTGGCCAGGTTTTTAGCCAGGGTGCTTTTACCCGTTGAGGAATAACCGTCTATGGCTATGATTATGTTTTTGCGTTTCTGTTCCATTTAAAAGCCTTTTCGTGCCAGGTCGATATACAGGGTGAATGTGCTGCTGTTGTCTACCGGATGATATTTGGTGAAGGCGTAGTCAAACTTGAAACGACCCATCGTCAGCCCGAATCCTGCAGACAAACCGGCAAATGTACGCGCCTCTGCGAGTTTGAGCTCAGCAGCCCTCCTGAAATTATACCCAAATCTAAGGTTAAATTTGCTCTCCGGAAACAATTCGACACCAATTACAAAATGCCGCATCGTATTGTCCAGAAAACTAATGCTCTCCTCCTCGGTGTTCCCATCGAGATCGGTGTTGCTGTTCGACGGGTTAGGCACCGCCAGATTCCACTGTTGCAAGCTGTTCATGGTCAGGTGCCATTTAATCGGTACATCTGACATCAGGTAGGAGGCTCCAATCGCCACGTCGTAAGCTATTTCTTCTCGTTGCTCCTCATATGGGGTAATCTGATAGCCCAGGTTACGGATAACGGCCGTAAATGAAAAAGGGCGATAATCTGAGAAATAGTAGACGCCTATGTCAGTTGCCAGTCCCTGGGAAGTGAAATTCTCAATCTTTGAGCTCAGGAACTTGACATTGGCCCCGACATAAAAGTCGCTCCAGGGGATATTGTAGGCATAACCCACGGAAACAGCCAGGTCTCTAGCCCCGAAGTCGCCCGTTTCAACACCCTCTTCATCTGCAGCGATAAACTCTCCATAGTCGATATACTGTATTCCTCCGTGCAGGGTTCCAAACCTCCGGTTGACCAGGTGGGCGAAGGTCGCCGAACCGACATTGATCCCCGCCAGGTAGTTGACGTAATTCACTGCCGCCTGGTTATCCATAAAGCGGCTTATGGTTGCCGGGTTCCAAAGGGGCTGATTCACATTGTCTTTGACGGTGAGGGCTTCTCCGCCCAGGGCTGCCTGGGTCGCAGAAGTTGGAATATTCAGAAAGCTGTAAATCCGCTCCCCCCCAACCTGGGCGATAGTCAAATGCACCAGAGACAGGCACAGGATCAATGTGAAAAACAGAGCTTTCATAGGACCTACAAAGAAAGAGAAATATTCCCTTTCTTTTGTCTTGAAAGAAAAGAAACAAAAACTCAAGACTGGTTTCAAATCTCTTTGACAGATTCTCTGATTCACCCGTCACGTTCAATGACATTCGTCCATTTTTCAGGCTGGCGCTTACTTTTCGCAAGGCATTTAGAAAGGATTACAATCCATACAGATTTATTTTGCCTCCTGATATGCAATTTCGAACCTACAGGCACGGATGAGAGATAAGGCAATGGATTTATCCTATAAATCTGCCTGAGGTCAATTGATTCGAAAAATTACTTAATTTTGTATCCAGGTGGATACATTTTTTATGTTCCACATTGAAAAAACAACTGAATTCGATAAATGGTTGAGAAAGCTGAAAGACCTGAAAGCGAAAGAAATCTGGAATAAATTGAATAGTTAAAAACATGGAAATTTCAAAGTTTGACATAGCTGACTATTTGGACAGCAAAGAAATGATTGCCGAATACCTGAATGCTGTTTTAGAGAAAGGAGAAAGTGCAGATGTGATTAACGCGATTGGATCTGTAGCAAAGGCTATCGGAATGACAAAAATAGCGGAGGAAACCGGGATGAGCAGGCCCAGTTTATACAAGGCCCTGTCGGAGGGAGCCAAACCGCAATTTGCCACGATCATAAAAGTATTGAGAGCGATAGGAGGGCAAATCCAGGTGAATCCGACTTCCTCCTGATAAAAATATCTTGCCGAAGCAGGGTAACAAATCACCCCACCTTCTTCCGGATGGACTCGAGCTGCACCCCGATATTGGTCAGCATCTGGGCCACGCTTTCGGTGTTGATCTCGCTTTCATCGTATTCAGTCAAGTTAATGTGACAGGTAAACTCCCATAATTCAAGTATCTCATCTACAGGGACATAATATGGATCGTATTTTTTGTTGTCAGAAACCATGAGCAGGCACTTGTGCTCTTCGATCTTGTCGTAGACACGCTTGTAGACCAGGCCGTCGTTGTGGGTCAGCACGATATAAGTGCTTCCGCTGTTCAGCTGGCGAATGTCTTCGAGGTAGCGGGCAATGATAAAAGAACCGCTCTTGATGGGCAGCATGGAATCTCCCTTGATCGGGAAAGCCCTGTGCTTGCCCGTGGGCAAAAAAGGAAGCTTCAGGCTGTTCAGGCTCTCAATGTACTCCGGGTCGGAATACCCGCGAAGATAACCCGCCGATGCGTCTTCAGGAATGATCTCCACCATGTCTTCATCATCTTCATTGACCTTGATCGGAAAGAGAATGCGTTGCTTGCCGATGTGAATGAAAGAAGCGTCCTCGGCCCTGGACAGGTCGTTGCGGATCAACACGTCGATCGGGAGTCGAAAGTAGTCCGACAGGGCCACCAGGATCTCTACCGGCGGGGAAGAGCGACCCTGCTCATAGGAAGCCACCCGTTCACGGCTAATGCCCAGCTCACTGGCAAAATACTCCTGGGTTTGCTTCTTTAACTCCCTCAGGTGCTTGATATTATTGGCAATGAAACTCATGAAGGTTGGTACTAAAATTTACAATGGTACATATTTTATCAATCACTGGTACAAATATAACCTAATTTTGTAACACGATCCAAGTTTTTGTTTTCACTTTGTTTTTTCACTGCGGGATGTACCTGAACACACACACCTATTACAGCCTGAGATACGGCACGATAAAACCGGAAGAGCTCCTGCAGATAGCGAGCTCCGGCGGGGTGAGCAAATTTGCCCTGACCGACATCAACAGTACTACGGCCTGCATCGATTTTGTACGGCTGGCCCCGAAATACGACATCGAGCCGGTGCTTGGCGTGGATTTCAGAAACGGCGCAAAGCAGGAATACATCCTGCTGGCCAGAGACAACGAAGGGTTTAAACAGATCAACCAATACCTGAGCGGGCTGTTGCACCAGGCAACGTTCTGCACCCCTCCCGAACCCCCTCCCATGCCCGGGGTATTGGTGATCTACCCCTTCGCAAAGGGTCTTGGGCTGTTCCTGTCTGGTCGCTCTTTCAGGAAGGAAGAATACCTCGGGGTGGCCCCTGCGGACCTCCCCAAACTGAAATTCTCCAAGACCAAACTGCCTGCAGAGAAGCTCGTCGCCCTCAAAACGGTTTCGTTCCAGAACAAAAAGGGCTTCAACACTCACCGGCTGCTTCGGGCCATAGATCTCAACACCCTATTAAGCAAATTACCCGAAACAGCACAGGCCCTGAGTTCAGAGCATATGTTACCTGAGCCAGAATTGTTGAAATATTACTGGCAATATCCAGGCATTATCTCAAATACCAAAATGATCCTGGAATATTGTTCTGTTGACATCGAACTCGGCACACCTAAAAACAAGCAATCATTTGCAGGGAACCAGGAGAAAGACCATTACATACTTAGAAGTAAAGCACTTTCTGGTTTCAAACGACGATATCAGGAATACAGCAGCTATGCCATGAGTCGACTTCTTAAAGAGCTTGAAGTAATTGCTGACCGCAAATTTGAGGCTTATTTCCTGATCGCATTAGATATTATCGAATTTTCTCAAAGAAAAGGATTTGCTCACGTAGGAAGAGGC
>CBDUAY010000086.1:0-11567 GCA_965365245.1 uncultured Flavobacteriaceae bacterium | reverse complement strand
TCACGTGACAGGGTGGTATTGGTCGCAATGACACCAGCAATACCCGTGTCTTTCACTATGTCTATGATATCCATCAACTGATCGTCTGTCAAATCCGGAGCGATCTTCAGAAGAATCGGCTTGGGATGGCTTTTTGCCCTGTTCTGATCCTCCAGGGCACTTAGCAAGGCCGTCAGGGGCTCCTTGTCCTGGAGCTCTCTCAAATTAGGGGTGTTGGGCGAACTCACGTTGACCACGAAATAGTCCACCACGTCGAAGAGCTTTTCGAAACAGATCAGGTAATCCTCTGTGGCCTTCTCATTGGGGGTGACTTTGTTCTTCCCAATATTCCCTCCGATGATGACGTCACTTCTTCTGTTTTTAAGTCGGGCGGCGATCTCATCCACTCCGTCATTGTTGAATCCCATGCGATTGATTATCGCCTCGTCTTCTTTAAGTCGAAATAAACGTTTTTTGGGATTTCCCGGTTGAGGTTTTGGCGTCACAGTTCCTATTTCCACAAAACCGAATCCATACTGGGCAAATTCGTCAAAGAGCAGTGCATTCTTGTCAAAGCCTGCAGCCAGTCCTACCGGGTTTTTGAATTTCAACCCGAACAGCTCGCGCTCCAGTGAAGGATGCTCAAAACCAAACCTCGACTTGACGATCTGCCCGGCCATGGGCAATCTGAACAGGTTTTTGATCATTCCAAAAGTGAAGTGATGAACCTCCTCAGGATCAAACTGGAACAAAATCTTGCGGACAACAGATTTGTAAAAACTCATAAGTGGGGAGTTCTGTGAGATTATTCTAACGCAACTCTGCTTTGAACTGACGCTCAAAGCCCTGCTGCAGCTTTTTCATTATTTTGTCAATCTGCTTGTCGGTCAGGGTTTTGCTTTTATCCTGAAGTATGAAGCTGAGGGCGTAAGACTTCTTTCCCTCGGGCAGCTTGTCCCCCAAATAAACATCGAACAGGTCGACCTGTTTGAGCAGCTTCTTCTCAGCCTGCTTTGCAAAATCATGAAGATCCACGAAGCTCACTTCCTCGTCGAGCAAAAGTGCCAGATCTCTCTTGACCTCCGGATGTTTGGGAAGCTCTTCCACCTTGATCTGACTGCCCTCTATGCTCTCCATGACATGCGCCCAGTCAAAATCCGCGAAAAGCACCTCCTGCTTGATGCCGAAAGACTTGAGGATGCCCGGTTTGACCACACCGAATTCAACGAGTTTCTTTTTCCCGAAATATATGGCAAGACCCTCAGAGATCATGTCGTTCTTCATCTTTCCGTATCGCGTTCCTTTTACGCCGAGTCTTTCAAGCAGTCCTGCGACAACACCCTTCATATAGAAAAAATCAGATGCCTGGGATTCAAGCCCCCAGTGGTCACCGGTTCGATTTCCGGTGAACACCAGTGCCAGGTGCTTGTTTTCAGCATAACCTGAATCGTACTTGTGGTAAGTATTCCCGAATTCAAACAACCTGAAGTTCGAAGACTTCCTGTTGAGATTGTAGGCGGTTGATTCCAGCAAGCCGAAAAGCATAGACTGGCGCATCACTGACAGATCCTTGCTCAAGGCGTTCAGTATGGTTACGTTGCGATCCTCGGATATGCTTTCTGAGAGCGAACTGTAATCAGGTCGTGTCAGGGAGTTGCTCATCGATTCATAAATCCCGTTCGAGATCAAAAACTCCGAGGTGACCATGTCCACTTTTTCCGGGTTCAAACCCGGGGCAATTTCCACCGAGGTCTTGATCTTCTCCGGTATCTCTACATTGTTGTAACCATAAACCCGGAGTATCTCCTCCACTACATCAGCCTCACGGGTGACATCCACGCGATAGGCAGGCACGGTAAGACCGAGGCCTGACTCGGTTTGACTGTCTATGCGTATGTCGAGCGAGGCCAGGATATTTTTTATCGTATCTGTTGAAATCTCTTCCCCAATCAGGCGGAAAGCCCTTTCGTAGGAGAGTCGAATCTGATGATCCTCAATTTTATTGGGGTAAAAGTCGATGATGTCCGAAACGATTTTGCCCTCTGCGAACTCGGCGATCAGTATGGCGGCCCTCTGAAGGGCGTATTCCACCGTATTCGGATCAATTCCTCTTTCGAAGCGAAAAGAAGCATCCGTGTTCAAGCCATGGCGTTTGGCTGTTTTCCGAATTGAAATCGGGTCAAAATAGGCACTCTCCAGGAAAATGGAGGTTGTCTCTTCTGTCACTCCGGATTTGATCCCGCCAAATACTCCACCGATGCACATCGGTTTGCTGTCGCCGTCGCAAATCATGATATCCTCCTCGTGCAATTCGCGCTCCACGCCGTCCAGGGTTGTGAATTTAGTCCCAGTGGGCAGCGTGCGCACGAGCACCTTGTCTTTTTTGATCTTATCCGCATCAAATGCGTGCAAAGGCTGACCCAATTCGTGCAGCACGTAGTTGGTGATGTCCACCACGTTGTTTATCGGACTCAATCCTATTGCCCGCAAACGGTTTTGCATCCAGGAGGGGGAATCCTGTACCTTAAGGTCGGTGATCGTAATCCCGCAGTAGCGGGGAACCAGTTTGGAGTCTTCAACTTCAACCTTGATGTTATAGGTGCGTTCATCGACGTGAAAATCACTTACCGAAGGGGTGTTCAGCTTCTTCTTTGTCTCCTCCAACTGCAACAGTCCGGCATAAAGATCCCGGGCCACGCCCAGGTGACTCATGGCATCCGCGCGATTGGGCGTCAAGCCGATCTCGAACACATGGTCGCTGTACAGCTCGAATATGTCTCCCGCCGGAGTTCCAGGCTCAATGCCTTCTTCGAGAACCATGATCCCGTCATGACTCTCTCCCAGGCCGAGCTCGTCTTCCGCACAGATCATCCCCATGCTGACCTCTCCTCTAATCTTCCCTTTGTTGATTTTAAAGGACTCTCCCTTGATGGTATGCAGCGTGGTTCCCACGGTCGCGACCGGAACAAGCTGACCCGCTTCCACGTTTGGGGCTCCACATACGATCTGCACCGGCTCTCCATTGCCCAGATCAACCGTTGTCACTTTCAAACGATCCGCATTGGCGTGTTTTTCGCAGGTAAGCACCTTGCCCACCACTACACCTTCGAGCCCACCCTTGATAGACTCATAATTTTCAATTCCTTCGACTTCCAGTCCAAGGTCGGTGAGTATCTCGCCTACGCGCTCAGCGTCGAGGTTGATATTGAGAAAGTCTTTCAGCCAGTTGTATGATATTTTCATCTACGGATCCATTTTGCAGAAGCCAAATCACTCCTGTTGTCATAAGCTGCAAAGATATAATTGATAGATGACAAGACAAGAGTCATGGTCTTTTTTTTGAGCCTTTTGAGCCCTTTTTCCGATTTGTCAGATTTTAATTATTTTGCAGTACGCAAATCGCAATTCACTCAAATCGCCGGACAATGTCGAATCCTATCACGCGGATCTTTGATTTCGCCTATTATCAACTTGAAACTTACAACCTGAGCAAGTCCCTCGTTTCCAAGACGACCGGGCAATGGGAAGCCACTTCATCAAAAGAATTCGTGGAAAGGGCCAACATGGCAAGCCGGGGTTTGCTGAAGCTTGGGGTGAAAGCCGGAGATCGAATCGCCTTGATCTCCTCCACAAATCGAACCGAATGGAACATCATGGACATGGCCATCCTCCAGATTGGAGCGATCAATGTTCCTATCTATCCCACAATCAGTGAAGAAGATTACAAATATATTTTCAATCACGCCGAGGTCAAATACTGCTTCCTGTCGGATGAAGAACTCTTTGCCAAGGCAAACGCGATAAAATCCCAGGTCAAGAGTCTGAAAGGGATTTACTCCTTTGAAGCGGTTTCAGGGTGTGACCTGTGGGAGGATGTCTTTACGTTGGGATCGGATCCTGCATTGCAAGAGAAAGTGGACAAATTAAAAGACAGCGTGAAACCGTCCGACCTGGCTACAATCATCTATACCTCGGGAACCACGGGGGTCCCTAAAGGGGTCATGCTCTCGCATAACAACATCGTCTCCAATGTGCTGGACAGCATTCCCAGACTCCCCATCGTCAAAGGGCAAAGCACGGTTTTGAGCTTTCTCCCGGTGTGTCACGTCTTCGAACGAATGCTCCATTATCTCTACATCTACAGTGGGATCACCATTCATTACGCCGAATCCATCGAGAAAATTGCGGATAATGTAAAAGAAGTGAAACCGAACTTCATGAGCGTTGTGCCAAGACTTCTTGAAAAAATCTACGACAGCATCATTGGGAAAGGAGCTGAACTCACCGGCATCAAGAGGCGGCTATTCTTCTGGGCCGTTGAAGTAGGCTTGAAATACGAGCCCTATGGACGCAACGGCTGGTGGTATGAGAAACAATTGGCTCTGGCAAACAAATTGATCTTCAGCAAATGGAGAGAGGCCCTCGGAGGCAACCTCACCACCATGGTGTCGGGATCCGCCGCCCTGCAACCTCGACTGACGCGCATCTTTGCGGCTGCGGGCATGCAGGTCATGGAAGGCTATGGCCTTACCGAAACCTCGCCCGTGGTTTCGGTCAACATGTATGCCAATGGCCTCTTTAAAGTAGGAACCGTGGGCAAAGCCATCGACAATGTAGAGATCAAGATCGCCGAAGACGGCGAAATACTCATCAAAGGCCCCAATGTGATGCAGGGGTACTACAAAGATCCGGAGAAAACTGCCGAGGTTATGACTGGTGACTACTTCCATACCGGGGACAAAGGAGAGCTAGACAAAGACGGATTCTTAAGGATCACCGGAAGAAAGAAAGAGATCTTCAAGACCTCCGGCGGAAAGTACATTGCTCCTACCCTGCTTGAGAATCAAATGAAACAATCGAGATTCATCGAACAGATCCTGGTGATCGGCGAGGGTCAGAAAATGCCGGCCGCGATCGTGCAGCCCAATTTTGACTTTGTCAGGGAATGGGCGCGCAGGCACGATGTGAAGCTGGGTGAGACCATCGAAGAAATTGCCGGGAACAAGGAGGTTCACGACCGTATCATGGAAGAGATCGAAGAAGGAAACAGCCATTTTGGCAAGTGGGAGACCATCAAAAGAATTGAGATCGCTCCCGAGGTCTGGTCGGTTGACAATGATTTGCTCACACCAACCTTCAAACCGAAAAGAGAAGTGATCCTAAAGCGGTACAAGCACCTGTACGACAGGATTTACGGATCGTGAGGCGTCATCGACCCTGATATGCAGCGCGGGCTTCCTCCATCGAGGCGTGAATAATGCCTCCCCTTTTCATCTGATCGGCATGATTGGCTTTCAAATCTCCGTAGGTCATTATTTTTTTGCCCTTCAAAGCACTTTTCAGCTCGTCCGACAAAAAAACCTTGAGCTCAGCCTGACGGTGTTTGCCCAGAATCGACTTTCCAGTCTGGGGATCCGACATTAAATCGGTGTTGAGATCGTCCAATTGGGCGAGCTCGTCATTGTCATGGGCTGTGTGAAACACAAATAGATTGTACTTTTCCTTGTCAAGTTTGTCAAAGGCGCTGAGAACTGCCGTTTTCTTGTTTTCCACGGGTTGCCCCCAAATGTCTGCTGCCATGTTCTCGTCAAAATACCTGCATATGACCAGGTTGTACTCACTGGCCAGATTCTCGACCACTGCAGCAATCTCCGGGGTAGACCTTGCGATTCCCATATGATGGTCGAGATAATCCACTTTCATGCCCATGGCCATGGCCCTTTCTATCTGGGCCCGAAGCTCAGTTTCGACCTCCTTCAGATCATAATCACTGAGCAAAAAATCCCGGACAGAAGTCCTGAAGTAGCCCCGTTCATCCACCAAACTTGGAACAGCTGATTTCCCTGAGACTGGTCCCCATTTCAGTTGCTCGAATTCTGAGGTCAACGTAAGATGCAGACCTATGGACACTTGAGGGGCATCTTTAAGTATTTCTGCTGCTTCTTGCACCCAGGGAGTTACCATCATCACCGAGGCATTGAAGGGGATACCTGAACTCACCATGTCCTTTAGGGCCATATTGACAGCGTGGGACATGCCGAAGTCATCCGCTCGCAGCATGACCCGGTAATCTTCCTGGGCCTCTGTCTGAAAGAAAGGCGCCAGCAATAAAAGCAGTAATAAAAACTTAGGATTTTTCATGATTGAAACTTATTGGAACATGATAAATTTACGGAATTCTCTGCTTGCCGGCAAATGACTGAAGTCGCTGGATTGTTGAAAAAAAACTCCGGGCAGATGCCGTGGATTCGATAAATTTTGTTGTAATTAGCCACCTCATTTCTTACTTTTACGCTTTAGCCTTCAATATGGAACAATTCATTGTCTCAGCGCGAAAATATCGACCGCAGGTCTTCGACGACGTGGTGGGCCAGAAGGCGATTACCAACACCCTGGAAAACGCGATCAAGAGCAATCACCTCGCCCAGGCCCTTTTGTTTACCGGCCCCAGGGGAGTAGGTAAAACCACTTGTGCACGAATCCTCGCCAAGAGGATCAATGAGGAAGGCATGGAGCAGTCAAGCGGTGACGAGGATTTTGCCTTCAACATTTTTGAGCTCGATGCGGCGTCCAACAATTCCGTGGATGACATCCGGAACCTGACAGAACAAGTGCGGATACCACCTCAAACGGGACACTTCAAGGTGTATATCATCGATGAGGTTCACATGCTGTCTCAATCGGCGTTCAATGCTTTTTTGAAAACCCTGGAAGAACCTCCGGCCCACGCCATTTTCATTCTGGCAACTACAGAAAAACACAAGATCATTCCGACAATCCTTTCCCGCTGTCAGATCTTTGACTTTAGGCGGATCGGAGTTCAGGACATCAAGCAATATCTGCACAAGATTGCGGAAGGCGAAAACGTCAAAGCCGAAGATGACGCCCTACACATAATTGCCCAAAAGGCAGACGGTGCCTTGAGGGATGCCCTATCCATATTCGACCGCGTAGTCAGCTTTTCCGGAAACGAATTGACACGTGAGGCCGTGGCCAGCAACCTCAATGTCTTGGATCACGAGGTCTATTTTGAGATCACGGATCTGCTGTTGGACAACAAGATTCCCGAGGTACTGGTTGCTTTTAACGACATCCTCTCGAAAGGCTTTGAAGGTCACCATTTCATCAACGGACTGGCTTCCCATTTCAGGGATCTGCTGGTGGCCAAAGATCCCGCAACCCTGCAGTTGCTCGAAGTCGGCGACCGCACCAAAAAACAATACCTCGAGCAGGCCAAAAAATCGGATCTGCGCTTTCTAATGCAGGCGATTGACCTGGCAAATCAATGCGATTTGAATTATAAGACCAGCAAGAATCAAAGGCTTCTTGTAGAGCTGAACTTAATGAAAATCGCATCCATCACCTTTGATGGCAAAAAAAAAATCTAAAGGGTTCATCGTCCCTTCCATAAACTTCATCACCATGCACAGACCGGATCAATCCGGCGAAGTTGCGCCACCCGTGCCTAAGGTGAATAATCCCGAAAGAGAAAGGTCGGAAGCAAAGAATCCGAAAAAAGAAAAACCTGTTGCTGAAAAGCAGAAAGAGCGAGACGCCTTACAGATCAAGCCGGTGGCACTTGAAAAGCCGGGTTCCAACGGCCGCAGAAAGTCTGCACTTTCTCTTTCGAGCTTGAGGCGCAACAAACAGGAGGCTGAAGAAATTAGACAGAAGAAGGCGCGCGAAAACAAAACGGAGAATCTTCCTCAGGACCCTTTCACCGAAGAGGCTTTCCAAAAGGTATGGCAGGACTATATAGACGGTCTGATTAAAGGAGGTGAAAAGATCCTGGCCTCGATACTGATGGCTGACAAACCCGTTCTCAAAGACCAGATGATCCTTGTCACCTACCCGAATCAGCTGATGAAAAAAGAGCTTCTTCGCGTTCGCCCCAAAGTGCTCAAGCACATACGCAGCGCCTTGAACAACTACTCGGTTGACTTTGAAATTCAGGTAAAGGAAGAAAACCAGAAGCGTTTCGCCTATACTCCGCAGGAGAAATACGAGCTGTTGAAAGAGAAAAACAGTGAGATTTCGTTTTTGAGAAAAACCTTCAACCTGGAGCTCTGAAAACCGCTCCTTATTAAATACTACCCGTCAAGAAAAGACTAGTCCTTTACGGTCAGTCTAAGCACCGAACATGCCGAGCTGTCGGCAAATTTGTCTTTGTTTTTGCCAAACAAAACATTCTGCCAATTGTCTTTTTCCGGCGTACCGATGATCAGCAAATCGTATTGGGCTGAAATCAAACTGATCGTCTCAATGGGATCTTTGGCTCTTTGGATCATCACCTTCGATTCGGATTCGGCTTTCAGTAGAAGCCGAACCGATGCCTGCTCCATGTCTGAGATCTCCTGGTCAGTCATTTGTTCGGGAACCACGTGGAGCAAGGTCAGGGACGCCTTGTAGAACCGGCAGACACGGTCTGCGATGGCAACAAAATTCTTGTCCTTTCTTCCCGGTCTGAGGGCCATAACCACTTTGGAGATATGTCGAACGCCGTTGTCCCTGAAAAGAGCGAAATCCGAATTCACGTGGGTGACAAACCAACCAATCGGATTGCGAACCAGCCAACCCTTGTGAGCGCGCGCATCCCAGCCCATGACCATCCAGTCACTGTGGGTCTGCTCGCTGAGCTCCTGGATCGTGGTTGTGAGATCGTGGGTCACAACCGCTTCAAAGTCAATATTCACGTTTCGGGCCCTGGCCAAGCCTGAGAACCTGCGTCCAAGAGAGCGAATGACCGGGTTGTCCTCCATAACTGCGTCCAGGAAGGTTTGATTCGGAACTTCGGTGATATTCACGGCCTGCGTCACCTCTTTTTTATTCAGTGCCGCTCCGATCTCAACCAGCATCTCAGGTGATTTCTCATTGCCCAACAAGGGAATGACCACACCCGCGTCCGAAGCGATCTTGCCATCCAGTATGGTTTTGTTAACCCGCGGTGGCTCTTCTACTTTGATTCCTTTGCCCCTTTTTTTGTTGTAAAGCATATAAAGTGCAGGGCGATGGCCGTACTTGCGCAGAATACCGGTTCGCGCCGTTTTCTTTCCGTAGAAGAAATAGATGATAAAACCGATCAGGAAGATGGTCACAACGGCAACCAACGGTATCATTCCCAGGAAAATGAGCAAAAGAAAACCAGATATGATGCCGAAAATTTGCACTATCGGGTAAAGAGGTGATCTGTAGGTTGGATTGTACCATTGGGCCGAAGTCTCACGCAGGATGACCACGCAAATATTCACCGAGATGAACATGGTCACCATAAAGGCACTCGCCAGTTTGGCAATTTTCTCAACGTCGAGAAAGAGGATCACCAGGGCCATGGTCAAACAGGTCAGGATAATGGATGAGACAGGCGTGAGGAATTTCGGATGAATCTTTCCCATGAAATCAGGCAGGAGCTTGTCCATGGCCATGGCAAACGGAAATCGCGAGGCAGCGAGGACGCCCGAATTCGCCATGGAGATCAAAGTAATCACACCCACGATAGCCGTGATGGTTCCAATCAGCGGGCCGCCCAGTTTGTGAGCGACGGAATAGATCGGTCTGAGGTCGGTGGAAAGCTCATTCATGGGCAGGTTACCTACCAGGGTAAAAGCTATAAAGACGTAAATTAGTGTCATGATGAACAATGACAGGATCATGGCCCTTGGCAGGTTCTTGCTCGGGTTTTTGATCTCTCCGGCAATAGCCGCTACTTTGGTAACCCCAGCATAGGAGATGTAGACAAAGGCCACCGTAGAAAAAAGCCCCATGGTTCCATCTGTGTAAAAAGGGTCCAACAGCTCTTTGTCGACCGCGGGGAGCCCGACAATCAGCACGATCGCAAGGGTTATCAGGCTGATGGCCACGATTACGATTTGAACCTTTCCCACTTTTTTCACCCCGAAGATATTCAACATGAGAATGACAGCCAGGAAAAACAGGGCTACATACTGGGTGAATCCGTTGGAAGCATTCACAAGTACTGCGAGATAGGCCCCGAATCCGACCAGGGCAAAAGCACTTTTCAAGAGCAGGGAAAGCCAGAGGCCGAGCCCGGCTATGGTGCCGAAAATCGGACCGAAAGAACGTTCAATATAGAGATAGGTGCCCCCCGAAGAAGGCATGGCCGTCGCCAGTTCCGATTTGGACAGAGCCGCCGGAAGTATGCATACAGCTGCCAGCAGGTAGGCCAGCCAAATGGATGAACCCGTCTTGGCTGCGGCGATTCCCGGAAGCACAAAGATTCCGCTTCCCAGCATGCCTCCGATGCTGATTGCAATCACCGAGGTCAAATTCAAACTTCGCTCTAGTTTCTTCAAAATCAAAATTTGCTCTAAAATAGACTTTTTTTAACAACTGAATCCCGGCCCTGGCAGACCCAAATGAAAATTAAACTTTAAATTTGTCGTTCAAGAAAAATCATCGTTTTAACAAGATCTCTTATGCTCGGATTAAAATTTGAAACAGCGACTTCCTGGGTTGAGGTTGCCAGCGAAGGACTGCAACAAGTATTGACGGATCACGCCTTTGCGGAGCAAAAAGCCGCCTCCAACGCCGTATCGATAATCATCAATTATTCAGAAGAAACCGAGCTTGTCCAGGCGATGAGCGACATCGCCATAGAAGAGATGGAGCATTTTAAAATGGTGCATGAGTTTATGGTGAAGAAAGGGATGGTCCTGGGTCGTGATCAGAGCAATGACTATGCCCGCCATTTGCAGAGCTATTTCCCTAAGACGAGCGATCGCAAGCTCGCTCTGATTCACCGTTTGCTGATCGCTGCTCTGATCGAAGCGCGCAGCTGTGAACGCTTCAAGGTCTTTTCAGAAAACATAGAAGATCAGGAACTCGCCGAGTTTTACAGAGACCTGATGATATCAGAGGCCAATCACTACACCACGTTTTTAGGTTTTGCCCGAAAATTCATGGATCGAAAAATTGTCGACGAAAAATGGCAGGGACTCCTCGATTATGAGGCCGAATTCATGAAGTCACGCGGCACCTCGGCCAAAGTTCACGGCTGATTAACTGATGAAGTTGATCGTAAGCGGATAGTGGGGTTCTTCCCCGTTATTGGCGCGTACGGCGTTGACAATCGGAAAGACGAAGCACAACACCCCGATTCCAATCAATCCTATGATGCCCAATCCCAGGAGTAGAATCAGGGGGATACAAATCAGGGCGTAAAGAAACATGCTGAGCTGAAAGTTGATTATGGATTTCCCGTGCTCGTCCATGGCATAGATCTCATCTTTTTTCGTCATCCAGATCACCAACGGAACGACAAATCCTCCGAAACCGGTAATCAAATCGAGTAGCTGGCTCAAATGGGTAAGCATCAGGGCTTGACGGTCTTCTCTCATGGTGTAGGGCGCGATTTGCATTCTTTCTAAGTTTTTAAGATTTGACGCTGAATCCGTAAAATTGTTACAAGCCATCAAACTTGTTTACCTTTGCAAAAATCAGTTGAATCCTATGGAGCAAAAGGAGTCCGGTATAAGAAATGATACGATCATCGCCCTGGCCACTGCCTATGGCGTTGGTGCCATTGCCGTGATTCGACTCTCGGGTGAAGATGCTATTGAGTTGGTCTCTGA
>CBDUAY010000085.1:0-11649 GCA_965365245.1 uncultured Flavobacteriaceae bacterium | reverse complement strand
GCCTGGAAAACCCGGATTTACTCGCGGTTATGATGAATCCAGGGAGCTCCCGGCCCGTCGATGGAATTTATGGGAGCGGACTTGCGACAAAAGCGGATTCGGATCAAACTCTGGAACAGCTAATGCGCGTGATGAACAATTGTGATTTGGACTATTGCCGAGTTATCAATCTAACCGACATACAGGAAACAAAAAGCAGTAAATTGTACAGAGTTCTCGATAAACCAAAGACCAAAAAAGTTGCCCACTCGATTTTTGATCCGAGGAGGCAGTCAGACTTCGATGTTCTCTTTCCGAAGAATACAATAACTATTTTGGCATGGGGGGTTCATGAGGCCCTGACCAGCCTGGGGAGAATGGCCATTGAAAAAATTGGAAATGAGAATGCTGTCGGTCTGAAAAAAAACAATTCGGAGCTCGGGTACTACCATCCGCTGCCTCCCAGCTATTACAAGCAACAGGAATGGGTGAGCCAGATGACGGAACTACTGAAAAAAAGCAATCAATTACAAACCATACAAAAATGAAAACACGAGTATTTTTTATCATTTGGAGCCTGCTGCTTCTTGGCTGTTCCAAAAGTGAAGTTGACCCCGCACTGAATTCAACCATCTATTTCAATGGAGACATTCTGACAATGAATGGAGATTCTCCGAATTACGCAGAGGCATTAGTAGTTAATGAAGGTCGAATTGCCTTTGTAGGAAACAAAGAAGAAGCTTTGAAAATCCATCCGAAAGCGGATCCTTACGATCTTAAGGGCAGGACCTTGATGCCCGGATTCATAGACGGTCATGCACATTTTGCCAATTTCTCTATTCAATCGATCGGAGCTCAAATCTTGCCTCCACCCGACGCAGGGGCCACAGACATTCCGACCCTGTTAAAAATCCTCAAAGAATGGAACACACCGGAAAACAGATCCCTAACGGGATGGATTTTCGGAATGGGGTTTGACGACTCGGTTCTCAAAGAAAAACGATTCCCAACCAAACACGACTTGGACCTGGTAAGTACAGAGTTTCCAATCCTGATTATCCATATTTCAGGTCATTTTGCAGTCGTCAATTCGAAAGGACTTGAAGAACTGGGAATTGATGCTTCAACTGAAGACCCTGAGGGAGGGATTATTCGAAGAGAGAACGGAAATGAGCCCAATGGAGTTCTCGAGGAACTGGCGGCCATTCCTTACATGCTGAAGGTATTGAATCCAAGTTCAAAAGAAGCTGCCGACGCTTTTTTTGAATCCGGGCAGAATATGGCATTGTCCTATGGATATACGACTGCCCAGGAAGGCCGGGCGATGCAGAATCACGAAATGTTGGCTGAAGCAGCTGAAAACAACAAGCTGAAGCTCGACGTTGTCAGTTACATCGACTATCTATTCGTTGACAAATACATGGATTCCAAGTGGAATAGCCGATCATACGACAATCACTACAGAATTGGAGGCATGAAACTTACCCTGGACGGGAGCCCTCAGGGCAGAACAGCCTGGCGTACAATACCCTACCTCCTGCCGCCTGATGGTGCAGAAAAGGGATACAAGGGATATCCTGCGATCCCCAATGACAGCGTTGTCAGTACGATCTACGAAAAAGGGCTTCGGAACAATTGGCAGACTTTGACTCATGTGAATGGTGATGCAGCAGTTGATCAGATGATCCGAACGCTTGGGCCATTGACAAGAGAATATGGAAATGCAGACCGGAGAAATGTACTCATACACGGGCAATACATACGGGAAGATCAACTTGACTCGATTAAGGAGCTTGATGTCATTGCTTCACTCTTTCCATTGCACACTTTTTATTGGGGAGACTGGCACAAAGAGATTATCGGAGACAGCCTGGGGAACAAAATCAGTCCGACTCGAACGGCCTTGAACAAAGGCTTGAAACTCACGATTCACACCGATGCACCGGTGGCGCTGCCCAACTTGATGCGCATGGTTGGCATCGCTGTTGAGCGAAAATCCAGATCAGGTCAGGTCATAGGCCCGGGGGAAAGACTAACTCCCTATGAGGCACTTCAGGCCATCACCATTTGGTCTGCCTATCAGCATTTTGAAGAAGATTCCAAAGGAACCCTTGAGGAAGGAAAATTAGCTGATATGCTAATTTTAGATAAAAACCCGGTGAAAGTGGAACCCGCGGAGATCGAGAATATTCAAGTCCTGCAAACGATCAAGGAAGGAGAAACCGTATTCAAAAGGAAATAAACGAAATTCTTCTCTATCTTGGTGGAAGATTATTAACTGATTGTCAAATAAATCATCAGGTTGACGCTTTAAATTTGGCATTCAACAATCCGCGAATAAAATGAAAAGTATTCTCTTCTGCGTTATCATTTTCATTTCCTTTTATGGAAAATCACAGACAAAGATTTCTTCTGACGAGCTCGAAATGTTGATCGGGGACTGGACAGGATCACTTACTTATGTGGACTATAGTTCGAGCAAACCCTTCACCATGCCGGCAAATGTGACAGTTGAGCAGGGTAAAAATGAAAATCAATTCATTCTGTTCTATGAATATCCGAACGAGCCTAAAGCCAATAGCAAAGAGAAGGTGACAATTTCAAATAAGGGCTCAAAGGTCAACGGAAATGACCTGATCTCTAAAAAAAGTCTGGATGAAGGTGAAACTCAATTTACAACTGAGTCACCGGGAAAAGACAATAATAAAAAGGCTTTGATTCGAAATATTTATGTTGTTGGAGAGGAGCGCTTCATTATCCGCAAAGAAGTAAAGTTTGAAGGATCGGAAGACTGGCTCAAACGAAATGAATTCAGTTTTAAAAGAAAGCAGCAATAGATTCACACCCTGTCAAAATGGAAAATAGCATTGTAAAAGTAGCAGCGGCACAGCTTTCTCCTGTTTTCATGAACAAAGAAAAAACCGTTGACAAAGCCTGCCAGGCAATATCCGAGGCAGGTCGAGAAGGTGCGAAACTGATGGTTTTCCCAGAAGCATTCATTTCAGGATACCCGGATTGGGTTTGGCTGATTCCCAACAGCAAAGGAGCAGAACTGAACGATCTTTACCTGAAGTTGGTCCAAAATTCGGTAACAGTGCCGGATGAAGCGACTAAAAACCTTTGCAATGCTGCGAAAGAGGCTGGAATAAACGTGGTTATGGGCATGCATGAGAGAAACTCGGAGAACAGTAATTCGAGTTTATACAACAGCCTGCTTTTTATAAACGATAAGGGAACCATAATTGGTAAGCACCGTAAACTGATTCCCACAGGTGGTGAACGACTCATTTGGTCACGTGGAAACGGCAACACGCTGGCTTCATATGACACAACTGCTGGCAAATTAGCCGGGTTGATCTGTTGGGAAAATCTTATGCCGCTAGCCAGAAATGCAATCTATGAATTTGGAACTGAGATCCTTGCGGCACCTACATGGGATAAAAGCTCGAACTGGATTCAATCCATGCAGCATATCGCTCGAGAAGGAGGGCTATTTGTCATTAGTGCGTGTATGGCTCTAAAAATTGACGACATTCCTGATGATCTGGGATTCAAGCATCTTTACCCTGAAGGAAGGGAATGGATCAATGTTGGAAACAGTGCGATTATTGGACCCACTGGAAAAATAGTGGCCGGCCCTATTGAAGCTGAAGAAAAGATTATTTATGCAGATATTGATCTTCAGGACATAATAAAAGCCAAACGCATGTTCGATGTAGCAGGGCATTATGCAAGACCCGATGTTTTTCATTTCGAAGTCAGAAAATCGAAATAAGTTGCTTTTGATGCGTTTGAATTGATTAGGCAAATCCTTGGACACTATCTTTGAATTGGGGTCTTGAATCCCTATTTTTGTTGGGCCTGTGTTGGGAATTGGGCCCGTGTTGGGGAAACCAATTTTATAGCCACGCACCAAAATTGATGGTCAAAGTATCGATGGAATACGATTATATCATTGCCGGCTCCGGTTGTGCGGGACTTAGCCTATTGCACAGCATGCTCTCTGACCCGCTCCTTAGCAAGAAAAAGTTACTGATCATCGATAAGGAGAAAAAGGAGAAAAACGACCGAACGTGGTGCTTTTGGGAAAAAGAGAAAGGGCCTTTCGAATCAATAGTCCATCACGAATGGAAAACGCTTGAATTCCTCACTCCGGATTACACGAGGAGATTTGACCTTGAGCCTTACAGCTATAAGATGATACGAGGTATCGACTTCTACAAGTATGTCATGGATATGGCCAGTTCATATGTCAATGTGGATTTCAAATACGATGCCATTGAAAAAATAGATGCGGATGCCGATAAAGCCCTGGTAACAACAGCTTCAGGAACTTATTCAGCGCCGTTTGTCTTTAACTCCACCTCTTTGTTCCATCCCGAAATGAGCCCTGAGAACTCACTGCTGCAGCATTTTGAGGGTTGGGTAATCCGAACAGATCGACCTGTGTTCGATGAGAAAGTCGGAACCCTCATGGACTTCAGACTCGATCAGAAGCATGGGACGACGTTCATGTACGTCCTGCCCACAAGTTCGAATGAGGCATTAATAGAGTATACTCTTTTTACAGAGAAAATACTGGAGAAAGAACAATACAAGGCTGCACTGAAAGAGTATATCCGGGACTACCTGGATTTGGAGACTTATGATATCCTTCACACCGAATTTGGAATCATTCCCATGTCATTGGCCCGGTTCCATAACTCACCCCACGGATCCGAAAGAATTGTCAATATCGGAACAGCGGGAGGATTCACCAAAGCCAGCAGCGGATACACTTTTCAATTCATTCAAAAAAACACCGAATCCATTCTGGAGGCACTGAAAAAAGGAAAATCCCCAAATGTGGACGCACGATTTCGCGAGCAGGTCTACCAGTGGTACGACCGGACTCTGCTCGATGTGCTGATCTCAAACAAAATGGAAGGAAGAGAGGTGTTTGCGAAGATATTCAGGAAGCGATCTCCCAGGAGCATTTTGGCTTTTCTGGGCAATGAAAGCTCCACCTGGGACGACTTGCAGATCATGAGCAGCCTGCCTGTTCTTCCCTTCCTGACTTCTGGCGTTAAACAACTTATCAAAAGATAATATATGGATTACTACACTATCGCTTCGATTCTTGTGGTGCTCTCAGCACTTTTCGGATACATCAACGTGCGATTTCTAAAACTGCCCATAACCATAGGTC
This sequence comes from uncultured Flavobacteriaceae bacterium, assembly GCA_965365245.1. Lineage (GTDB taxonomy): Bacteria > Bacteroidota > Bacteroidia > Flavobacteriales > Flavobacteriaceae > Lutimonas. The sequence goes on along the minus strand of CBDUAY010000085.1, from coordinate 6,482 downwards.
TGATGATCATTACCATCGTTTTTACCGTGGTGGTGCTCATCATCGGTCAGTTCAATGACACGCTGCTCCTTCGTGAGAAGGCCCTGATCATGGGAATTGACTTTGAGACGGTCCTGCTGGACATTATGCTCAGCTTCTTGCTTTTTGCCGGTGCACTTCATACGAACTTTGCACAGCTGAGGGTCCAGAGAGGCCCCATTTTAGCCTTTGCCACATTTGGCGTACTCGTTTCCACCTTTCTTGTGGGAACTGCGATGTATTACCTCTTGCCTGCCATTGGTTTCGAGGTGACTTACATCAACTGCCTGCTTTTTGGTGCGCTGATCTCACCTACCGACCCGATTGCCGTGCTCGGGATACTCAAAAAAGCGGGGGCTCCCAAAAAACTGGAAACGAAAATCGTCGGGGAATCCCTGTTCAATGACGGGGTAGGTGTCGTTGTGTTTCTGACCATATTCGCCATTGCCAAGAATCCGAAAGCCAAGATAGAATTCTCTGATATAGCAACCCTTTTCGGACAGGAAGTAATCGGGGGCGTGGTTCTCGGTTTGCTCCTGGGCTATGTCACCTACCAGCTCATGAAATCAATCGACAACTACGAAATTGAGGTGATCCTTACTCTTGCAGCCGTGATGGGTGGAACCCTGGTGGCAAACCGATTGCACTTATCAGCCCCTCTGGCCATGGTTACGGCCGGATTGATTGTTGGAAATGACACCGTCAGAAAAGGTGCCATGTCGGAAGTGACCGAAAGCTACGTCGATAAATTCTGGGAGCTCCTGGACGTCCTGCTCAACACCCTGCTCTTTGTCATGATAGGCATGGAAATGCTGGTACTTACTCTTGAAAAGAACTACCTCTACGCAGGCCTTTTGGCAATTCCTGTGCTGCTCATGTGCCGGTACTTGTCCTTGTGGCTTCCAATCCGGATTTTTGCGAAGCGTCTCGATTTTGTGCCGAGAACCAATTTGATCATGACCTGGGGAGGGCTAAGGGGAGGTATTTCCATAGCTTTGGCTCTGAGCCTTACCGCTGAAATGCATCGCGAGCTTTTTCTGGTCATAACCTACGTTGTTGTGGTAGTTTCGATCGTGGTCCAGGGTCTGACTGTTGAGCCCGTAATCAAAAAACTGACCCAGGTTCAAACTGGCTAAACTCATCATATGAAATACAATACCTATTTGCATAACACTCCCCGTGTTTCTGAAATTGGTTTTGGAGCCTGGCAGCTTGGTGCCCATACCATCGCAAGGAGCTTATCAGAAAAAGAAGCGCTGACTATGGTTCACAAAGCTTTGGAGTGGGGTGTCAATTTTTTTGACACGGCACCCAATTACGGGCTGGGCACAAGTGAATCAAGACTGGGCGAGGCACTCAAGGGTTTTGACCGAAGCAAAATCGTCATCAATACGAAATTTGGCCATACGGTATCCGGTGGAAGGAATTACCGCGCGGATTACATTCGCGAATCCCTGGAGGGCAGTCTTCGACGCCTTAAAATGGAGTATGTTGACTCCCTGATCATACACAATCCCCCGTTCGAAATTCTGGATGGCAATAATAATGACCACTACCAGGAACTGGAACGCCTGAAAGAGGAAGGAAAAATATTGGGATATGGAGCCTCTGTAGACACCTTTGATGAGATGAAGGTTGTAATGGAAACCACCCAAAGCGAGGTTATAGAGACTTTTTTTAATATTCTCCACCAGGATACGGCCAGGGCCTTTGACATGGCCAGGCAGAAGAATGTGAGTCTCATTGGAAAAATTCCACTGGATTCAGGTTGGCTTTCAGGGAAATACAGTGCTGAATCCACATTTTCGGACATCCGGAACCGATGGTCCAAAGAAGACATCCAGACCCGAGCCAACCTCGTGAATCGGATCAAAGAAATATGCAATCATGACCATGAATTGGGCCAGATGGCACTGGCATTTTGTCTGTCTTACGAGGCCATTACTACGGTAATTCCCGGAAACTCAAGCCTCTCACAACTCGAAAATAATGTCAAGGCCAGCAGCATGACCATATCGAATGAATTGAGAGCCAGATTGGAAAAATTCTACCTTGAGGAGGTCAAGCATCTCAACCTCCCGTGGTAACTGATAATAAAACGAAGTGCCGCACCTGCTGAAAAATAAAGATTTGATAGTTCGGGTAGACCTTCCTGAAGAAGGCTATTCATTTTCACGCTTTGACTGGACGGGCAAAATCAGCGAAGTCACTTATAAAAATGTTGCGATCTCAGGTCGTGAAAAACCCGATGGCAGGGATCAGGATTTGTTCGGCCGTGGGTTCTATAACGAATTTGGAATAGATACGGCGCTTGGGTTTGAGGAAGCCGAAACGGGCGACTGGTTCCATAAAATCGGGGTTGGTCTACTGAAAAAGGACGGTTCAGAATACCTGTTTCACAAAAAGTATCCGATAAGGCCGGCCCAATTCAAATGGAAGAAAGATTTTGAGAAAATCATGCTGACCTGCACATCGGAAGAGGTCAACGGGTATTCATATGTGCTGGAAAAAGAGATTCGACTTGAAGAAAGCGGGTTCCGCATAAAATACAAATTGCGAAATACGGGAGTGAAGAAGATAAATACCCAGGAGTACGCACATAATTTCATGGCGATTGATAAAAACCTGATGGGCCCCGGATATTTTCTGCACTTTCCTTTTGAGATCAAAGCCCAAAAATTTGGAGAGACTGTCAATCCTGAGGGACACGTGGATTTCGGTTCAAGATCAGCTGAATTCAGGGGCTCCCCCAACGAGCAATTCTTCTTCAGCAATTTGTCAGGAGATGAAAAAGTAAAGGCCAGTTGGGAACTGATTCACCTAAAGAGTAAATTGGGTATTCGTGAAACAGGCAGCTTTGATACCCGAAAGATCAACCTCTGGGGCTGGAGACACGTAATTAGCCCGGAGCTGTTCGTAAATATCAACATAAACCCCGGGCAATCCACTGTATGGTCTAGGAACTATGAAATATTCTCAATTGATGGATGATTACAAAGTCTTTGAAACGGAAAGACTGCTCCTTAGGCCAACTGGAGTTGAGGATGCTGAACTGATTTTGGAATTGCTCAACATGCCAAAGTGGTTGAGATTCATCGGAGATCGGAATGTAAACACCCTGGAAGAGGCACAGGCATACATTGAAAGCCGGATGCTACCCCAACTGGAACGTCTGGGATATGGAAATTATACCCTGGTAAAAAAGTCAGATGGGACACGACTGGGAACCTGTGGACTCTATGATCGTGAAGGCCTGGAGGGGATCGACATCGGATTTGCATTACTCCCCGAATTCGAAGGGAAGGGTTATGGGTTTGAAGCTGCCCAGCGCGTAAAAGTAGCAGCCTTTGAAGATTTCGGCATCAAAGAATTACAGGGCATCACCTCTATGGAAAACATCGCTTCACAAAAACTTTTAAAAAAATTAGGGTTCCATCTCATAGGAACCACAAGGCTCCCTAATGAAAAAGAAGACCTATTTTTATTCAAAACTTAAACCTGAAACCTATGAAAACAGCCAAATACCCCCGATCTTTCTCCCACATAGGAATTACTGTGCCGGACATCAAAAAGGCCGTTGATTTCTACCAGGAGGTCATGGGCTGGTACGTCATCATGCCCCCTTCAACCGTCAAGAAAGAGCGGGAAACGGCCATCGGTCAAATGTGCATCGATGTATTTGGAGAGAATTGGGAATCCTTTGAAATCGCTCATTTATCAACTTCAGATGGCATCGGTATCGAATTGTTTTCATTTCCTCATGGGATCAAAAAAGCGCCGGAGTTCAACCCTTTCAACACAGGCCTTTTCCACTTCTGCGTCCAGGACCCTGAGATCGAGAATCTAACTGAGAAAATCGTGGCTCACGGTGGCAAACAAAGAATGCCAATACGCGAGTATTACCCGGGTGAAAAACCATATAAAATGGTTTATGTTGAGGATCCTTTTGGCATTGTCTTCGAAATCTACACCCACAGCTATGAACTCACCTATTCCTCAGGTGCCTATCAAGAATGAAATTCCTATATTTAGGTCAAAACCCTTTAACACCAAACCACTATGAAAAATTTTGCATTGCTCCTCATGGCATTTGGGCTTCCTTTCGTTGCCCTTTCACAAGACAAACTGGAAAGTTTAAAAAAAGAGGTCCGGGAGAAAATTGATGGCAATGCGAAGATGGCGCAGGTCATGGTCGACAAGGTCTTCAGCTTCTCGGAGCTCGGTTTCCAGGAGTATGAAACCTCAAAATACATAACCGACATCCTGAAAGAAAACGGATTCAAGGTGGAATATGGCATCTCAGGGGCTCCAACGGCCTGGTGGGCAACCTGGGGGTCCGGAAAGCCTGTGATTGCCGTGGGCAGCGACCTGGATTGCATACCAAAAGCTTCTCAAAAACCGGGTGTCGCTTACCATGATCCTATAGTTGATGGAGCTCCGGGTCACGGAGAAGGGCACAATGCAGGGGTGCCTTTGAATGTCTTGTCAGTTTTAGCGGTGAAGGAGATAATGGAAAGAGAAAACATCTCCGGAACCCTGATCTTGTGGCCCGGCGTTGCAGAGGAGCTCGTCGCCACCAAAGCTTATTACACGCGCGACGGCTATTTTGATGACGTGGATCTCTGTCTTTTCACCCATGTTTCGAGCAACATGAGTGTTTCCTATGGGCAGGCACGTGGAACAGGCCTCATTTCTGTCGAATACACCTTCGAGGGTGAATCGGCTCATTCAGCGGGAGCTCCCTGGAGGGGAAGAAGTGCCGCAGACGCTGTCGAGCTGATGAACATCGGCTGGCAATATGCGCGCGAGCACATGCATCCCCTGGGAAGGTCACACAGCATCATAAACTATGGAGGGGATCAGCCGAATGTGGTTCCATCCAAGGCCTCAATCTGGTATTATTTCAGGGAGGTTACCTATCCCAAGATTATGGATGCGTATCAGCGGGGCAATGAAATCGCTGAAGGAGCAGCCATGATGACGCGCACCAAAATGACCAAGCGAATTCTGGGAACTGCCTGGCCAAGACATTTCAACAAGGTGATCGCCGAAACCATGTACGAGAACATCAAAGACGTTGGACTCCCGCAGTGGAGCGAAAATGACCAGGTTTTGGCAAGGGCTCTTCAAAGGGAGGTCCGTTCGCCGAAAGACTCAGTCGGCTTGAAAACCGAACTGGACACATTGGGAATCCCGGTCAAAGTTCCAATAAGCGGGGGGTCAGATGACATCGGTGACATCAGTTGGAAAGTTCCGACGGTCACCTTGCGCTTCCCTTCCAATATTCCGGGCTTGCAGGGGCACCACTGGTCTAACGCCATTGCCATGGCTACCCCAATTGCACATAAAGGGGTTGTTGCAGGAGCCAAAGTGGAGGCAATGACCCTGCTCGATCTTCTTCTTCAACCCGAATTGGTTGAGCAGGCGTGGGAGTATTTCAGGGAGGAACAGTCTTCCAAGCAGAAATACGTTCCGATGATCACAGAGACTGACCAACCCCCAACCTATCTCAACAAGGATATCATGGATCAATACAGGCCCCAGTTGAAAGAATACTATTACGACGAAAACAAGTTCGATACGTATCTTGAACAATTGGGCATCTCCTATCCTACCCTGAGACCCGATCAAAAAAGCAGCAGCAACTAAAAAGGGCAGCAGAAACGAATTTTCCGTTGGCTAGTCTGCACCTGCTTGCCACTCCAAAAAGATATTTTTCAAAAAATTACTATCTTAGGATTCAAATAAAGTCTTGAATATCAACCATCCAAATCATAAAACCCATGGAAACATTCACCAAGGTGAGATTCACCATTGCCTTTATTATTATGAGTCTTTTCACATTGTCCCTTTTGGAGTCCTGTAAATCAGACAGGAAGCAACCGAGTCCTGAAGAAAGTTCTGAGCATGAAGAAAAAGTCACAGAAGATCCGGACAATGCTATAGAAATTATTACAAAAAACATGGATTTTCAGATGAGCGACACGATTCCTTCCGGATGGAATACCTTACGCTACAAGAACCAATCGACCCAGACCCATTTTGTGCTCATTGACAAATATCCTGAGGGGAAGTCTTCCAAGGATGCTGAAGAGCTTGTGGGTCCTGTATTCGACAGAGCCATGAAACTTATAAGCGAAGGGAAAACCGAAGAAGGCTATGCCGAGTTCGCCAATCTCCCCGAATGGTTCTCGGAGGTGGTCTTTTTAGGCGGGGTAGGCTTGGTTTCTCCGGGCCAGGTTGCTGAAACCACCCTGCATTTAAAACCAGGAGAATATTTGATGGAATGTTATGTTAAAATGGAGAACGGCACTTTCCACACCTCAATGGGCATGACAAAAGACCTGGTAGTATCCGAATCCGATTCGGGCCAGTCTGAGCCTTCAGCAGATGTCGCAATCGAAAGATCCGGGACGGACGGAATCGAAGTCAAGGATTCCATTAGTGCAGGTCCTCAAACATTT
>CBDUAY010000084.1:0-11762 GCA_965365245.1 uncultured Flavobacteriaceae bacterium | reverse complement strand
ATTAATAGATTTATGGCAAAACTTTACACTGAAAGATTTTTCAAAGAAAAACTTGACCCAAAGACAGAAACAATATCGTTTTTGCTGAATTATTCAAAATCGATTAAAGCGGTCAAGACAGAAAAAGAAAGCTTAATGTTTCATTTGAATTAATCGGAAAAGGCTCTTAATTGAAAATTAAGAGCTTTTTTTTTGGATTAAACTTTTTCTTCCAATAGTGCGAGTAATCAGATCCTTATTGAGATCCCATCCCCGGGCAGGAGAATATTCACGCCCGTAGTAGATTATTTGCAAGTGAAGCTTGTTCCACAATTCTCGAGGGAAAAGCCTTTTGGCATCTCTTTCGGTTTGAACAACATTCTTGCCTGAACTAAGGTTCCATCGGTACATCAGCCGATGAATGTGGGTGTCCACCGGGAAGCTTGGCACGCCGAATGCCTGGCTCATCACCACTGAAGCGGTCTTGTGTCCGACAGCTGGTAGTGACTCAAGGGCCTCGATATCCGCCGGGACCTCTCCACCATATTTTTCAACAAGTATTTTGGAAAGACCGTATATGCCTTTGGCTTTCATAGGAGAGAGACCTACGGGCTTTATGATCTCCCTGATCTCTTCCTCGGAAAGTTTGATCATTGCATAAGGATTATCTGCTTTGGCGAAAAGGATTGGAGTGATCTGATTGACCCGGGCATCTGTGCTCTGAGCAGAGAGAAGAACCGCGATCAAAAGCGTGTAGGGGTCTTTATGCGAAAGTGGAATAGGAGGGGTGGGGTAAAGCTCCTCCAGGGTGTCAATGACAAACTGAACTTTTTCCTTTTTGTTCATATTTTGGGTAAATTAGCAGATAAAAATACAAATTATGACAACATTAAAACCGGGAGACAAAGCTCCCTCATTCGAGGCCAAGAATCAGAATGGGGAAACCATTCGATCAAGTGATTTTTCAGGGAAGAAAGTGCTGCTTTTCTTTTACCCCAAGGCCAGTACTCCCGGCTGCACCGCGGAGGCCTGCAACCTTCGTGACAATTATCAAACCTTTTTAGATAAAGGGTATGAGGTCATTGGAGTTAGCGCGGATACGGAAAAAAAACAACTGAATTTCAGTGAGAAGAACGAGTTGCCGTACAGTCTTTTGGCAGATACCGACAAAAAGGTAATTGAGGCCTTTGGGGTTTGGGGGCCAAAAAAATTCATGGGTCGAGAATATGACGGAATTCACCGCACCTCATTCGTTATTGATGAGAACGGGATTATCGAAGAGGTGATTACCAAAGTGAAAACCAAGGACCACGCTGCGCAAATCCTTTGATAACGAAATTAAATTGTGAACAGAAAATTAACGGGTGACTTTTCGTTTATTCTGTTGGTGCTTTCTGGCCGAGTAACCGAATAGTCGCTTGTCTTTGATAACCTGTGCGACCCCTTCAGGAAGCATTTCTTCCCATCCGCTTTCTCCCGATTGGATCATTTTGAACACCTTGCGTGAGAAAATCTCCAGAATATCCGGGTTGAACTTGGTAATGTCTGAGATTCGACCGTTGTATTTGAAGTATTTGTACAATTCCTTCATCCTCGGATGAACCTTCAAATTCTCGCTGGTGATGATTTCTCCTGTCTCCTGGTCTTTTAAAGGGTAGAGGTAGATCTTCAAATCCTTGTAGAATAGTTTTCCAAATGCTTCCAATACACCTCCACTGAGATCGCGATAATATTTCTCATCAAAGATCTGAATGAGATTGTACACTCCCATTGCCAGACCCATTCGAGCTTTGGTAAATTCTGAGAAGTAATCTACTAACTTGTAGTACTCTTGGAAGTTGGTGATCATAACTGTTTGTCCGAGAGAGCACAAGAGCTCAGCTCTGTCGAGAAAATCTCTTTCGTTGATCTTGCCTTCCGAGGTCAGATTCGACAGAGTGATCTCGAAAATGACGTGCGTGTTCTTCTCCGTGACGCGACGTTCAGCAAAGAACATCTTCTTGGCCTCTTCATAGATCTCCATGTTGACCAAAGTAACCGGTCGGTAGCTTCCGCGCAAGGCCAGGATGTTTTTCTTGTAAAGCTGCTGAGCGGGTAGAAGGTTATTGCCATCCGGGCCGAACATGACAGCATTGGTCATGCCGTTCTTGATGAGATGCAAGCTCATAAGACGGTTGTCAACATACATAAAACGCGGCCCCGAAAAGTCCACCATATCAATTTCGATGGTGTCTTTATCAATATTGTCGTAGAAAGACTTGATCAGGTCCTTTGGGTTATCGTTCAGATAGAAAGCTCCATAGATAAGATTGGCACCCAATACGCCCAGAGTTTCCTGCTGCAGTCGCGATTCATTCTGTTTGAATCGAACATGTATGACGATTTCATTGTAATCTTCAAGTGAATCCATTTGAAACCGGATGCCAACCCAGCCGTGACCCTTGAAGTTCTTTGCAAAATCAATAGTGGTTACCGTGTTGGCATAAGAGAAGAATACCTTGTTGGGATGCTTGTCCCGGCTGATTCTTTCCTCGATCAAATCAGCTTCATGCCTCAGCATTTTTCTCAGCCTGGACTCGGTGACATAGCGTCGGTCTTTCTCTATGCCGTAGATTGCGTCAGAGAAGTCTTTGTCATAGGCTGACATCGCCTTCGCAATGGTGCCTGAAGCTCCACCTGCCCTGAAAAAATGACGAACAGTTTCCTGGCCCGCGCCTATTTCGGCAAATGTGCCGTAGATATGCTCGTTGAGATTAATTCGAAGTGTTTTCTGCTTGATGGACAGAATATGTTCCAGTTCTCTGTCGCCTTTGATCAATGACATGATACCCGATTTTTGTACAAATATACTGAAGATTTGCACAGTTTAGGGAGATTCGATCAAAAAACAGAATACCTCGTTTACATATTCTTGAGCTCGTGAACCAGCTTGGTCAGCACATCCTTGGCATCACCGAAAAGCATAGAGGTCTTTGTGTTGAAAAAGAGCTCGTTTTGAATACCGGCATAACCAGGGTTCATAGTCCGCTTGTTGATGATAATGCTTTTGGCGTTTTCCGCCTCAAGTATGGGCATCCCGTAAATCGGAGAAGACGGATCGTTGTGTGCCGCCGGGTTCACCACATCATTGGCGCCAATGACCAGGACGGCATCTGTATTCGAAAAAACGGGATTGATGTCATCCATCTCTACAAGCTTGTCATAGTCGACATTGGTTTCCGCGAGCAACACATTCATGTGACCGGGCATTCGTCCTGCCACCGGATGAATCGCGTAAACTACTTCAACCCCTTTGCTTTCAAGCAACAGCTCAAGCTCATGAATTACATGCTGAGCCTGTGCAACCGCAAGTCCGTAACCCGGAACAATTATGACGCGGTTGGCATAGTTCATCATGATGGCTGCATCGCTTGGCGTCGTCTTCTTGATTGACCCTTGAGAGGCACTTGAGGACGCACCAGCTCCAGCCGACGCGTCATCCCCGCCGAAGGCACCGAATACGACATTGCTAAGTGGGCGGTTCATCGCCTCGCACATTGCGAATGTGAGGATGAGACCTGCTGATCCCACGAGTATCCCACCTGCGAGCATGACCATATTATCGAATAGAAACCCGGTAAAAGCCGCTGCAATTCCAGTAAAGGAATTGAGAAGCGAGATCACAACCGGCATGTCGGCGCCACCAATAGGTATGACAAAAAGCACACCATAGGTCAAAGCGATTAGGAAAAGAAGATATATATACAGCGGTGAAGTGCCTCCTGACCATACAATGTAGAATCCCAGAGCCAGGGTTGCCAAAATAAAGAGATTGTTAATGAGGTTGTACTTCGGCAGGCGTATTGTGCTCCTCATGTTGCCATTGAGCTTGGCCCATGCAATCAGACTTCCCGACAGGGATATGCTTCCGATGATGACCCCTGCAATAATGACGATGGTCGATGTCAGGCTGTCAGGACCATTCTGGAATTCAATGACCCCAATGAGAGCCGCACTCGCACCACCCATTCCGTTGAACATGGAGACTAACTCGGGCATTTTTGTCATCTCGACCTTTCTCGCAATAATCCACCCTGCGATGCTGCCTAAAACGATAGCGGTCCAGATGAGACCATGGATCAACAAAGGAACCTGCTTGTCGTAAAGAAAAATGGTGCCGAGAATGGCCAGGACCATCCCTGAAGCAGCGATCAGATTGCCCTTTCTCGCCGTTTTCGGATTTCCCAGCATTTTCAAGCCAACGATGTACGTCACTGTTGCGATCAGATATATAAGACTAAGTGTTGCGATCATTACTTTCTCTTTTTAAACATTTCCAACATGCGGTCTGTTACTACGAATCCTCCTACAACGTTCAGGATGCCCAGAACGATGGCCACGAAACCGAGGGCCAGACCTAAGTAGTTGCCTGGATCAGTGTCGAGAAGAACCAGTATTGCTCCGATGATTACCACCCCACTCAAAGCGTTGGCTCCCGACATGAGCGGCGTGTGGAGCACCGCTGGAACGTGACCGATAACCTCTACACCCACAAAGATCATAAGGATCACGATGTAGATCATTTGGAGGTTGTCACTGAAGAACTGCATAATTTCTGCCATAGTCTTGTATATTATGATTTTCTGATTTCTCCGTTGTGCACTATCAGCGTTTCGTCAGTGATCTCATCTTCAAGATCCCACTTGAAGGCATTGTCTTCTGTGAGATACGTTATGAAGTTGAACATGTTCTGCGCGTAGAGATCACTTGCGTTTGTGGAAACACTCTCAGGTGCGATAGTAGTACCAATGATTTTAACTCCATTCCTGACTACGGTTTTATTCAATTTCGTCAACTCGCAGTTCCCGCCCTGAGCGGCAGCAAGATCGATGATGACTGCCCCGTTTTTCATTTGATCAACTTGCTCAGTAGTGATCAACACAGGAGACTTTCGTCCTGGCACCATCGCCGTTGTTATGACGAGATCTGCCTTAAAGAGTGATTTGTTGACCGCTTCGCGCTGTTTTTCGGCATAGTCTTGAGAAGCAGCTTTTGCATATCCTTTTTCTGATGTTTCTCCATCGTGCTCTACCGTTATGAATTTGGCTCCTAATGATTCTGTCTGTTCTTTGGTTTCGAGCCGGATATCGGTGGCTTCAACAATGGCTCCAAGCCTCTTCGCCGTTGCAATGGCCTGTAAGCCAGCAACTCCAACACCATAGATCAACACTCGGGAAGGAGTGATGGTGCCTGCGGCCGTCATCATAAGCGGAAAGATTTTGGTCATTTCATACGCGCCTTTGATCACCGCCTTGTATCCCGCCAGATTATTCTGTGAACTCAACACGTCCATGTCCTGGGCACGTGAAATTCGAGGTAAAGCATCCATGGAGAAAACAGTTGCACCCCGATCGGCAATTTCCTTGACGACCTCCGTATTGGATTTGTGAAAGAGCTGGCAGATAAGAATGTGGTGACTGTCAACGAGTTTCAGACCATCCTCATCGAATGGGTTGATCTTTATCAGCACGTCACTTTCCTTGTAAACGGCGCCTCTCTTTTCAACTCTCGCACCGACATTGGTGTAATCTGAATTATCGTATTTTGAGGATTTGCCGGCACCGTCTTCGACGATTACATGGAACCCTTTATCGATAAATGCCTTGGCTATTTTTGGTGATATTGAAACTCTTTTTTCCCCTTTTTGAGTTTCTTTCAATATACCTATGGTCATAGGACAATGATTTGAAGTGGAGTATAAAAATACATGGATGATCCCATAAAAATACTGATTTAAGTCATTAGTCTTCTAAATATGTGTTACAAATCTCACATTGTTCAAATCGGACATTTAGAGTATTTTTGCAACATGTCGAATTTAACGATTACGTTTCTCGGTACCGGAACTTCCCAGGGTATTCCAGTGATTGGATCCGACCACCCCGTGTCGCTGTCGCAAGATGCAAAAGACAAGAGACTTCGCTCATCTGTAAAGATCGCCTGGGAGGATTATGTTTACGTAATCGACTGTGGTCCGGATTTTCGCCAACAAATGTTGAATACTTCTACCGACAAACTCAATGGCATCCTGTTTACGCATTATCATGCGGATCATACTGCAGGCCTGGATGATATTAGGCCTTATTCTTTGCGATACGGACATTTGGATATTTATGCCGATGCTTCGGTCATCGAGAATCTTAAGGAGAGGTTTGCCTATGTCTTCGCTGTTGAAGGTCGATATGCCGGTGCGCCCAACCTGAAGGTCACAGAGTTTACTAATGAGCCTTTTGACCTGTCTGGAAAGAAAATCCTTCCCATCGAGGTCCTTCATGGCAGGATGAAGATATTTGGATTTCGCATAGACAATTTTGCCTACATCACGGATGCCAAAACAGTGGAGGAGAGTGAGATGGAGAAGTTAAAGGATCTGGATGTGCTGGTAGTCAATGCTTTGCGCATAGATCCTCACTGGACCCATTTTAACCTGGAGGAGGCACTTGACTTCATTCAAAAACTCAAACCCAAAAAGACCTATCTGACTCATATCAGCCAACATCTCGGATTTCACGAAGAAGTGTCTGAGCTATTGCCGGAAAATGTCTTTCTTGCCTATGATGGTCTCAGCTTCGAGGTTTAACCAGTCTTTGAGTTTCACTTAGACTTTTTCAAAATCAACGGCAACCACTTTGTACTCGGGAGTCATGGTGTATTGATCTCCTACATTGCCTGTGATCATATTGATAAAGACCTCGGGCTGATGAAAAGTTGTTCTCACAACCCCCGGCTTGACCAGGTAGTTCAGTTTTACCGGTATCTCAACGCTGCCCCGATCTGAAAAAATGCGCACCTTGTCATGAGCCGAGATTCCTTTGTCGGCTGCATCGAGCGGGTTCACCTCCAGGTAATCCATAGGCGAGATCTGCTGATTGTCTGTCCTTCGCGTCATAGTTCCGGCGTTATAGTGCTCAAGCTGTCTGGCAGTTGTCAGGATGAAAGGGTACTTTTCGCGATGCTCAAGCAATTCGGGAGTCTCTTCAAAATCAAAGTGGTGAAAACGTCCCTTTCCTCGTTTGAAATTACCATCCCGGTGAATGATCTGGGTGTCTGTGCCATCTTCTTCCACGGGCCATTGCAGACCATTCTTGCCAAGGCGTTCCCAGGTGATCCCTCTCATGAAAGGAATGACTTCGGCGATCTCAGCCAGGATGGCTGGTGCGTCATAAACCTTTCCCGTGGGCTGCTCATAGCCGAGTCTGTACATCATGTCGATGATGATCTGTCCGTCAGGTTTGGTATTTCCAATGGGTTCGATGACCTTATTCACTCTTTGCACCCGTCTTTCTCCGTTGGTGAAGGTCCCGTTTTTCTCAAAATACGAACTTGCCGGAAGAACCACATCAGCCATTTCAGCCGTCGCTGACATAAAAAGCTCCTGAACTACCATGAGGTCAAGTTGTTCCATGGCCTTTCGAATATGCAATGTGTTCGGGTCTGTCATGAGCGTGTCCTCTCCCATGATCCAAAGAGCTTTGAATTTTCCGGCAATCGCTGCTTCGAGCATTTCCGGGATCTTCAGGCCCTCTCTTTCCGGCATTGCCGGAATGCCGTATTTATCTGCGTAGTAATCCTGCACGGCAAGGTCATTGACATCCATGTACCCGGCGCCCTGGTGAGGTTGTACCCCCATGTCGGCTGCACCCTGCACATTGTTTTGACCCCTCAAAGGGTTGAGACCCGTTCCAGATCTGCCAACATTTCCCGTCATCATAGCAAGATTTGAGAGCAGCATGACTGTTTTACTTCCCTGGAAGTGCTCAGTTACCCCCAAACCGTGAAATTCCATGGAATTATCTGCCCTAGCATAGGCGAGCGCTGCCTCACGAACCAATTCTTTTGAAACACCTGTCAGAAGCTCCAATTCATTCATGTCAAGACTGAGCACGTGACTCTTGAACTCCTCGAAGTGCTCCGTGAATTTAGTAATGAACTCCTTGTTTACCAGCTTCTCTTTAACAATGTAATAAGCCATCATATTGAGAAGCGCCACGTTGGTACCGGGTCGGAGCTGCAGGTGGTAAGTGGCCAATTCCGCCAGTGTTGTGCGAACCGGATCCACCACAATGCTTGTGATTCCCTGCATGAAAAGTTGTTTGATTCGCGCACCGGTCACCGGATGGGCTTCGGTTGGGTTGGCACCGAACAAGAAAATGCAATCTGTTTCTTTCAAGTCCTGAATTGAATTGGTCGCCGCACCGGTTCCGAATGATTTCTGCATGCCGTAAGCTGTAGGCGCATGGCAAACCCGGGCACAGCCATCGATGTTGTTTGTGTTGAGAGCTACCCGTGTCATTTTTTGCATGAGATAATTCTCCTCGTTGGTCGCTCTCGACGAGGAGATGCAACCTATGGCGTCTGCACCATATTTTTCTTTAACCTTGAGCAGTCTCTCGGTTATGTAGTCATAGGCCTCGTCCCATGTTGCCACTTCAAAATTCCCATTTCTTTTGATCAAAGGCTCCCTCAGTCGATCGGGATGGTCGTAAAACCTAAAGGCAAATCTTCCCTTGAGACAGGTGTGACCTTCATTCACTTCGGCAGTAACAGGGGCCTGTATCCCACGTATCTCTCCATCGATCAGGGAGACTTCGAGCTGGCAACCCACCCCACAGTAGGTGCAGGTGGTTCTGACCGTGCTGTCAGGATTCAGGGTTTTGGTTTCGAATTTGTCGTGAAGCGCATCAGTTGGACAGGTTTGCACGCAGGCGCCGCATGAGACACAGGCACTCTGATCAAAATCAGTGTCAAAGCCTTTGATGATGCTAGTGGCAAAACCTCTGCCACTCATATTGAGGACCATCTCTCCCTGGATCTCCTCACAGGCTCTCACGCAGCGATAGCAGTTTATGCATTGAGAAAGATCCGATTTTATGTAAGGATGGGAAGTGTCCAATGCTGTATCCAGGTGGTTGTCTCCCTGAGGATATCGAACGTTGGGCAACCCTATTTCCTGTATTGTCTTTTGAAACTCGGTCGGCTTTTTGCCTTCTGAAGGAAAAACTTTCTCGGCGGGGTAATCCGTCAGAACGAGTTCCAGGATGTTCCGGCGCAGTCGTTTCATGCGATCCGTGTGCGGATAGATTCTCGCTCCTGAGAATACAGGCGTATGGCATGAGGCCATTGTTCGGGTTTCCCCTTTCTCTTCGCGCGCAACCTCAACTGAACAGACCCGGCAGGAGCCAAAATTTTCCAGTCGGTCATCCTGGCACATCGTGGGAACCGGAGCGTCGGCAGCAGTTCTCCTGAGAAACTCGAGCATGGTCTCCCCGGGCTCAATTTCAAAAGGCATGTCATTTACGTAGGCAATCATGTCTCAGTTCAAGATTTAAAGTACTCATTTAATTCTTCCCCAAAATAATTCAAGGCATTCTTCAGTGGCAATGGTATTCCTCCGCCAAGTGCGCACAGAGATCCCAGCTCCAGGGTCTCTATCAGGTCATCAAACAGTTGTCGGTCAATTTTGAAATTCTGTTGCTGCGACTTTTTCAACATTTCATAGCCGCGATGGGAACCGATGCGGCAAGGATAGCATTTTCCGCAACTTTCGTCAGCTGTGAATTTCAACAAGTGCTCGAGATAGCGAATCATCGGGAAACTTTGGGGTATGGAAACAAAACTTGCATGTCCCAGCAAGAACCCTGCGGAATCGAAGGATTCAAAATCCAGCGTAAGCTCTTCAATTTTATTGATGGGTACAATTCCTCCCAGAGGGCCTCCGATCTGCAAGGCCTTGATCTCTGCATTAAAACCTTTTCCTATTTCATAAACAGCTTCCTGCAGGGAGGTTCCCATTTCCAATTCATACAATCCGGGGCGGTTGAAGAATCCATCGAAGGAAACGAGTTTGGTTCCTGCGGAGCTCTTTGTGCCCAGGGCGGCGTATTGTTTGCCCCCTTTATCAATTATCCAATGCAGGTTGGCAAAAGTTTCTACGTTGCTCAACAGGGTGGGCTTTCCAAAGAGACCATATTGAGCAGGGTAGGGAGGCCTGACTCGCACTTCCGGGCGGAGTCCTTCAATGCTGCTGAGAAGGGCGGTTTCCTCGCCACATATATAGCTTCCCTGACCTCGAATCACCTTGAATTTGAAGTCTTCCAGCAGTCTTTGCTCTTCGAGCAGGGAGATTGTTTCCTCAATGGCCCGAATGGAATTGGGGTATTCGCCGCGTATATAAAGAACGCCTCGCGTAGCTCCGGTACAAATACCGGATGCGTACATGCCGTAAAGCACCTTAAGAGGTTGATGTTCGAGAAGATACATGTCGCTGAATGCCCCCGGATCTCCTTCATCAGCATTGCACACGACGTATTTCTGATCGCTTTTCTCCTTGGCTACAGCATCTATTTTGAACCAGAACGGGAAACCGGCACCACCACGTCCCCTCAGCCCGGAGGCCTTGAGTTCCTGAATCACGCGTTGTCCATCTTTTCGGACCGATTCCGCCTGCTTGAAAAATGAAACGGGATCTGAAACAGTTGCTGTCAATACAGGCTCGGTGTTAGCACCTACCTCATAGCTCAACGGATTTTGACTCTGGTTCGTCTCGCTTTCAACGATGCGTTTCAATTCTTCTTCAGAACCCGGGCTGTAGGTGTTATCCTTGAATAGAATCGCTGAATTGCTGTGGCAGTGGCCTACGCAGGCGACGTGACCGATTTCCTCCTTTGAGAAGCTGCCCTGTGCCCATTGCTGAACCCGTTCCTGAGTGCCGGCAACCATGCAGGCCGTTCCGTTGCAAATGCGAATCTTTTTCTTCCTTTCATCTTCCCGCGTGAAATCGTAAAATGAGGCGGTTCCATAGACTACTGAATCGTCGATCAAATAACGACGTGATAGTTTTTGAAACTCATTCTCATCTGCATCCGCAACAGCGAGTTTAGAAATGTTTTCGAATAAATTATCTTCCAGCTCTTTGCGGGCCGACAAAGACCTTGTGCTCCTGTTCGCCATGAATTGAATGAAATTATCTGAAATAAAGTTAACAAAATAATCCGAAAACGGCTTATCAGGAAAGTTCCTATGATTGGATGATCTCTGCTTTCGAACAAACGAGAACTATAGATTTTTCCTCGTAGTCGGTGGTGAAAAACAGGTAATCCTCACCACCTTCCTTAATTCCGGTTCGCTTTCTGATCTGGGCAACGGAATCGTGGAAGTTTCTTGTTGTGATGTTGGCTTTCTTCAGACCCAACTCCTTCTTGATTCTCTTCGGACTGTATTTGATCTTCCTATTTACCCGAAAAACCCTGCCGGGAAAATCCACCAGTTCTTCGCTCGTGAAAAGATGACTGTTGGGATGGATTTTATTCAGATTGTACCGGGAGGCAACAGCCGAGTAAATGCCAGCTTTGCGGATTGCCGCGTTCGGTTCGTAAAGATATGCGCCAACCGGTCCGTAGATGATCTCGCACTCCGAACCGGGTTCACTCTCCACTATGTCAGTACGGTCCTGGATAAGATTCACGGCCTTCAGACGAGTGAATTCAGGCTTTTCGCTCCTGATCAGAAACAAGAGCTCTTTCACCTCGTTGTTGACAGCCACAACATGGACTTCCTCTACATTATTCAACTGACCGAGAGCTTTGCTGATGTCCATGAAAGGGGCCAGCTTAAGAAGCACACCATCTGACTTGGATAAAATAAGCTCAATGTTCTCGATCAGGTTTGGCGAACAGTCTTCGAGACGAAATACGCGTTCTTCCTGGCCACCCCTGCGAGAGGGGTCTACATATATCCAATCGAAC
>CBDUAY010000083.1:0-11823 GCA_965365245.1 uncultured Flavobacteriaceae bacterium | reverse complement strand
CTGACGGCTAAATTGTCTGTGGCAAACTCAGACGAGGTGAACCTCAACAACAAGCTCCTCAAAAATCTTGACCAGATCATACAATTGATGCAGGTAAGAATATATTCTAAAACGGTCCTCATACCAAATCTTATTTACATTCTTGGTTTCGGACTTCTTTTCATGTGGGTCTTCTATACGGTATACCCCGTTGACTTGATTTCGATGGGATTAATAACTCTTTACAACATTTTCATAGGGACGTTGATCTATTTTGTGCTTGCATTGAGCAATCCGCTGGCTGGACCCTTGAAAATAGATGCCCACTCTTTTGAGGTGATTCAGTCCATGAATATCGAAAAAATTGTAAATTAAGGCATTCTACTTAACAAAACCCCTTATGAAAAGACATCTAGCACTGTATATTCTTGTACTTCTCTCCTCCTCCGTCCTTCATGCCCAGAAGGTGAAGGAATTGTTTCAAACCGACGAATTGCTGGAGTTTACGCTGACCATGGACATGAAAGAAGTCTATCGCGACGTGAAAGATCGAAACAACCATCCTGCACAGATCAGCTTGAATGGACCTGATGGCACTTCCTCTGAAATTGACCTGCGCGTAAAGGTCAGAGGACATACCCGTACCATGAAAACCACCTGCAGAATCCCGCCCCTCTTTCTAAATTTCAAAAATTCGGAGACCAAAGGCTCTCCATTTGAGAAACAAAAAAAGATCAAGCTTGTAAGTCATTGCAAGAACAGCAAAAGTTTTCAGGAGTATGTGGAGAAAGAGTACCTGATCTACAAACTGTACAATCTTGTCACTCCTTATAGTTTTAAAGTCAGACCCTGTCGAATCACCTATGTTGACTCTGAAAAACCTGAAGACAGCTCCACTCATTTCGGTTTCCTGATTGAGTCGATCAATGACCTGGCCAAGCGCAATGACATGAAAGAGTTTGAAGATCTCATTCGAAATCAGGAGGCGCTCGACAAGGACAACATAGACAAGCTCGTGCTCTTTCAATACATGATTGGAAATCTGGATTGGTCTGTACCGGAACGTCATAACATCAAGATCATGCGCAAGGAGGATGGGTCATTGCCTATTGCTGTACCATATGATTTCGATTACTCGGGTCTGGTTGACACACCTTATGCCGTGCCACCAGAAGGTATCGACATTGAAAGTGTTCGCACAAGGGTTTTCAGGGGTCTTTGCCGTGACCAGGGTTACAGCAGTCAGATTCAATTCTTCAAAGCCTTGCAGCCGGAATTCATGGATGAGGTGAATCAATCCACCTTCATGGATGAAAAGACGAGATCGGATGTGCTGAGCTATATAAGGGAATTCTATAAAGACATCAATAACCCTAAAACAGTAACAGAGAAGATCGATAAGGCCTGCAGGGCAAAACACAAGCATAGATATGAATACTAAAAAGACATACCTGGACTCCTCTCTTTTAATCAGTTTAATAGCGGCATTTGCCGGATTGAGCCTTGCATTTTCCATATCAGGTAAGCAGGATATACAGGTGCCGATGAAATATGACGGGACCTATTCTCTCTATGTTTCCATTGAAGATGGAATGACTTTCAACTGGATCACGAACCAGGAACAAAAGGGCTTATATTCGATAGTTGACAATAGAGGTCGGGTTTTGGCGGAAGGATCAACAGACAAAGCAAGAGTACATCAGTACAGATTAGATAGTCGACCGAACAGGGAAATTCACCTTGAATTCGGAGGTGAGGAATCAGGTACTGAATCCTTGAAAATATACCCGGATTTTGATCGTTCGAATTCCGTTTATAGAAAAGTAGACTCCTTATTTGTCGTTGGAGATGTTCATGGGAGCTATGAAAGATTGATTAATCTTCTTCAGAAATCAAATGTCATAGGTCCCGACCTCAAATGGATTGCGGGTTCTTCGCATCTGATGTTTGTCGGAGATTTGTTTGACCGTGGAAACGATGTGACCAAAGTGCTTTGGTTCATTCACGGTTTGGAAGAACAGGCCGAACAAAAAGGTGGGAAAGTGCATCTTATACTGGGCAATCATGAAATTATGACTCTTACAAATGACCTGCGGTATATAGGAAGAAAGGAAAAAGCCCTGTCCATTGCCTACGGGGTGGGCTATGACATCATGTTTCACCCCAAGGATTCGTATCTTGGATCCTGGCTCAGGCACAAATCTCCAGTGATCAAAATTGACGACGTCATATTCGCACATGGAGGAATAATCGACCTTGGAACCCCATTGATCAGCGAGTACAACGAGCAGGCCTTTGCCTACATGTCGGACGACATCTTCCTGGAAATAACCAAGCCCAATGCCGATAGCACGGCCTATGACCCTGAGAGATGGATGCGTAGAAAGCAGATGTTTTACAGCGACCGCAGCCCTTTTTGGTACAGGGGATATGCCCAATCAGACACCCTCGAAAATCAATTGGACGACATGTTGAAAAAATACAAATCCAAGCTGCACGTTGTGGGCCATACTCCTTTTGAGACCATTACTCAGCACTATAGCGGCAAGTTCATAACGACAGATCTCAATGAAAAGGCCACAGAGCTTCTTCTGCTGATCCGAAAAGGTAAAAAATACCAACGCTACAAGATCGATTCAGAAGGACAAATGACTGAGCTCATATCTATGTAAACATATCCCCATTCTTGTGAAATAAATTCCTATTTTTGGGAAAAGCAATTGGGAAAGATGCAATTCAATCATCCAGAAATTCTGGTACTTCTCGTCTTATTGATCATCCCTATACTCATCCATTTATTTCAGCTCCAACGATTTAAAAAAGAGGCTTTTACAAATGTAAAGTTTCTTCGTGAGATCGAACTGCAGTCCAGAAAAAGCTCCAGGATCAAGAAATTGCTGATCCTGGCTTCACGATTACTGGCTCTGACTTGCCTGATCCTCGCCTTCGCTCAGCCCGTGGTGAAGAAAACTGAAGGTCAGGAGAACCGAAAAACAATCTTATACCTCGACAATTCCCTCAGCATGCAGGCGACCGACAAAAACGGATCCGAGCTGTTGCAGAATGCGAAACGCGTCCTGATCGACGAGCTTCAAAATCTTCCGGGGGACTTCGCCTTGATCACCAATGACAACATCCAGGAAAGTCTGCCATCTGAAGGCATTCGTCAAGAATTGACAAAGATTGACTACCACCCGGTACGCAAGGATTTTTCCCAGATTCTTCTGGAGGCCGGCACCATTTCGGCAAACAAAGGATTTGACGGCGCAGATGTCTTTTTGTTTTCTGACTTTCGAAGCTCGCCTTATGAGATTGACTCATTGCCGTCAGGGGATCGAAACCGGTACTTTCTCATTCCGGTTCGATCGGATCGATACCAGAACCTCAGTCTTGACAGTCTATGGCTGAGTGCCTTTGACCGAAATGAATTGAAAATCAGCGGAAGAGTCCTGGCTCAAGACATCGATGAGGACAATCTAAGCGTATCTCTTGTTTTGAACGGGCAACTCTACGGAAAATCTTCTTTGGCCATCGTGAAAGGCAATTATGCCAACGTGGAGTTCAGCATTCCCCCAGAGACCACAGGGAGCGGGGCTATGATTTTTTCGGATCCGAGGCTCGGCTTTGACAACTCTCTCTTTTTCACCCTTCCAGAAGCCGTTAAGCCCAAAGTGCTGGTTATAGGGGCTTTTTCCAGCTACATCGAACGAATTTACACCAGCGATTCCTTTGAGCTGACCTTTCAGGAATTGTCAAATCTCAACCAGGGTAGCATACAGGATTACAACCTCATTCTTCTGAATGAACTGGATATCATTCCTGCGCCTTTGGTCAGGAGTTTAAAAGCCTATGTACAGGAGACAGGCAACTTGGTTGTCATTCCTTCGGCACAGCCTGACCTTGCCTCCTATCAGTCTATGTTCAGCGCCCTGGGGATTGGAAGGGTTTCATCTGAGTTCGAAAGGAAAAAATCTATTATTTCCGTATCGAAGGATCATCCTTTTTTCAATAATGTTTTCAAAGGCGAAGTCAAGAATTTTGAGTATCCCGAAGCCACCTATGGAATTGAATCGGATTTCAGGTCTTCGGCCCCTTTGATAAGCTTTGATGACGGAAGCGCCTTTGCCAGTGAAATTCCCCTTGGAAAAAACCGGATATTCTGGATAGCCTCCCCATTGAAGGGAGAAGAATCAAATTTTAGGGAATCCCCTTTGATTGTTCCGTTATTCTACAATTTTTCTCTTCCTGAGAATCGAGCTCAAGGAGTCTATAGCGTAATTGGCAGAGCCAATGTGCTTCGGGTAAGGAATGATTCTCTGAGCGGCAATGCCCTTAAAATCACGAATGGCAAAGAAGAGTACATCCCCCTGCAAAAGAACTCGACGCAACAGGTTGAACTCTTCACCAAGGATTATCCGCTGCTTCCCGGTGTGTACCAGATCATGGATAATCAAAGGGTTCTTTCGGAACAGGCATTCAATTACGACCGAGACTTGATCCGAAAGGATTATGCGAATCTGAAAAGACTAGCAGAGGGAAGCAGTCAAATGAAATTGTTGTCCTCTCCTGGGGAAGGCCTTCGTGCGCTAAACGACCTGTTTTCAAGTCGAAGTTTGTGGCAATTATTTACTATTTTTGCCTTGATCTTCTTAGTTCTGGAAATGCTCATTCAAAAATTCTTTAAAAATTAACCCTCGGCCAATGAACGTACTTCTGAGATCCGCCAGGATAATCGATGAAAACTCAAAACACCATCAGCAAACC
Organism: uncultured Flavobacteriaceae bacterium; assembly: GCA_965365245.1. GTDB lineage: Bacteria > Bacteroidota > Bacteroidia > Flavobacteriales > Flavobacteriaceae > Lutimonas. The sequence continues at coordinate 7,080 of CBDUAY010000083.1, read as the reverse complement.
AGAGACATTCTGATCGAAAAAGGAGTGATCAAGGTCATTCGAAAAAAAATTGAACTCCCAAAGAACTGCAAGGAGATCAAGATTAAAAACTTGCATGTGTCCAATGGCTGGTTTGATACCAGTGTTTCTTTCGGGGAACCGGGCTTTGAAGAACGAGAGACCATAGTTAATGGTTTGAAAACAGCAGCCCTCAGCGGGGTGACCAAAGTTGCTGTCAACCCAAATACGAACCCCGTAATAGACAATAAATCTCAGGTCGAGTTTCTGATTCAGAAAAGTTCAGGTTCAGCCGTCGCTCTTTTCCCAATTGCCAATTTGACCCAAGGGGCACAAGGCAAGGAGCTTGCGGAGCTATACGACATGAAAACTTCAGGGGCCATAGCCTTTGGGGATTACGGAAAAAGCATAGCCAATGCGAATTTATTGAAGATAGGGTTGCTCTATGCCCAGAACTTTGACGGTTTGGTAATGAGCTTTCCACAGGACAACAGCATAGGAACCCATGGATTTGTCAATGAAAGCCCACAAACGACAAAGCTCGGGCTCAACTCTGTTCCGAACCTGTCAGAAGAATTGCAGATAATAAGAGATCTGTATCTCCTCGAATATACCGGTGGTAAGCTTCACATTCCGACGATATCGACTGCTGGTGCGGTAAAGCTTATTCGAGAGGGGAAAAAGAAGGGGTTGGATATCAGTTGCAGTGTTGCTGCTCACCATTTGTTCCTGACCGATGAAGAGATTGCTTCATTCGACACCAATTTCAAGGTGAGTCCTCCGTTGAGAACGGCGAAAGACGTGAAAGCGCTGATAAAAGGAGTCCAGGACGGAACCATTGACATGATTGTTAGCGACCACAATCCGATAGATATAGAGAACAAAAAGGTGGAATTCGAAAACGGTCTCTTTGGAACAATCGGTTTGGAAACGCTCTTTGGAAGTGTTGCTGACCTTGTGGGTATCGAAACCTTCGTAAAATGCATGACCGTCAATGCGCAGAATCGCTTTGGCCTTCCCATATCGGTCATCGAAGAAAATGCATGTGCCGATCTCACCCTGTTCGATCCTGACAAGGAATACGTATTCAAACAGGATATGATTAGGAGCAAATCTGGCAATTCCGCCTTTTTAGGTAAAAGACTCAAAGGGCAGGCCCTCGGAATATTCTCACGCAATGAGCTGGTGATTTAAAAAAACTATTATGTACAATCAAACCATATCGGAAGGAAAAACCATTGCGATAATCAGCTATATCACAATCATCGGAACCGTGATCGCCTTTGTACTGAACCAAAACAAACAAAATTACTTCGCTGCTTTTCACATCCGGCAGGCCCTGGGAATTTTTTTAACAGCTATGATCGTGAACTTCCTGCAGCGCTTCAGCGATTTCGACTGGTTGGACTGGATTCTCAGCGTTGGAGTTTTCATTCTTTGGATCATCGGTTTGATCGGAGCGATTAAGGGAGAGGAAAAAAGAGTTCCCCTCCTCGGGGACCAATTTCAGGAATGGTTCCGTTCGATCGGCTAATCTGAATAACCCGAAACACTTCGAAAATCACTCAATCTATGTCTGATCTCAATTTGGAATACCTAATCAGAAAGCCAGCTGACAACCTACCAAATCCTCCACTGCTCATCATGCTTCACGGCTACGGCAGCAATGAACAGGACTTGTTCTCATTTGCTCAGGAGCTGCCTTCTGAACTCTTGATTCTGAGCGTGAGAGCGCCTTTATCACTTGGTTTCGGGAGCTATGCCTGGTATTCGATCAATTTCGAAGCCGATCGCGATAATTTTTCAAATTTGGAAGAAGCCAATCTGGCGTTAAACGAAATAGATCGTTTCATTGATGGAGTGGTTGATAAATTTGATCCTGATCCCGACCGAATTTTCCTCATGGGATTCAGCCAGGGCACGATATTAAGCCTGGCCTACGCTCTGAATCATCCCGGAAAGATTCAACACGTGCTTGCCCTGAGTGGCTACGTGAATCAACAATTACTGATCAAGCCCCTTGAGGCCAGTGCATACAGAGATCTCGATGTCTTCGCCTCCCATGGATCCGTTGACCAGGTCATTCCCGTGGAATGGGCTCGAAGAACCCCCGAATTTCTCAAAAAACTTGGGATTGAACACGAGTACAAGGAATACCCGGTAGGTCATGGAGTGGCTCCACAGAATTTTTTCGATATGCTTTCCTGGATTCGCAAACGACTCTAAAACTTTGATCTATGTTCGCCAATAGAAAATTGAAAATGTCGCCTACTCTTAAACATCCATCTTTTCTGCTGGCTTTGATTTGGATTCTATCCCTTACCTCCTGCGTCGAAAGAGGAAATTCTGAAGAACTGTCCGGAATCAACGAACGGATCAAGATGGAATATGCTCCTGACAAGCGAGTAGCGATCTACGATGTGAAAATTGTCAGCGATCGCAATTCCATTCGAATTACTGGTGAAACGGATCAAAGTGAGGCCCTCAATCGGCTCAAAGAAGAACTGAAACCCTTCGGCCTCACAATTCATGATGAGGTGTCCTTGCTCCCAAATGAAAGCATAGGAAATCATCCCTATGCGGTAGTCAACAATTCGGTGGCAAACATTCGCTCTGCCCCTAAGCATTCAGCAGAACTTGCAACCCAGGCCATTTTGGGAACCGGTCTGAAAGTCTTGAAGATAGACGGTGATTTCTATCTCGTTCAAACGCCAGACCGATACATCTCCTGGGTTGACCATGGTGGGGTTCAACTGATGACTGAAGAAGATTTTGACAACTGGTCTGCTGCACCCAAGTTGGTTTATTTGAAAAGCTTCGGGCATGTGTACGCCTCCACGGAGAATGAGCTTCAGAAGGTCGGAGACCTGGTATTGGGAGCCCTTCTGAGACTTATCGGAGAAGACGGGGAATTCTTTGAAGTGGCCTACCCGGATGGTAGAACCGGATACGTAAGGCGTGAAGAGGCCGAGATCTATCTCAAATGGCTGGATGAACTGAACCCCAGCCCTGAACGATTGGAGCTTTACGCCCGTTCCCTGATGGGTGCGCCCTATCTATGGGGAGGCACTTCATCCAAAGGAATGGACTGCAGCGGGTTTACCAAAACAGCATTTCGCATGAATGGGCTCATCATCCCACGCGATGCCTCACAGCAGATTATGGCCGGCAAGGACATTGATCCTGACCTTTCGTTTGAATCCCTCTCGAAGGGCGATTTGATGTTCTTTGGCAAAAAGGCATCAGACAGCACGCGACAGCGCGTCACCCACGTGGCCATATGGCTGGGCAACAATCGAGGAGAATTCATTCATTCCTCGGGTCGTGTGAAAATCGGTTCCATAGATGCTAAATCTCCATTTTACGACGAATTCAACGTGAACCGATATCTCGGTAGCCGACGCTATCTCGGGGAATCAGATCCTCAGATCGCTCCCCTGCCTTTCAGAAATTAATTGAACTCCCATCCAAAGGAAGTCGTAAAGACGTAATCCGAATCGGCGGCTCCTTCAGTAGGTTGGCTGTCATAGTTGTAGGTTATACTCAATTTGATGTAGAAATCAAGTGGCAAATCGTATTTTAAGTCTCCATTCAAATCGACACGATACCTTCCGGATTCCGTAAAGCTGGGATAAAGCGCCGCAGTTGTGAGAAAGCTCAGATCGCCAATTGAGTATTTTTGAAAGCCCAGGCCGACAAAACCTTCAGCACTGTTACGCTCAGGATTATCATTGGTGTAGACCTCGGATGTTACCGCCGCACCAGCACTTAAAGCAAGGTACATGGAATTGTTGTGTATGAAATAATAACCGACACCTGCCTGGTAGGTCTGTCTTAAATCAAGTAATTGCTCATCATTGGCCAGGTACTTCCCTCTCGCTGTGACGAACCAGTCATGCGGCAGAAAATACTGACCGCCCAATTCAGCATCCATTCTGCGAATGTCAGCTGTGTTATCCTGACTGCTCAAAACCGTTTTGAAAAAAGCATTCGCGTTCCATCGTTTCGCCAGATAGGTACCCCCGATATACGTGTTCAATTGCCTAAAGTTATTGGCTTTTGTCAAAGTAATACCCAAATCCACGTCAATCGACAGGTTGCTCAAAGCGCCTTTGCCAATGGGTTCGAGAAAGATCAGGTCGTTCAAAGACTCTTCCTCAGTTTGCCCGTCAAACACCACCCTTACCATCTTATCCGTCTCGGGAATACTATTCAAATTGCCAGTGACACGAACACCGTCAGAAAAAGCCATTATGAAAGTGCGCTGACTCTTAATTTCCAGTACTTTGTCCCATTCTATTTTGAAGTCGGAATCACTGTAATCGGTGCTAAACGTAAAAACGCTTTTGTCCAGCTTCTCTATCTCTCCAACCAAAATGTCCTCATTGATCAATTTGATCGTATCCTTCTGCGCCCAGGATTCTAGACCCGCAAACGAGAGGAAAAACAGTAGTATGTAGATTTTTTTCATGCCAAAAAAATTTGTGCAAAGATAAGTAAACTTCAAATGAAACAAAATCCCGGAAAAGTTCAGCGATATTAAACTAGAAATCTTTTAACATTACCATAACACCCTGCTTTTCAAATAGTCAATAAATTAGAACTTTCGAGATCCTGGCGGTAATACTGCCTAGCAACAAAAGGATTCAAATGTTATTAACTCAAAATCCAATTTTATGAAAAACATCACTACACCAACGAAATTTTCTTTCATTTTAACCCTCTTTCTCTTTGTAGGCTTTAGCAGTTATGGTCAAATGGAGATGCCCCAGGGCAGTCAAAAAGCTTCCGTCACCCAGCGTGTGGGAATCACAGACATTACAATTACCTATTCTCGGCCAAGCGTCAACGGTCGTGAGATTTGGGGAAAGCTGGTACCCTATGGAATGAACAACCTCGGGTTTGGCACAGCCAAGGAATCTCCCTGGAGAGCCGGTGCCAACGAGAACACAACCATTCATTTTACAGACGATGTCAGCATTCAGGGCAATAAACTTGCCGCCGGAACCTATGGATTGCACATGGTTCTGCACGAGGATGGCAAGGTGGACATAATCTTCTCGAACAATTCGACGGCCTGGGGAAGCTATTTCTACGATCCGGCAGAGGATGCCCTGCGTGTCACAGTGAACTCCGAAACCGGTCCGCACACCGAATTGCTTACTTATGATTTTCCGGCCTTTGACAAAACATCGACTACCGCAGAACTCAGGTGGGCAGAAAAGAGAATACCTTTCAAGATAGACGTCGATGTCACAGACATCGTACTTGCACAGGTGAGAAAGGATCTGCAGGGTCAGAAAGGGTTCAGCGACCAGAACTGGAACCAGGCAGCCAACTGGTCCATGAACAATGGTGGAGACATGGAGGAAGCACTCGCGTGGAGTGAAGCTGCGATCAGTGCGCCGTTTGTTGGGGTTGAGAACTACAACAACCTACAGACAAAGGCACAGATTCTCAATAAAATGGGAAAAGGCGATGAGGCTGACAAAGTAATGGAAAGAGCAATGGAGCAAGGCACGGTTTTTCAGGTGCACAACTACGGACGCCAGCTGATCGCTCAGGGAGAAAAGGAAAAAGCGCTTGAAGTGTTCAAAAAGAATGCAAAAATGCACAAGGATACCTGGCCCGTGAACTATGGTCTTGCCAGGGGCTATTCGGCTTTGGGCGACTACAAGAAAGCCTTGCAGTATCTTGAAAAAGCCTATGACCTGGCTCCTCAACAAGTCAATAAAGACAGGGTTCAGGCCAATATGGAAAAACTGAAAAAAGGAGAGGACATCAACTGATCTTGCTCCACAGGGACTTGTTTCTTGAAATCATTTGATAACTGTCCCAAATCTCACTATACGCGGCGTTCGCAGAGCCACCTTCAGCAGAGGCTACTTCGAACGCCGCTTTTCTTGCCAGTTCGAGAATGCCCTGGTCCTTGACGATGTCAGCAATTTTCATTTGAAGGACACCGCTCTGCTGCGTACCCATAAGGTCACCCGGTCCGCGCAGTTTGAGATCGACTTCTGCGATTCGAAAGCCATCGCTGGTCTCGACCATGGTTCGCAATCGCGTTTTAGCGTCGCTAGTCAGCTTCTGTGAGGAGAGCAATATGCAATAACTCTGATCGGCACCCCTCCCTACCCTGCCGCGCAGCTGGTGCAACTGAGACAATCCGAAGCGTTCTGCACTTTCAATGACCATAACACTGGCATTCGGCACATTTACCCCAACCTCTATCACCGTAGTAGCCACCAGGATCTGGGTCTCCCCCTTGACGAAACGCTGCATTTCAAAATCTTTGTCAGCTGCCTTCATCTTTCCATGAACGATGCTGATTCTGTAATCCGGAAGCGGAAACTCGCGAGAAATGCTTTCATAACCATCCATCAGGTCTTTGTAATCCAATTGCTCCGATTCCTGGATCAATGGGTAAACTACATAAACCTGCCTGCCCTTGGCAATCTCTTCTTTGAGGAAGCGGAATACCGAGAGGCGATTCTGGTCGAATTTATGCACTGTTTTGATCTCTTTTCTGCCTGGAGGCAGCTCGTCGATAACCGAGATGTCAAGGTCTCCGTAAACGCTCATAGCAAGGGTCCTTGGAATGGGAGTCGCCGTCATGACCAGTATATGGGGAGGGAGAACATTCTTTTTCCACATTTTGGCTCGCTGTGCCACGCCGAACCTGTGCTGTTCATCTATGATGGCAAATCCGAGGTTTTTGAATTTCACCTTGTCCTCAAAAAGCGCATGGGTCCCTATCAGAATGTCCAGAGATCCGTCTTGCAACTCTTTGTGAATTACCTTCCTCTGGGAGGCAGTAGTAGAACCTGTCAGTAACCTCACCTTAACGTCCATTTTGCCCAATAGTTCCTCGACGGCCACATAGTGTTGATTCGCGAGGATCTCGGTGGGTGCAATCAACGCCGACTGAAACCCGTTGTCCATGGCCAGAAGCATGGCCTCTTGCTTGGGCTTGTAGATGCGGACGATGTTGGGCAAATGGCGCTTGAGGTAGCCGCCCGCCAGGTACTCTGTGGCCAGGGCCTGGTTGAACGTGCTGGTGTGCAGGTCGACCCCCTGCTTGAC
>CBDUAY010000082.1:0-12030 GCA_965365245.1 uncultured Flavobacteriaceae bacterium | reverse complement strand
GTTACCGGCTCAACCGGTCACCTGGGATCAGTTTTGATCCCGATGCTGATTGAACAGGGTTATCTGCTGAACTGCCTATATAGAACCACCCGACTTCCCGAGGAATCGAACCAGATCAGATGGGTCCAGGGAGACCTTAAGGATGCCGAGAAGCTAGAATCACTGTTTGAAGGTGCTGGAATCCTCATTCATTGCGCCAGTGTGATTTCAATCGGGGAAGACCACCGAAAAGAAGTATATGAGATCAATATAAATGCGACAGAGAAACTCATAGATCATTGTGTTGAAAAAAAGATTCGATTGGTTTATATAAGTTCATCTACTGCAACAATGCCCAACAACCCTGAAAGAGTGCTTGATGAGAAATCTCCTTTGATACATACGAATGATTTCTTTTACGGCTGGACCAAGGCGCGCGCCGAAGAACGAGTATTGAATGCTGTTTCCAACCAGGGATTGGATGCTGTAATTCTCAGACCCACGGCCCTTATCGGCCCACCAGACCTGCAGCCTTCACGATTTGGACGTACAATAGTCGATCTATACACCGGAAGATTGCCTATGATCAGCAGCGGAGGCTATGACCTCCAGGACATTCGGGATTTTTCCCAAACCGTGATCAATAGCATGGATAGAGCAAGAAAAGGCGAGGTCTATGTCACAGGCGGGCAATTCTACACGCTGAAAGAACTGGCTCGCATAGTCAACCCATCACGAATTCCGTCGGCGATTTCAATTGACCTGCTCCTGATTCTGCTTCCTTTTATCCGTTTGTACCAAAAATTCGTTCCTTTACGTTGGCCGATCAACAGGGAAAGCCTGTTGACTATTAAGCGAGGACCGAGTCGTGTAGACTCCACAAAGGCCATTGAGCAGCTCGGTCATCGATGCAGGCCCCTTGAAGAATCGGTAAGGGACCTGATTCTTTGGATGAAAAAAAATGACAAAATATGAGCCAAGACCTATTTCATATACTTTGTCTTATTTGGGCAGGCATAGCGCTGATCACTTTTTTCCTTCTTCTGTTTGTGAGAGCTCCTTACGGAAGGCATGTGAAAAGTGGTTGGGGACCGCAGATATCGAACAAGGTCGGATGGTTGCTTATGGAACTGCCTTCCTTTGTCTGCATTCTTTACTTCACAATCAGCTATTCGCATAGTTCTTACGCCTACCTTCTTCTTTTTCTATGGCTCCTGCACTATGCAAACCGGACCTTTGTCTTTCCTATGAGGATTCGAACTCGTGGAAAAAAAATGCCCGTTGTGATTGTTGTGTCGGCAATCATATTTAACCTGGTCAATGCTGGCCTGAACGGATACTACCTTTCGTTTTTTGAGAACTACATCCCGAATGATTTTTCTTCATGGAAATTTATTCTAGGTGCTTTTCTTTTTACCACAGGTGCGATTGTCAACTTGAAAAGTGACCAAATCCTGATTGGGCTTCGCAAACCCGGTGAAGTTGGGTACAAGATTCCCAGGGGGTTCATGTTCGAATACATATCCTGTCCGAACCACTTGGGAGAAATCATTCAATGGGCTGGATTTGCCCTCATGGCCTGGAATTGCCCTGCGGCCACCTTCTTCGTATGGACCGCGGCAAACCTCATCCCCAGAGCCCTTGATCATCACAAATGGTACAAGACCCAATTTGAGAATTACCCGGCCGAGCGAAAGGCTATCTTTCCTGGGATTCTATGAGTTAGGTCTGGCCAATTTGCGGCTTGGTCAAAAATTGAGTATCTTCATGACATTCAAATTCCCTCAGTCTCATGAAATCTTCAACCCGATTTCTTTTGCTCGTGTTATTGTTGTCGTGTTTTTACACACAATCACAGTCTTTGTCAACGAATCAATGGAAAAACAGGGTGCTCCTTGTCATGTCAGAAAATCCGAATGACCCTTTGGTGAAACAACAGATCTCCCTTTTTTCACAGGATGCTGAAGAGATGAAGGAAAGAAAGCTTATTTTGCTGCAGGTCTTTCCAGAATTCTATCTCATGGGAAAGGACAGTGCGATCAGGAGAGCCTCCACTGAGGTGTATTTTGACTACAAGTCTGCCAAAAAAAGCTTTGAGCTGATTCTGATCGGTCTTGACGGCGATGAGAAATTGCGTCGAACCGAACTTATGCGCCCCGAAGACCTCTACGCCCTCATTGACTCCATGCCTATGCGGCGCTCTGAGATGAATTGAGCTTAACCTGCTGCTCGCTTATTGCTTGATGAATCATTTGTTTCATCATTTGATTGAATAGTAGTGCCCTATTAATTAGATTAAAGCTAACTTGTTGGTGGACAATACTGTATTGTCACGAATCAATCTTAATAACTAAAACCTGTTCAAAAATGGAAATTAATTTAGAGGAGCTACGCTCCGGGGTGAGAGGAGACATCGTCCTTCCCCAAAGCGACAATTACGACGAAGTGCGGAAAGTGTATAACGGAATGATCGATAAAAAGCCGGGTATCATTGTTCGCTGCATCGACGTTGCCGATGTCATTGCCTGTGTGAATTTTGGAAGAGAGAACAACCTGCTCGTAGCCGTTCGAGGTGGTGGGCACAATGGCGGCGGCCTGGGAATCTGCGACGACGGTCTTGTAATCGATCTTTCCGGTATCAAATTCGTACGAGTGAATACCGCGGACAACACGATACGTGTTGGCGGAGGCAACGTCTGGGGCGAGGTGGATCACGCAACACATCCTTTCGGATTGGCTGTTCCTGCCGGTATCATTTCAACCACAGGTGTAGGCGGGCTGACCTTAGGCGGTGGTGTCGGACATCTCACGAGGAAGTACGGCCTCACAATTGACAATTTGCTTGAAGCCGACATGGTATTGGCAGACGGTTCTTTTGTAACAGTTAACAAAAATCAGAACTCTGATTTGTTTTGGGCGATTCGCGGAGGTGGAGGAAATTTTGGAATCGTTACTTCCTTCAAATTCCAGGGTCACCCGGTTAAAAACGTTATAGGCGGACCTACTCTGTGGCCCATTGAACGTACCGAGGAAATCATGGAGTGGTATCATGAATTTATTCACAATGCCCCCGAAGACCTCAATGGCTTTGTGGCCACTATGGTAATTCCCGGGCCCCCTTTTCCTGACTTCCTTCACCTGAAGAAATTCTGTGGAATTGTCTGGTGCTACACCGGAGATCCGGCTAGATTCGATGAGTTGTTTCAACCCGTCCGTGACAAAGAACCCGTATTTGAACACGTAGGAGGAATGCCCTATCCTGCTGTACAGACACTTTTTGACGGGCTCATGCCCCCGGGTTTGCAATGGTATTGGAGGGCTGATTTCTTTAGTGAACTGGGAGCCAAAGCAAGGGCCGAGCATTTGAAGTATGGAAAGGATATTCCAACACCTCTGTCTCAAATGCATCTGTATCCGCTAAGTGGAGCGGCCAGCCGTCCTTCGGCTACCGATACCCCTTGGGCCTATCGCGATGCGAAATACGCAGGGGTTTTTGTCGGAGTCGATCCGGACCCGGCCAATGCGGCCAAAATAACCAAATGGGCCAAAGAGTACCAGGAAGCACTCCATCCCTATTCCTCGGGAGGCGCCTACACGAATTTTATGATGGATGAGGGCCAGGAAAGGGTAAAGGCGAGTTACGGACAAAACTACAAGCGCCTGGTTGACATCAAATCCAAATACGATCCCGGTAATTTATTCCGGGTCAACCAGAACATTCAACCAAGAGCCTGAGAGAAATCTCATTGCCCTGGGGAATTGGCATAAAAGGGTCTTTCATTTTGAAACAGGCCCTTTTTTCGTGCTGAAAATCCTTACTTTTAAGCTTATAATCCTAAACCTAATTCGTATGTCTCGTCCCTATGCGGCATGCCGCGCAAGTGTTCCGAAAAGCTCGGAGCTTCCAAGTCCAGTCACGCCTCATTGCATTTGAAATGAAACGAGCCTACCCGTATTTTGTGCTTGCCTGTCTAATATGCTTTTCAGGCTGCAAAATTGATAAGGAGCCGGACGCATTGATTGTTTCCAGAACAGAATACAAGGATCAGCTCTACGGTTTCTGGTTGGGACAATGCATTGCCAACTGGACCGGGCTCGTCACCGAAATGGATAAAATCGGCAATATCGGGGAGATCCGAACCGGACCGTTTTACACGCGGGATGATTGGGGCAAGCCCGATCAGCCAAGCATTTGGGGTGAAGGTCTTCCGAGCGGTCTTTCAGAAACCATCGACTATGTGCTGATCGGCAAAGACAGCATCTGGGGAGCTGACGACGATACAGACATCGAGTACATGTACCAGCATCTTCTTCACGCTAACAGGACCTCGGTGCTAAGTCCGGAGCAAATCCGCGAGGGCTGGCTTCGTCATATACGCCAGGAGGAGGAGAATTTTCTTTGGGTTTCCAATCAAACCGCATTCGATCTTATGCGTGAGGGAGTTCTTCCTCCTGATACCGGTCATCCGAAGAACAATCCGAATTATATGATGATTGATGCCCAGTTGACAACAGAGATCTTTGGCCTGCTGGCACCGGGTCGGCCCGATGTGGCTTTGAAGATGGCACATTTACCCATCAGAACCTCGGCGTACGAAGATGCCGCCTGGATCTCCGAGTTTTATGTTTCGATGCATTCGCTCGCTGCGAGTTCTGATTCTGAGAAATCAATGGCTGATCGACTCATTTGGATGGCAGATGCTTCGAGACTCAATCTGCCGGATTCATCTTATGCCGCTGCAATGTATGATTTCGTAAAAATGAATTTCAAAGAGGGAAACACCTGGGAAGAAACCAGGGACGCTGTTTATCAGCGATATCAAGTCGAGCAGCAGGACGGTTACGACCTCACTTCCAAAAATTTGTACTGCAACGGATGCTTCGCCTCAGGAATCAATTTTGCAGCAAGCCTGGTCAGTCTTTTTTACGGAAAAGGAGATCTTCGGGAAACGATCAAAATCGGAGCCCTTTGCGGATGGGACTCAGACAATCCAACAGCGACATGGGGAGGCCTCATCGGATTTATGATCGGAAGATCCGGAGTTGAGGCGGCTTTTGGCACAAACCTCTCCGATAGGTTCAACATCCACAGAACCCGGCAGAATTTTGAGAATGATGGAATCGATACCTTTGACAATATGGCGCAAAAGGGAATTGACATTATTGATCACGTGGTGGTTGAAGAAATGAATGGAATCGTGGATTTCGAAGCCGATGTTTGGCGTATTCCGAAAGCGCAAGCTCCTTGAAACTTAGGTTTTTCAAAAAAAAGCTGATATCAGTGTGATTTTTTTTCGGTTCAGGTGACTAACTATCCGAAACAACTTAAAACTCTATCCTATGAAACGATTTTCAATCATCAACGCACTGATCTGGGCGGCTGTAATCCTGCTGGTTTCCTTTTTCGCCAAGGATCTGCCTGAGTACAAATACATCTTTGGCGGACTCGTCTTTGCGGCAGGCCTGCAAGTCAGTCTTTTGAACGATCTGATTCAAAAAGAAAAACCCGCAAGGTGTTGAACTGACAGACATTGAACAAACAAAGTGACTTCATACGGTTGATACGGGAACATGAAGGGATCATATACAAGATCTCCCGCGTCTACTTCGACCAGGAAGAGGACCAGAAGGATCTCTACCAGGAGATCGTGTATCAGCTCTGGCGCTCATTCGAATCTTTCGACGACCGGTCCAAATGGAGCACATGGATGTACAGGGTCGCGCTAAATACGGCAATTTCATTTTTGAAAAAGGACAAATCGAAGGTCAAAAAGGTTTCTTCTGAAGGATTGGACAATTTCAGGATGGAACCGTTCGACCCCGTCATGGAGGAGCGAATAGAATGGTTATACAAGAGCATTCAGGAGCTAAGTGTTGTGGAAAAGGGTATCATCCTGCTTTACCTGGAAGGCAAGCGACACGAAGAGATAGCCAGCATAACGGGTTTTAGCACATCCAATGTGGGAACCCGTATCTCTCGAATCAAAGAAAAACTAAAACGACAAATTTCTAATTGAGAACGCATGGAACTGGAAGAAATGAAAGGACTTTGGGAAAACATGAGTGAAGAGCTCGAACGTCAGAAGCTCTTGACAGATAAGATGGTTGTTCAAATGACCCGGCAAAAGTACAGGGACAAACTGAGTCAAATTTCTTTGCCCGAAACCGTGGGAACCGTCGTTTGCTTTGCCATGGCTGCCTATGCACTGTTCAACTTTGAGAAACTCGACACGTGGTATCTCATGCTCTGCGGCATCATCAGTGTGGCGTTTTGCATCGTACTGCCCATCCTGTCGTTGAGGTCAATTGATAGAATGAAACAGATCAATCTGGGGAAAAACTCCTATCGCGAAACCCTTATCCAATACGCCAAAGAGAAAGACAGGTTTGTCAAAGTTCAGAAGGCAGGATACTACCTCGGGTTTGTATTTTCCCTGGCCGTGCTTCCCGTTGCGGGCAAATTGATGCGCGGCAAAGATCTGCTCCTGGACGCAAAGCTCTGGATCTGGTATATTCCACTTGCCCTGATTTTTCACTTTCTCTTTTCCAAATGGGTATGGAAACACTATTCTTCAGCAGCCAAAGGAGCACGAAATCTATTGGACGAACTGAAGGACTGAGGTTCGCTTTATTTTGTACCTTTAATTGAATAAAAGGCACAAAATTCAATTTCATGAAAATTTTACTTATCGGTGGAAACGGAACCATTGGCAAGAAGGTGGCCGCCCATCTCAATGAAAAGCACGAGGTCGTCGTTGCCGGGCGAAAGAATGCCGATGTGCAGGTGGATATCAAAGACAAGGATTCTATCCTTCGGATGTTTGAACAGGTCCCACTGATCGATGCCGTCGTTTGCACGGCAGGAGAGGCAAAATGGGATAATTTCAACGATCTGACCGAAGAAGATTTCTACATTGGCATCCGCAGCAAATTGATGGGCCAGATCAACCTGGTGCGAATTGGCAAGGACTTCATCAACTCAGGGGGGTCCTTTACCCTGACAACCGGAATACTCGGAGAAGATCCTGTGGCCCGAACCACAAGTGCTGCCATGGTCAATGGGGCCATTCACAGCTTTGTCAAAGCAGCGAGTTTGGAGATTGAGAACGATATCCGCATCAATGCAGTGGCTCCGGGCCTGGTAGAAGATGCCTATGAAAAGTACAAGACCTTCTTTCCGGGATTCAATGCCGTCCCGATGAACAAGGTGATTAACGGATACGTTCGGAGCGTTGAAGGGCGAATACGCGGACAAGTCATCCGGATCTATGAATGATGCTGTCTATGAGTACAATGGATAGAGATGCGATATATCTGATGATACACGCCGATGATGCCGGTTTGTGCCATTCTGAAAACAAGGCAACCATGGAATGCCTTGAAAAAGGATCGGTTAATTCCTGCAGCGTGATGGTCAATTGCCAGGGATTTGAGGAAATGGCGGCCTATTTAAAAGAAAACTCCCATTTCGATCACGGGATTCACCTGACTCTGACCTGCGAATGGAATCAAAAACGCTTCGGACCCGTACTTTCCCCGTCTGAGGTTCCCAGTCTGGTCGATGCCAATGGTCATTTTTTCAAAGATCGAAAGACCCTCCTAGAAAACGCAAGGCCAGAAGAGGTGCGCAAGGAAGTATTTGCCCAGATCAACAAAGGGCTGGATTACGGCCTGCAGCCGAGTCATATAGATTCCCATATGTATTCGATGGGCGTTTCCAGGGAATTTTTTGACATCTATCGGGAGGCAGGCAGGGAATTTGGTCTACCCGTTTTAATCAACGGCCGTCTTTTGTCAGAAATTTCAGGATTGGACCCAAAACAAGCCCTGAGGCCCGAAGACTTTGAGATACCATTTGTTCACTACGGGGATTTCAAAGACTTTCAACAAAACAAGCTCGGAGAGTTCTACCAAAACACCCTTCAAAATCTGCAGCCTGGACTCCATATGATCCTGATCCATCCTGCCTATGACGATGAAGAAATGCGTGAAATAACGATAGATCACCCAAATTTCGGATCCGCCTGGAGGCAAGTTGACACGGAGTTTTTTACCAGCGCCAAATGCAGGCAGCTCATTTTAGAAAGAAATATCAAGCTGGTCGGCTGGAGGGAACTTGCAGATGGGTTTTAGAAGCTGCCTATCACCGTGAAGGAGATGTTTCTTCCAGGTGCGCTGATCGCAGATGCAAACTCCTTGTAGTGATGATCAAGGATGTTGTCCAGATTGACCAAAAAGTCAATCTTCTTTGAGCTTTTAAGTCGAATGTAGTAGTTAATCGTATACCAGGAAGGGGTGCCGTAATAAGTGTTTTCTTCTTCGAGAAAGGGTGTTTGGTTCAGGTTGTCGATCCCTTCCGACACATTGTAGTCTGAAGCCCTCTTCCTTCCATTGAAGATCACACTGACCCCTGTTTCTATCCTGTTCTTTGCATAGTTGAATTCGACGTTGCCGAAAAGCGGCGGAATGGACGACAGAGGCTCTTTGGTATCATAAGCCGTTCCCTGGGTATAGGTGACAGAGGCTCGGGTATTCCAGGTATTTGACAGGGCGCCTTTGAAGTTGAGCGTCCCACCCACGATATAGGCATTGCCCTTGTTCACATTCGCCACTACGTTGGCTTCTTCTCCGTCATAAATGATCCTCGAGCTCCCATCGAGCTCATAGGGCGCGCGTATGATGTAGTTGTTGAGCAAGGTGTAATAGGTCGTAAAGCCGAGATAAGACCTTCTCTCGTCGAAGTATTTCAGCGCCCCGGCCTCAAAATTATATGCGAATTCGGGCTCCAGATCGGCGTTGGGTACTGTTACATCGCCGTCTTTCTCCCGGACTTTGCCAACATCGTCAATGTTGGGCGACCTGAACCCTGAAGAAAGCACCCCGTTCAGTTGCCAGGATTCCTCAGGTCTGTAAGTATACCCTACTGTAGCGGTCACTGCCGTGTTCATCAGGTGGATGCTATTGTCGGGCAACTTGATATATGTAGTGTCTATCCATTTGGCATTAAGAACGGTATTGGTCAATCGGATCCCTGTATTGAGGGTCGATCTGTCTCCCAGGTCCTGGCGATAACTCGCGTAAACAGCAGAACTCATATAGTTGCTGCCTCCATCCGGATACCGGGTCTGAACAACATAGGTGTCCTCCACGCCGATCACCGAATTTCCATCAACTTCGAGCACTTCACCTTTCGATGTCGACTCAACGTCATTGTAGGAGATCTCAAATCCATAGCCCAGGTTCCGATGCACTTCCGGATTGAGATTCTTCGTGAAGTCCCCATTTAAGCTGTAGACGTCAACATTCTCGAATCGCGAATTTCGGTTTAGATCCGAGAACTTTCGGTTCACCCTGGATTCCTTGATGTTTTGGTAGGCCACTGTAAAAGTTCCCTGGTCCATCCATTTCGATTCGGGTTTGATCCTGTACTGCGTCGAAAAAAGGAATCGATCCTGTGGACCGTAGTACCACTCGGCAAACTTCAGATCTCCCTCATTCGTGGTTTCCGTCAGTCGGTCAAACCTGTTTATGTCTGTCGAAGTGCTGTATTGAAGGTTGAAATCGAGTTCGCTCTTATTCTTGAAGGGAATGAAAAACTTCTGCAAAAAATCAGTCTGTTCGTATCCTATCCTGCGCTGCTTGTTCGGATTCGAATTGTCTACAGGCTCCGGGTTGTAGAACCTGTCGGTATTGTTGGAAAACTGGTACTGTTTGCCCCATTCGGAAAATCCATGCGGCCTGTTCTCGCCCATTCTAAGATCTCCGAACTTGCTGTGAGAGATGTTTGTAAACGAAGCGAAATTCTTCAGTTGCACTTCCACGCCTGCTGAAACCGTGTTCTCGTTGTTTACCGTTCCGTAGCGCATCAGCACATCCAGGCTAACGTCAGGTCGTTCGGAAACCTGTGGTCTTCTGGTGTAATAATGAATGACTCCACCAAGTGCATCCGATCCATATATAACCGAGGAGGGTCCGAAAAGCACTTCGGTCTTGTCGAGCATGCTCGGGGCGACCGTGATCGAGTTTTGCAGGTGCCCTTTTCTGTAGATGGCGTTGTTCATGCGAACTCCGTCAACAACCAATAAAATTCTATTGGCTTCCATCCCTCTAAGCACCGGGCTTCCGCCACCGAACTGGGTCTTCTGCACTTTTACCCCGGGGACGTGACTGAGCATGTCGGCCGAGGTTTGTGGGACTACATTCTGGATGTCCTTGACAGAAATAACAGCAGTCTCCTCCGCTATTCGGGATCGTTCCTCCTTGTCCTTGGTGGCCGATACGAACACTTCGCGAAGCAATTCGGTCTTGAACTGCATGTAGACAGTGATGAAATCCTTGCGAATCTGCTTCTTGAGCAGCTCCAGCTCGACGTAGCTGACATGGGTGAAGGTCAATAATTCCATGTCGTCGAAAACACTGAGGTCAACAATGCCATTCCTGTCAGAGATGGCCGTCTTGCTGCCGTCTTCGTTTAAAACCTGAACATTGCTGATGGGAAATTCAGAATCCTTGTCGACCACCACGCATTTTTGAGCAACACAAAAATGCCCAAGCAGGACAAAAATCGCCAGGTTAAGAAATTTCATTGAACACGTCCTTTAATACGTTTAGAGATCTTGGCTCTTTAAAGCCTTCCAGGTGCAATGCGTAGTAACTCAACAAAACTTCCATCAAATCTTGCCTGTTCCGGGCATTCCACTTCAAACTATCCATGCTATCAAAATTTATGCCGATAAGAGATCTGAAAAGCACTAATTTTTCCTTTTCGATAAACGGATTGATCGGTCTCGATCGTGAAAAAGATCCATCGATAAGGTCAAAGTACTCTTCTCCAGAATGTTTGACATCCGGATTGAATCCCAAATACCTTGTCAGCCTGTATAGAAAAAGCAGGTGAAAATTTGCAACTTTTTTGTGTGTGTCCAGCCAAATCAATGCCGTCTCGACAAACTCAAACAGGGAAGGGTTCGATTCTTCCTCTCGAATGGAAGAGGCCATCACCTCGGCAAGGAACAAGGCAATTGACTGTTTTTGAATGTCAACAGGTATAGTTTCCTGGAAATAAGAAACCCGTACTTCCCTCACACTGTTCAACCTTCCTTTCTTGTTGTGGTTCGCTGTCAACTCCAACAAAGACAGCGGCTGAAAGTATGCTATTTTGACTTTTTTGCTTTTCGAACCAAATATGCGCCTGAGCATATACGATCTCATTCCCTCTTGTGTCAGACATTTGACAATCAAGTCAGAATCTCCGTATTTAACGGAGGTCATGACTATGGCTTTTGTCTTTACAAGCATGCTGTAGCTTCTTAATTTATAATGGCAATCTTGGTGGAAGCCGTTTCTGAAGTATCCGGAAGGGTTAGAAGGACTATGTAAACCCCTGAGGCAACCTTTCTTCCACGCAGATTGGTTCTGTCCCAGGTCACTTTGCCTCCCCCGGCTTCCTGTCCGACCTCCACATTGGTCTCATGCACCAACCGGCCTGAGGCATCCAGGATTTTTACATTCGTGCCTCTGGGCAGATGAGTTCCATTTCTACCGTCAATTGTAATGAACTCGTGATTTTTTCGCGCAGGGTTCGGATAGGCATAGACCTCTTCCAGGCTTTCCCCATAAGGGGCCACTCCACTGTCAAAAGCAACGATTCCCTTGTCGGTGGCGAAATAGACCCTCCCATCAGAGTCGTCTACTTGAACTTTGAGCACGCGATTGGATGGCAGGGGTGAGTTGTCCTTGTTGAATACGTATAGTGTTTCGGTACCCGAGGGATTGGTGCCTAAAACGCCTCCCGTATCGGTCCCGAACCATTTGTTTTCGGCCCCATCAATTGCAATGCTGTTGACGGGTTGATCACCCAGCAACCTCCGGGGAACCCCATCATCTTCCACAATCACGGGTTCCGCGTCATAAATATCGGCATCAAACAATCCTGGGGCATCCGAAAAAACGACCAGGCCCTTCTGGGTTCCGATCCAGATTCGATTGTTTCTATCTACGGCAAGGGTTCTCACATTGAGGTCAGGCAGGGATCCTTTTGTAGCCTCGGTA
>CBDUAY010000081.1:0-12056 GCA_965365245.1 uncultured Flavobacteriaceae bacterium | reverse complement strand
TTCGCTTTTGAATAAGCTCCGTCTCCTATTTGAACATTTTCTTGTAATATTCGTCCGCCATTCTCGCGCTTGTGAATTCCGGGATGACATCGTCCATACCCTTGAAAACGATTTCCTGCCATTTTTCTGGCTTGTCGTAATAAGTAGGTATGACTTTTTTCTCCAGCATTTCGTAGAGGTTCACCGCATCCAATTGATCTTGCTCCCAGTAGGGCAGATTTGGATCAACTTCTGGAAGAACAAAGCAGTTCTTGCCGTTTTTTCCAAATTCTGGAATCCACCCGTCATTGATCGAAACATTCACCGATCCGTTCATGGCGGCGGTCATACCGCTGGTTCCTGAAGCCTCTCGCGTGATCCTTGGGGTATTGAGCCATACGTCTGAACCGCATTTGAGCTGCCTTGACAGGTCGATCTCGTAGCCTACAAGAACGGCCAGGTTTGGATATTGCTTTGAGAAGTTTACCAGGTGATTGAAGATGTCTATCGCATAGTAATCCATCGGATAAGGCTTGCCGGCCCATATGATTTGAACAGGGTATTTCTCATTGGTCAGCATCTTGTGGAATCGCTCCAGGTCGTGCAGAAGAAGATCAGCTCGTTTGTACCCGGCAAATCGACGCGCCCAGACAAAAGTCAGGACTTCCGGATCAAACATTTTTTCCGTCTGGTTCACGACCTCGCTGAACAAATCCTTTTTGAGCTCCTGCTTTCTCTTTTGATAGGCCTTGGCATTTTTCTTCTTCCACGCTTTTTCCACCGTCGGGTCCATCCAGAACTTTTGATTCTGTGCATTGGTAATAGGAACGATGGAGCAGGTCCTGTCATAGTCTTTCCACATGACTTTGGATACCTTGGCGTGAAGCTTCGATACGGCATTTGCCTTTTTAGCCATCCGCAATGCAGCGACAGTATAGTTGATCATTCCGTTGTTCACCATCTCCTTGCCCAATTCTTGTTCAGAATAGGTGCGACCAAAGAAACCACAGCGATTCAGATGACGCGCATCACGTTCTTCATTCCCAGCTTTTTCAGGGGTATGTGTAGTGAATACCAACTGATTCTTTTTCACGCCCTGGTCTTTCAGGTAGTAGAAAGCAGGCAAAGCGTGGCCTTCGTTGAGGTGATACACGTCAGCTCCGCCAAGGGCTTCAACCACTTTGGCACCTCCAATTCCGAGCACAATGCTCTGAGAAACCCGGGTTACTTCATTCGCGTCATAAAGATGGTTCGTGATGGTTCTGGACAAGAAGTCATTTCCTTCTACATCCGTGCTTAGCAGATAAATCGGAACTGTCCCGAAAATCTCCGGCTTCAATACGTAGGCCCTTACCTTCACATGAGGATTGTCGTGCAGTTTGACCTCTACTTCAATGCCTGTGTCTTCTAAAAAATTATAAGTCTTTTCAACAAAGTCGGTTCTAAGCGTCTGGTCTTCGTTACGAGCCTGGTCGTAGTACCCGTATTTCCAAAGCATTCCCACACCAATCATATTCTGCTTCAACTCGTAGCCCGATCGCATGTGAGATCCGGCAAGGAAGCCCAACCCGCCTGAATATATTTTAAGGGCCTGGTCAATTCCGAACTCCATGCTGAAGTATGCCGCTTTTTTGTTGTACTCTTTGGCTGGCTTGTAAGGGTGGTGCCAGGTGCTGTATTTCGATTCTATCATTTCTTTGATTTCCATAGTATTTCCTAGTTTTTGAACAAAGCCACAAATGTAATTAGATTTGGGCATTTTGGAAAGGGTTGAACGGATTGTTATCTGATTTTAACATTGCGTATATTTAACGATCGAATCTTTAAAAAAATATCCTCCTTATGAAAAAAATAGTCTTGTTGTTAGTTTTGACAATTTCAGTCGCTTCATGTGATAAATTCAAGAAGAATCAATCAGAGCAAGAGAGGCCTGATATTGCTCCGGATCAGGAAATTATTGATGAAACGGAAGCTGCTGAGGATTTGGTCGAAGAAGACGCGAATGAAATTGTGATACCCGACACCGAATTGGGTTTTATGGTCACCTACCAGGGTAAATATGCCGGACAGGAAAAGCTTTTTGAGAACGAGGTTTTGGCGGCACGTCTAAAACAGTTGGATCGTTTCAACTACGATGCCATGCTACAGCGATGGAACACTGAGACTCCCATCGTCATCGAGGAAGGCATCTTGCACATGAGTGGGTGCAAGGCTCACGATTGTCCGAGCAGTGCCTATGAATTCTTTCTCGATGTTGAGAATGACAACATCAACATCTACAATTTCAGATCCAATATGTTACGAATTTACAAGGAATCGGAAATGATTGAATTGCCTGAGGGTTTTGCCAGGGAAATGGAGATCAAAAAGTCCAACGCTGGAATTGGCGACACCCAGAGCACCACTTCAAACTACAGCCTGGAGGTTGAGTAACGCCTTCAGTCTACATCGAATTCTCAGGATTTGATCTCCTTTTGGGTCTGTATTTTCATGTCTGCACTTTTGAGTCTCTTGTTGAGTTCCGGAATGTCTTGCTCGAAGAATGCATCAAAGCTCTCCTTGATCTTTTTGAGCCTCTCATTTAATATAGCGCCGACTTCCCTTTGTTGATTGGTGGGTTCGAAATCCACCCCGTGACCGGTCAGGTCGCTGGCCAGGGCGCTTAATCGTCCGTAGAGCTTCATCGGGGAGCGAAAGGCATCTTCACGGGCACCGGTCAAATGGATGTCATAAAGCGATCCGGAGATGCCCTGGGCCTTGCTGCTCAATTCGAGGGCCTGCTTGCGATCCGATTCATTCTTCAATTGAGGAATAAGGCTGTCCAGTTCGCTGCGAACATCTTCCACGGAGTTGATCATGCTGACCGCCAGGTTCATGGCGTCTCGCAGTTCGAGTGACAACTCGACCTGCTGACGGATCTGATCAAGGTTTCCTTCAGATCGGGGGTCCTTTAAAACAGTCACTTCCCGGGTGAATTCCATATCGTCGACTATCAGTTTCACTTTATAAGAATCCGGGACTACCTTAGGGCCGTATTGACCTCGCATCAGATCGAGATCCCAGGTGACCAGTGGCCGCCAGCCTTCTCCGCCGAGCTGTACCCAGGGTCTCCCGGGTGGGGTTGTTTTCAGTTTGGGCTTGAAGGTAGGTTCATATCGCAGGTCCCACATGACTCGATTGACGCCTAGTTTGTTGCTGCCCTTCAAGGTGCGGATAACCTCATCCTGTTGCGACAGAATCTGAATCTCGACTTTTTGCTGGGCTGTATCCTTGAGAAAATAATTGATCTCTGCACCATAGGCCGGATCCTTGCCTGCATTGAGGCTCGGTCCGTCAGTTTTGATGCTCTGTTGTTCATGGAAACGATAGGCGTTTCTCAAGCCGAACAGGTGTGCGCGGGGGAGTTGATCATTGACCGCGACTTCCTTTGCATATTCTCTCAGGGGCGAGATATTGTCGAGGATATAATAGCCACGCCCGTAAGTGCCTACGACAAGATCGTCGAATCGTTCCTGAATTTCCAGCCAGTAAACCGGGGCTGGGGGCAGGTTGTTTCGAAGCTGCATCCAGTTTTGGCCGTCATCGAAGCTCAGGTAGAGTCCGTTGTCGATGCCCAGGTAGAGCATACCTTCCTGTTTCGGGTCTTCTTTGATTACGTGTGCAAAGCTGTGTATGGATGAAGGTATTCCCTCACTGATCTTCTTCCAGGTTTTGCCATAGTTTTCCGTTTTGAAGACAAACGGATCGAAATTACCCATGTGGTGGAGGTCGACCGAGATGTAGGCTGTTCCTTTTTTGTGCCGGGAGATTTCGATGTTTGAAATGGTCCCCCATTCGGGTAGCTCGGGAATGTTGCCTGAGACGTTCTCCCAATTCGATCCTCCGTCGCGCGTAATTTGAACCTGGCCATCGTTGCTTCCGGTCATGATCATGCCGGCCTCCAGCTCCGACTCTTCGATGGAGATCAGAACAGAGCCATCCCAGGTCATCAGGTTGTCAATGGCGATGCCGCCTGAGCTCTGTTGATGGGATTTGTCGTTCAGAGTCAGATCCGGACTGATCACCTGCCAGCTTTGGCCTCCGTCATCACTCTTGTGCACAAACTGACTTCCCACATAGACCCGGTGCTTTACATGGGGCGAAAATGCCAGGGGAAAACTCCAGTACCATCGGTATTTCATGTCTGCCGGGGCCCATCCGTAGCCGGCTTCCGGCCATACGCGCACGTCTCTGGCATGGCCTGTTTTCTGGTCATAACGTTCCAATCCACCGTCATAGCAACCCGACCATACGATGTTATTGTCGAAGGGATCGGGCTGAGCAAAACCGCTCTCACAACCCCCGACTCCTTTCCAGAGACCGAGTGGGATGTACCCCTGCAGGCTGTTGCTGGGCCCCTTGTAGGAGTATC
Source organism: uncultured Flavobacteriaceae bacterium (assembly GCA_965365245.1). Taxonomy (GTDB): domain Bacteria; phylum Bacteroidota; class Bacteroidia; order Flavobacteriales; family Flavobacteriaceae; genus Lutimonas. Next base: position 7,666 of record CBDUAY010000081.1, on the reverse strand, counting down.
CGTCCTGACGGTTCCCATATACGTTATAAGGAACCTGGTCGTCAAGGGCCACGTGGTACATCTGTGCCACAGGCAACACAACCCTTTGATAGGTTTTACCCCGGTTCAGGCTTATGCTCGCACAGCCGTCATGAGCCACCATGATCCTGTCGGCGTTCATCGGGTCTACCCAAATATCGTGATTGTCTCCACCGGCTTCATAACTTCCTTTCAACGTTTTTCCTCCGTCTTCAGAAACGATGAATTTTACGTTGGCAAAATAGATCTCGTCAGGATTGTCGGTTGAAACCGCCATCCGAGTGTAGTAAGGAGCACGCTCATTGATGTCGTGGTTTCGGGTGACCAGGGTCCAGGTGCTTCCGAAATCTTCAGAGCGGTACAAAGCCGGACTGTCAATCTCGAAAAGCGCATAAACGATGTCCGGTTCCGAATGGGATATGGCGACTCCGGTCTTTCCAACAGGGTTGTCAGCTCCACCCGGCAGGCCTTTATCCTTAAGGGCCTCCCAGGTCTGACCCCCGTCCAGTGAGCGATAAACTCCACCTCCGGGCCCGCCACTCCGCAACCCCCAGGTGTTGATGTGTATGCTCCACATCCCTACAAGGAGGCGATCAGGATTTTTGGGGTCCAGGGCGATGTCTGCCGCACCGGTATTCTCGTCGATGAACAGGATGCGCTTCCAGCTCTTGCCCCCGTCAGTTGTTTTGTAGACTCCGCGATCCTCTTGCGGGCCAAAGGCATGTCCCAGAGCAGCTGTGTACACAATATCGGGATTGGTGGGGTGTACGATGACCCGACCAATGCGACCTGTTTTTTCAAGCCCCATATGTGCCCAGGTCTTGCCTGCATCCTCAGATTTGTAAATGCCATCTCCCATGGCATGGGCCGGGCGGATGACGAAGGTTTCGCCAGTTCCTACCCAAACCTCATCGGGTCGAGAGGGGGAAACCGCCACAGAACCGATGGAAGAAGCGCTCTGCTCATCAAAGATCGGTTTCCAGGTGACGCCTCCATCGTCGGTCTTCCAAAGACCTCCCGAGGCGGCTCCCACATAGTTGATCATGGGATTGCCCGGTACTCCTGCAATGGCGATGGTTCGATTTCCTTCGGGTCCGATAAACCTGAATTCCATCTCGCTGAAAACTTCCGGGTCAATCTGTGCAGTGAGGTTGAAAACAGACAAAAGAAAAAGGGCAAAAGCCCAGGTAAGGGCTTTGATCTGAAGGTGAGTCATGGCGATTAGTTGTTTATCCGTAAAGATATGAAATTAGGCAAAGTTCCTTATCGACAGAAATGCCAGCAAATAGGCGAGAGCGGAAAGAACCAGCACAATCACAAATCCAAATTCTACCGAAAATATAACGGCCAGAGAAACGCTGATCACTGAAGCGAATCCATTGACACCCCAGGCCCATGGCACTGCTTCCTTGTTGGTTGCATCCAGTTTTTTCAGGCCCAGAGGGAAGGGCATTCCCATGAAAAAAGCAGGTATGCCAATAATAGCAATTGCTATGGCCACTTTTGCTCCCATCTCAAAGCCCACAGTTCCGGAAAGGAACGGCCCCAGTATCAGTGCATAGATCAGGGCAAGGACAGCTACAAGGGCCAATATGCGAAGGTGAGGCTTTGAAAACAAACCGAGTTTCTCAGAGTATCGGCTGCCCAAACCGGAGCTGATAAGCATGATTGAGATGACGGCAGAGGCAGAATAGATGGGGTGACCCAGATAGAGCGAAAAGTATTTGATCAGAACCATCTCCAGGAACATATAACCAACCCCGAGTGAAGAAAAATACAAAAGGACGGACCACTTGCCGGATCCGAATCTCTGAAGCCTGAACAGGGGTAGAAGGACGAGTATGAAAGCGATGATCAATACTTGCGCGAAAGTGATCAGCAAAAGTAAGTATCCGAGCTCCAACAGGGCTGTTCTTGACTCTCCCCAACGCGTCTTTTGTTCTTTCCATTGACTCAACTTTAGGAATTGAAAGAAATAGGGCTTGTTATCGGTTGGCAATTTGACATGGAATGGGAAATTGATCAAGAGAGAGTCGCGACTCGCACCCATTGCTTTTTGCAGGTTGCTTTCGAAATAGGGGTCCTGTATCAGGTTGAATGGAACTGTCGACGAGTCAGTGTGCTCAGAGCTCTCTCTGTCAAACGGCTTTAGAGGAACCTGATCAAACTGTTGACTCCTGCAGAATTCATCAGCCTTGAAGATTTCACTGGGGGTCCAGGGGCTTTTCGACAGGAGAAAAGTAAGGGTGCCCCAACTCCTGATGACCAACAGATGACTCCCGGGATCAGACACGTCATTATGCTCAAGCACATCCGAAAGAAGGGCACCCAGGCGAATGGACATCTTCTGGGGCATGTCGATCCAACAGGACACCGCCAGCAGGCCATTTTCATCGAGACGATTCCATAGGGTCTCAAACCCTTCACGAGTAAGCACCCAGTCTTCTTCCAGCGCATTGAGACCTACGGAACCACCGAAGGCGCCCATCAATGGCAATTGGATCAAGTCATAATTTGATTCTGTTTTCTCCAGGAAAGAACGTGGCGATCTGGAATGCCAGTGAACCCTGGCGTTGTTGTAAACCGAATCCGTCAAAGTGGCCAGGGACTCCCCCAGAAGCTTTAGCAAAACCTCGTGGGGTTCCACGGCGTCGATAATTTCTGTTCCTTTTCCAAGCGCATAGCTAACCTCAAATCCGGCTCCGGCACCCAACTGCAGCATGCTTTTAATTTTACGTATACGAAAAGGAGCCCCCATCGTGGAGTGATCAAGAACTTGAAGTGCCATGTCGGAGGCGGGTAGAGGAGCATACCAATTCCCGTTGTTGAAAACCACCGGTGAGGGGGGAACCTCGATTGATGCACCCAGGCTCAATCCGGGTGCGTATCGCTGGACCGGGGAACTCACGACCTGAAGCAAACCATACGGGCTGTGATTTTCTTCTTCGATTTGTGCGCCAGGGAGGTCAAGGGCGTAGCTTATGCTTTTGTAAGGTGAAGGCTCGATTGCCAGTGGCTTGCTCCATGAAACAATCAAAAGGGCCAGGCATCCGGCACCATAAGACATTAGGACCACAAATTCCTTTTTCCTGGAGCTTCTGAGGTTCATAGTTCCGGCCAAAAGAGGTAGCAAGCTGACAATAAGTGAGATGATGCCTAATTTTGAGGTCCATAAAAGCAGTATTGCCAATAGCCCACCAAATCCGGCACCGACCAGATCCGCAAAGTAGTAGTACCCGATTTTAGACGCCCTCTTCACAAAGACAAGCCCGATGGAAAGTGCTGCGAACAAGAAGGGCAGAAAGAAAAGGAGGTAATTAAGGCTGAGTTTGAGAATTTGTGAACGATCCGTAAAAAGGGTGAATGTATCTAGCCGGAATAGCTCGTGGCGCGAAAGGGGCAGGGCGATCATCATCATCAGACCCGAAGTCATCATAAAAAAAGGGATGAGCAAGGAGCTGTGCTCCAGCATTTTTTTGCGAAAGACAGACAACAGGGTTCCACTTGCCCCGAAACCGAGCAGGGCAATCGATATAACCATGGATGCTAAATGCTGCCACTGAACGATGCTGAAAAAATGCATCAGGTGAATCTCAAAGGCTACGACCGACAAGGACATGACAAACAGTGAGATCCAAACGCTTAGGTTAACGGACTCGGATCTATTTGCTTTCATGACTTCATTTTTCTTCTTTTGATCTCGTAAAGGGCACAAAGCGGACAAACATGAGGTTTCTGCTTTTGACCTCACCCTTGTCCTTTGTCACTTCGAGCAACTGCTGGGTCGAGAAAGGGTTTCCCACCGGAATGATCATCCGGCCATCTTCTTTTAGCTGCTCAATTAGCGGGGGTGGAACAAACTCTGCCGCAGCCGTCACGATGATGGCGTCAAAAGGGCCCTTTTCGGCCCAACCGTGATACCCATCGCCGTATTTTACCTGGATGTTCTCATAGTTCATCGACTGCAGTCTCTTTTTCGCACTTTTATAGAGCTCTTCCACAATTTCAATGGTAAAAACCGAGTCGACTATTTCGCCCAAAACAGCTGCCTGATAACCAGAGCCCGTTCCTATTTCAAGCACCCTGAAATCCTTCTTCGGACGGATGCGCTGGGTCATAAAGGCTACTATATAGGGTTGTGAGATCGTCTGCCCGTAGCCGATCGGCAAGGGACTGTCGTTATAGGCAGAGCTGGCCAGACCGGAAGGAACGAACAAATGTCGCGGCACTGTGCTCATGGCCTCGATCGTGAAGTTGTTGGTAATGCCCCTGGCTTTGATTTGCCCCAGGACCATTTTTTGACGCGTGCTTTCGAATTCATCCTTATTGTCTTGCTGAGCGGTCAGGCTAAAGACAAGTAAAAAGGAGATCAGGGAAAGCAACTTGTTCATGAGTTCGATAAAAAAGGGCGATCCTTAAAGTTACAAAAACAGGCGGATTCGGGCAACCTCTGGATGATTTTTGTCATGAAATATCATACTTTGATCTCTTATCTTAGTAAAGTTCTTAATTCTAACAATTCATCACAAACAGGACAGATATGGGAGTGAACGATGATCAAAAACGTGTAGAGCAACGGAGTGAAACCACACAGTCTTCTTCGCTTTTGGATGACATGAGTCAATTGAACAGAATCCTGAGGGAGCAGACCCGCGAAAACCTTTTTCTGGGTACACGGCTTTTTGATTGAATACTTATTTAATTCCTGAGCAGGTCGATAACGACCGGTAGAATGGCCTCGGTCCAACGGGTGTACTGAGCCCCGCTTGGATGCAGTCGGTCAGCAGCCAGTGCGCCTTCGCCTGCTGCGAGCTCTCGGGAAATCCCCGTTATATCCACAAAGGGAATGTCCATGGATTCACATGTTGATGAGATGTGCGCGTTGTACCTGTCAATATCCTTGCCAATGCCCTCCGGATTCCCTGAACCGAAAGGTGTGACGCCATAATCCGGAATGGATACCACAAATACCTTGTCTTTGCCTCCTGCCAGCTCAATGGCTCGACTGAGCAGAATGCCGAACTCGTTCTCAAACTGTTCAAAGGGACGCTTCTGATACTGATTGTTGACCCCGATCAACAGCGATACCAGGTCGTGTTTTCCCGGTGAAGAGGCTTCAATTGCATCCAGGAGGTCTCTTGTGGTCCAACCCGTTTTAGCAATGATTTCAACCTTTTCGATCTCTATGTTCACTCCTGTCAGTTGCTGGGCGAGTTGATTGGGCCATCTCAGTTCTTCCGACACGCCTTCTCCAATTGTATAAGAATCCCCCAAAGCTAGGTATTCCAGATTCTGTAATCGCGGATCTTCGTTTTCATCCATAGTTGATTGATTTTGTGAGGTGGCTGAATCGTTCGATTCACTTTCGTTTTTCGAACAGGAAACCAGAAGCTGAGCGAGGCACATTAGAAAGAGGAATCCGAACGATTTCAGATTTTTCGAGCTAGTCATATATGTTAGTTCTAGAAAGAACCGAATCTACAAAAAACTGTGAAGAGTTTCAAAAGTCTGCTACATTTGTGATCTACAACATTTCAGAAAAATTCCGGGATCATGGCTGTAAAATGGTTGATTGTTCTTGTCTTTGCTTCGATTTTCTGCTCGTCGGCGGATTCTTCCGACGCACCGATGACATTCAAAGAGCCGTTCTATTCTGATGTGAGCTGCAAGGGTCGATACGATGTCCTCGAAGACAAAAGCGTTGCACTGATCGGCTCTGCCTCTTCGGTGGAATTTCAGGTCAAATCAGACAGCGTGATCCTGTACCTGCAGTCGGAGTATAAACACGGAAACAGCTTTGTGATTACGATAAATGACTTGTACCAGGGGCGATACCTGTTGAATGACGACGAGATTCGTGACATCCGAATAGGGCTCTCAAAAGATGAAATGAGCAAGATCGGGATTTTCAAGGCCACCGAAGCCGCTACCGGAAACCTCATCGTTCGGGCTATCGAATCCAGCTCGACGCTGAGTAAAATTCCTGCCCGCTCTAAAACGATCGAATTCATCGGAAATTCGATTACTTGTGGCGCTGCAGCGGATACCCAGACCATTCCTTGCGGGACGGGGTATTATCACGATCAGCACAATGCCTATCTGGCCTATGGACCGAGAATAGCAAGAACCCTGGATGTGGACTTTTCTTTGAGTTCGGTATCCGGAATCGGGATCTACAGAAACTGGAATGACGAGCACGATAAGGAGCCCATCATGCCCGAGGTATATGAGAATCTTTACCTGAACGGACCAGTGTCCAAACCCTATTCGTTTAAAGTGCAGCCCGATGTAGTCAGCATCTGTTTGGGAACCAATGATCTGTCGGGAGGAGATGGCATCAAAGAAAGGCTCCCCTTCAATCGCAAGGCCTTCGTTTCAAACTATATCGACTTTGTAAAGACGGTGAGAAGTCATTATTTGGATGCCCAAATCCTTTTGCTTTCGAGCCCGATAGTTCAAGGAGAGAATCACAAAGTGCTACTGGAATGTTTGAATGAGATCCAACGAGCCCTCAAACCTGAAATCGAAGTATACATCATTGATCTGGAGCCCTTTGCGGCTTCAGGATGCACAGGACATCCTTCAATTGACGATCATCGGAGAATTGCCGATGCCCTGATTCCCACCTTTGAATCGATGCTGGAAAATAGCAAAGCAAAAAAATAACCCTTTCCACAAAACATGAAATCATCATTTTACTTTTTATTGACCTGTTGCACAATGTTTTTCAGTGTTTCTGCTTGGGCTGACGTCACCCTTCCGTCACTGGTTTCAAGTGACATGGTTCTGCAACAAAACGCAGAGATTCGTCTCTGGGGCTGGGGAGATCCCCTGGAAGAAGTTGAGATTCTCACCAGCTGGAACGGCGAAGTGATCAAGACAGTCACCGACAGTCATGCCAACTGGAGTGTACAGGTGATGACACCTGAAGCGGGTGGCCCGTATCATATTAAGATTTCTGGATACAATCAAATCCTGCTGGAGAATGTTATGATCGGTGAGGTCTGGCTCTGCTCGGGGCAGTCCAACATGCAATGGCCCTTGTCCGGGGGTGTAAATCGGGGAGAGGAGGAGATTGCCGTAGCAGACCTTCCTGACCTTCGACTTTTTCAGGTGGTACGAAGAAGTGCTGAAGCAGAACAAATCGACCTCCAGGGGAAATGGCAGGTGTGCAAGCCGGAAACGGCAAAGAATTTCAGTGCGGTTGGGTACTATTTCGCCAAGCAGATTCAACAAAACCTGAAAGTACCTGTAGGGATAATCAATTCAAGCTGGGGCGGAACCCCTGCGGAGGCCTGGATACCTGAAAAATATTTTATTGCCAGCGATTCGCTTAGGGTCGCAAGTGAGATGCTGAAGCCCATGCCCTGGGGACCGCAAAAGCCATCCTTGGTTTACAATGCGATGATCGAACCAATTAAGCACATAAAGCTTGCGGGTGTTATCTGGTACCAGGGGGAGGACAACACTGTAAATGCAAAGTATTACGAGTTGGTTCTCTCTAAGCTCATCGCTTCATGGAGAGATTTATGGAAAGTGGAGCTTCCTTTTTACTATGTGCAGATTGCACCATATGCTTATGGAGAGCCGGAGCAGGGGGTTCAGGTTCGCGAAGCTCAGAGACGCGTGATGAAACGCGTTGCAAATT
>CBDUAY010000080.1:0-12064 GCA_965365245.1 uncultured Flavobacteriaceae bacterium | reverse complement strand
GTCGAGCCGATAAAAGCTAGCGTAAACCTCGAAACAGGCGATTTCGATGTGACAATGGGAAGTGCAGAATTGATGACCGTGTGGAAAGATCCTGATTTTAAGCCTTCGCAAAAAGCATTTTACTATGCACGGGTTCTCCAACTTCCCACCGCCCGATGGACCCTGTACGATGAGATACGTGAAAATGTCAAATATCCCGAATCTGTCTCCAAAACTATCGTGGAGCGTGCCTGGACCAGCCCGATTTGGTATACACCAAAGTAATTTTTCCAGTGATAGGGTCATGAAAAATTTCCCCCTGGAATGGATTATTTCGCAATTGATAGCTAGACGCATTATCTTTGATTTATATTTTTATCTCAATGAAGAAATTACTGAAAGAGCCTTTGGTCCATTTTATCCTTATCGGGATAGGGTTGTTCATCCTCTACGGATGGGTCAGCGGCAGGGAAGATTCCCGGGACAAGATTTACTTTGATGATTATGACATGGACAATATCATCGCCAGCTGGGAAATGCAATGGAATAGGCTGCCAACAGACGAAGAGCTGAAAAGTTTGGTGGAACAGAACATCCGCCAGGAGGTGTTTTACCAGGAAGCCCTGAAGATGAATCTGGATCACAACGATGAAATCATCAAGAGGCGACTGGCTCAAAAAATGAATTTCCTTTCCAATGATTTGGCAACGCTTAAGGAACCCAATGAAAATGAACTCAGGAAGTATTACGAGAAAAATCAAGATAAATACTTGCTGCCACCGATCTATTCCTTTTACCAGATAAGTTACAGGTTAGATTCGCGCCCAGAACCAGAATCTGATGCAAAACAAACTCTGGTGAGCATCAAAGATCGATCTCCCGAGACTCTAAAAGCACAGGGTGACAAATTGCCTTTTCCATACTTTTTTAATTCGATCGACAAAGATGAATTGGACCGTCAGCTGGGTCTGGAATTCGCCATGGCCCTGAAAGATCTGGATACTGCTGAATGGACAGGCCCAGTTCGATCCGGGTTTGGTTGGCACCTTGTATATCTGACTAAGAAAATTCCCGCCCGTGCACCAGAATTTCAAAGTATTCTCAAGGAATTGAAACGGGATTTTGAATATGAGAACGAGAGAAAGATAAATGACCAGGTCTATGATGAGCTTCGCAGCAACTATGATATTGAATATGACCTGAATCCTGAGAAATTTGATGCCGCATTCGTCGAATACCTGAAAAATAGAGATGTTTCAAATAACTAAGTTTCTTTCAGAAAACAGCTCGCAACTATTGAAGACGAGGTTTAATCAGGGAGGACCCTCCTTTGATTCGGGAAAATCTCTCTTATCCACCTTATTCGTTTGCGGGCTCTTTTTGATTTCTTTTTCGGTAAGAAGCCACGAAATCCGACCTGCGTATTTACAGATTGTCGAAACTTCACCCCTGAAATACGAGATTTACTGGAAGGTGCCCCGGATGGGTGACGCCGTGCCTCGCATACAACCTGTATTCCCTGAAGGATTCATTTTGGAAACCCTGAAAGACCCGAAACAAACTCCCGACGCGGCCATTTATACCTACTTGCTCAGCTCAGATTCAAGTTTAAGAGGCCAAGAGCTTATCATCAACGGTTTGAACAAAACACTGATCGATGTGCTGGTTTCCGTGTCTTTCCTGAACGGTGAGAAAACCACCCTTATGCTCCAGGCAGATAAGGACCGAGGGATCATTCCTGGCGAGACCAGTGCCTTGCAGGTCATCAAGACCTATACGATTTTGGGCATTGAACACATCCTGTTGGGCATAGATCACTTGCTTTTTGTCCTGGCCCTAATTATGATCACCAAAGGCAAATGGAGAATACTGAAGACCATAACCGCTTTTACACTGGCACACAGCATCACCCTGAGCCTCGCAGCCCTGGGAATAGTAAACTTTCCTGGCCCGCCCGTCGAAGCTGTTATTGCTCTGAGCATTGTGTTCCTGGCCTCTGAGATCATGAAAAATTTGGACGGGAAGCAAACGATGACCAGCAAGAAGCCCTGGATCGTCGCATTTACCTTCGGTTTGCTTCACGGATTTGGATTTGCAGGTGCTCTTGCGGATATCGGGCTTCCTCAAACCGAGATTCCGTTGGCGCTGGCATTTTTCAATGTTGGCGTTGAACTTGGGCAAATCATTTTCGTGATTTTCATGCTGCTCGTGATCTACCTGATCAATCTGAAAAAAGACTGGCCGCCTGTTGTCAGGAAAGTTCCTGCCTATGCAATCGGTTCGCTGGCTGCCTTCTGGATGGTTGAGCGCATAGTAGGGTTTTGGAGCTGATTCTTCACCATTTACTCATGGTGATACGGCTCATTGCGTAAAATCGTAAAAGCCCTGTAGATCTGTTCTGCCAAAAAAAGCCGTATCATCTGATGTGACATTGTCATTTTTGAAAGGGAGAGCTTTCCATCAGCCCTCTGATAGAGTGAATCTGAAAAGCCATATGGGCCTCCGATTACCAGAACCAGGTTCCGGGTACCGGCATTCATTTTCTTTTGCAGATACTTTGAAAACTCAATGGATCTGAATTCCTTGCCCTTCTCATCCAGGAGCACGACATGATCACTGGTCTGAATTTTTTTCAGGATGGATTCCCCTTCAACCCTTTTCTGCTCCTTCTCCGACATGTTCTTGGCGTTTTTGACATCAGGAAGGATTTCGAGGGTCGCACTTAGATAATGCGTCAACCTCTTCATGTACCTGTCGATGAGAATTTCCAGGTGCCTGTCATCGGTTTTTCCTACTGCCAGTATTTTGATCTTCATAGATTCGAGAGGTGGTTGGAGACTCCAATTGTTCGGGTAAATATAAAGACTTATTTTTGTAAGCTACCCACTTGTTTTAATGGGCCTAAATCGACGATATGATCACAAAGGAACAGATGCTCAACGAATTGCAACTGATTATCAGGAATGGAATCCGGGAGGATATTGGCGAAGGAGATCACAGTTCCCTGGCATGCATCCCAGCTGATGCTTACGGGCAGGCCAGGCTACTGGTCAAGGAAGAAGGCATCCTCGCAGGTGTTGAGTTTGCGAAGATGATCTTCAATGAGGTTGACCCTGAATTGAAAATTGAGGTCTTTCTCAATGACGGCGACAAGGTCAAACCTGGGGACGTAGCGTTTTATGTCACCGGTCGCTCACAATCCATTCTGAAGGCAGAGCGTTTGGTGCTCAATGCCATGCAAAGAATGAGTGCCATTGCGACCAAAACAAACAAATTCGTCAAGAAGCTCAAAGGAACCAAAACGCGCATTCTCGATACGCGAAAGACCTCTCCCGGCCTGAGAGCCATCGAAAAATGGGCGGTAAAGATCGGTGGAGGCGTCAATCATCGATTTGCCCTTTATGACATGATCATGCTCAAGGACAACCACATTGATTTTGCAGTGGGTGTCGATCAGGCCATCGAAAAAACAAAGGCCTACTTGAAAGAGAACAACCTGGACCTGAAGATCATAGTTGAAGCCAGGAACCTTGAGGAAATCGAACAGATTCTCAAACATGATGGCATTCACAGGATTCTGATCGATAATTTCAGCTTTGAAGACACGGATCGAGCCGTAAGACTCATCGGAGACAAGTGTCAAACCGAATCCTCGGGAGGGATAACCCTGAAAACAGCCAGAAAATACGCAGAATGTGGTGTTGACTATATATCCTCAGGCGCCTTGACCCACTCGGTTCGAAACATGGACCTCAGCCTGAAAGCATTTTGAGACTCAACCTTTCTCTATGGGCAGTTCTTGCAGTGAGCCCCATTCGGTCCAGGATCCGTCGTAAACCGAGTACCGAGATCTCCCGGTTAGCTCAGCACCTAGTGCAAGCACGCAAGCAGTAACCCCCGATCCACAGGAAAACACTAAGTCTTGTTCCTTATCAACGGTTTTCGAAAACTTGGCGTCCAGGGCATCTCTGTCTTTCATCTTTCCACTTTCCTGAAGCTCTGTGTAAGGCAAACTCTTTGAGCCGGGAATGTGTCCGCTCCTCAATCCTTCTCTAGGCTCTTCAACCAACCCCAGGAACCTGTCCCGGGCCCGCGCATCCAGAACTTGTTTGGAGGAGTCCTCCAGAGAAGCGAAAACCTCACTGTGATTTTTGAAGCAATTGGCATCGAAGCTCGCTGAGAAACCTCCCGTCTTACCCAGGTACTCTTTTTTTGGCATGACAGGATAATCAGCATTTTCCCAGGCTGGCAGACCACCATCCAAAACCGCTACATTGTCGTGTCCCATTGCACGAAACATATACCAACCCCGTGCACTTGAATAGATACCGTGCTGATCGTATATCACGAGGGCAGAATTATTGTTTATTCCAAGTTTCTGAGCAGCCCGCTCAAAACCCTTCTCGTCCAGCATCGTATTTGGAAACTGAGCGTCTTTCTGAGCCCAACTGTTTTTGAGATCCATGTATCGGGCCCCTTCAATCAGGGATGAACTCAAGGTATCATCACCCATCCCCGCTTTGGGAAGAGATGCGTCGAGAATTACAAGATTGGGAGCATCGAGATGCTCGTACAGCCAATCCACACTCACCAACGGGGTCTTCAATACAATATCACTCATCTTTCTAAATTTTTGTCAAGTCATCGATTGTTGGATTTTTCCTTGAGCATCGGCACAAAACGAAAATCCCCGAACTCGTGCTTTTCAAAAGACTTTTCAGAGGTTCGAATAAAGACGGTCATCACCTGGACGTCGTCTCCAACCGGAATGACGAGTCTCCCCCCTACTTTCAACTGGCTAAGCAGGGCCTTGGGAACTTCTGGCGCTCCAGCCGTGACGATGATTCCGTCGAAAGGAGCCTCTTCAGGCAGACCGAGGTAACCGTCGCCGTAGATGAGTTTCTTGGGCACATAACCCACTGAAGGCAGAAACTTCTTGACCCTTGTGTACAATTCCTTCTGGCGCTCAATGCTGTAAACCTGAGCTTTGAGCTCGATAAGAACAGCGGCCTGGTACCCTGACCCCGTACCGATCTCCAGAATCTTGTCTCCTGGTTTCACCTTCAGGAGCTCCGTTTGAAAAGCCACCGTGAAGGGTTGGGAAATCGTCTGATCGGCCCCAATCGGAAAGGGTTTGTCCTGGTAGGCAAAATCGACAAAGCTCGAGTCCATGAACAAATGCCTGGGAATCTTGGATATCGCCTCCAAAACTTTCTTGTCGGTAATGCCCTTGCTCTCAATGGTCTTCACCAGCTGATTGCGCATGCCTTTATGTCTGTTCGAATCTTTAAGCATTGTCGTCTAAAAATTGCTCGTACTGTTCATAGAACATCTCATAATCACCGGAACTGAACATATAGATCATCCATAGCATGGAAATGACACCTATGATGATCCCGATGATGGAGGTCGTTCTTCCTGTTTGGGCGTTATTGACTCCGTCAAAATCATTCGGGTGCTCATTGTAGATAGCCATCGCCTTGTTGGATTCGTAAATCCCGATGGCTCCGAGAATCACCCCAATCACACCCCAGCAACAACAGGCGGTTATGATGGAACTGATACCTAGAACAAGTGCACTTTGTGAATGCGGAAGTTTTTCTTTGTACATAATCAGACGAACTTTAAAATATAATGAACAACAATGATCGCAATGTTCAATACGAATAACCACTTTAAAATCTGGGCGCCTTTGGCCAAGTTGAATCGCAGGTGAATGCCGAGAAAGGCGAACATCAAAATCAGGGTGTAGACTGCCGGGTAAACCGAAAATGCTTCGCCGAACTCTCCCCTCAACAAATGAATGACGGATCGTTGCAAGCCGCAACCCGTGCATTCGAGCCCCAATTCCTTCCATTTACAGGACAACATGTTCTTCTCTAAAAAATCAACAAGGCCCATGCTTCAATTCTCAGCATTTGAAATTAACAATAATTTTCGATCAGAGTTCGGGTGATGTTGTGAAAGTACCATACAAAAAGGTGTCATTGAAAATGAGCTTTTCTTCTCCGCTTTCAAGGACGACATCGTTCAACACAATGACATGCTCCCAGGATTCGATAGTTATCCCATCTTCTTCATAGACCGGACGATTTTCAACGAGAATGAATCCTGAAATACCCTCCCAATTCTTCAGCACCTTGGGCTCCACCGGGGGTACCGTCGCACAGAAGTACGACGAGGTCACCTGGTCGTCGAAAACGCGATCAGTTACGGTGTACAAGCCGTTGGTGGAAACCTGCACCGGAATGACCGGTTCTTCATCCTGCCTGATCTGCTGTGCTGTCAGGGTGACAATCAATGCTTCTTTCTGACCATCGGTGCTCAGACGATACAAAGTGTAGTCGCCGCATACGTTGACCGTTTCTTCAAATTCAAAACTCGCTATGTCGAGATTTCCGTCACTGCAAGAATGAAACAGCGCGAGAAAAAGAAGTGAAAAATAGCTGGTGATTCGTGTGAGCTTCATAAATTGGAATTAGAGTTCCCGGGTCATTTTTCCGTTGTAAAAGTAATCCTTTTGCCTCCGAAATTAATCAATCGCAAGAATAAAAATAAGTACTTTTGTGAAATGCAAAAAATATACCTCGACAATGCGGCTACAACCCCTTTGAATCCAGAGGTGGTTGAGGTTATGTGTGAACAACTGCGGGGCAACTTCGGCAACCCCTCCTCGACTCATGAATACGGGAGAAAAGCGAGGGCTCTGCTGGAAAGCACCCGTAAGCAAATCGCTGCTTCTTTCAAGTGTGCTCCATCCCAGGTTCTGTTCACTTCAGGAGGAAGCGAGGCGGATAATCTGGTATTGCAAAATGCCGCCCGAAATTGGGGAATCAAGCGCTTTATCAGTTCGGAGATTGAGCATCATGCCGTTCTGCATGCGTTGGATGCGATAAAAAAGGAATACGATATCACGGTTGATTATGTTCGGATTGACGACTCCGGAGATATCGATTTGGAGCACCTCAAGGAACTTCTCAAAGAATCTGATGATCCCTGCATGGTCAGCCTCATGATGGTCAACAATGAAATTGGAAATCTGCTGGACACTCCTGCGGTCATCGGGCTTTGCCGGGAGCATGGCGCATTGTTTCATTCGGATACAGTACAAGGCATTGGTCATGTCAATTTCAACCTGGAAAACACACCTATTGACTTCATCGCTGCAAGTGCTCATAAATTCCATGGCCCTAAAGGGGTCGGATTTGCCATCGTGCCAAAAGCAACAGCTATTGAGCCCCTGATTCATGGGGGGGAGCAAGAAATGGGTACCCGAGCGGGAACCGAAAACACCCATAGCATCGCAGGAATGGGCAAGGCGCTGCAAATGGCTCTTGACGATTTCGAAAAGGATCGTGACTATGTGATGGCTCTCAAGCAGTACTTCATTGAAGAGCTGGGCCGTAACTTCAAAGGAATAGAGTTTAACGGCAGGTCAGCCGATCTCGAAAAAAGCGCTTATCACATACTGAGCGTAAGATTTCCGAAAGAGGTGCCTATGCTGCTCTTCAGTCTCGATCTCAACGGGATTGCCGCCTCAGGCGGAAGTGCATGTCAAAGTGGAAGCAACCAGGGCTCACATGTCCTTTCAGCAATTCTGGATGAAAAGGAATCTGAGAAAACCTCAGTTCGCTTCTCTTTCAACAAGCACAATACCCGAGAGGAAATCAATCGGGTCATTGAGGTCTTGAAAGATTTGATCTGAAATCAGCTGTCGGCGTCAAGATAGTTTGGAATTCCGTCACCATCTGAATCATCATTTCGGGGATCTCCGTCGCCATCCGTGTCTTCATCCCGGGTAAAGATTCCATCGCCATCATCATCGACGTCGCGGTAATCTGAAATTCCATCGCCATCGGTATCGTCTCCCAATACGTCGCCATCGCCGTCTATGTCTTCGTCATTATCCTTAACGAGGTCGTTGTCAATATCTGACTCCACAACTCGTCCCAACTCAAAGAAATAATAGATGGGTGCATTGACAGGCACATTGAAAGAACCGTTGTTCCCATAGGCCAATCCTGAAGGCATGAAGAAAATTCCATTCCCGGCATCCTCGTAACCAAAAGACTCGTCCGGGTAAATAACGCCATTTCCTGATTTGAACTGAGAGGCCCCGTAACGGAAACCGGTGATGGTGCTGGCCAGGTGAAACCAGGACTTTGTGCTGGTATAGCTCAGGTTGGAGTCGAATTGCGTGCTGTCCAACAGAAATCCCTTGTAGAGCACATGTACCGAATCATTGATAGACGGATTAGCCCCAACTCCTTGTTTGTCAATATAATAATAAAGCTTATAGTCAATGTCATTACGCTCTATGACCTCAACTTGAACGTCGTTGTACAGTGGTGTCTCATTACCCTTTATGGTATCAATTGCCTTGTCTTCCGTGAGGTAATGTGTCTGCAGGAATTCAATGAGCACCGCATCATCAATTGCCTCCTGCTCTACAGGGTCAAATTTATCATCATCGTCATCATCGTTACAGGCAAAAACTAATATTCCCAGCAACAGCACAAGTCCGTATTTCCACTTCATATTCAAAATTTTGGTGCGCAATTTACATAATTCTGAGCTTTCAAAACAGACAGCCCTCGAAATTAACATTCCTTTGAGTTATCTGAATTCAATCTTGCGCATGCGAAGATTCAGAGGGGTAATCTCAAGGTACTCATCGTCCCGGATGTATTCCATGCACTCTTCGAGAGAAAAGTCAATTTTTGGGAAGATCCGGGCGCTGTCGTCGGCACCGGCCGATCTGATGTTGGTCAGCTTTTTCCCCTTGATCAGGTTCACTCCCATGTCGTCCTGGCGGCTGTTTTCACCAACTACCTGGCCCTTGTAGATCTCCTCGTTCGGATCGATGAAAAATTTGCCTCTATCCTGCAAGCGGTCGATGGCATAAGCTGTTGCCTTACCCGCTTCTGCGGATACAATGGCTCCATTGTTCACCTCATTGAATTCTCCCTTGTAAGTGTCATACCCCCGCAAGCGGTGATTGATGATCGCTTCTCCCTGGGTGGCTGTAAGTATTTTGTTTCTCAACCCGATCAATCCGCGAGAAGGAATATCGAATTCGAGGTGTTGCAAGTCTCCTTTAGGCTCCATCACATGAAGATCCCCTTTGCGAAGCGTGACCAGGTTGATCGCCTTGGATGCCAGTTCTTCGGGAACATCAATTACCAGGGTTTCGTAAGGTTCGCATTGTCTGCCGTCAATTTCCTTGAGAATCACTTGTGGCCGCCCCACCTGGAGCTCGTAACCTTCTCTTCTCATGGTCTCGATCAAAACAGAAAGGTGCAGAATGCCCCGTCCGTATACGATGAACTTGTCTTCGCTGTCTGTTTCCTCAACCTTAAGGGCGAGGTTTTTTTCAGTTTCCTTGAAAAGACGATCGCGGAGGTGACGCGAGGTTACAAATTTTCCCTCTTTACCGAAGAAAGGAGAGTTATTGATTGTGAAGAGCATGCTCATCGTAGGCTTGTCGACCTCGATCCTTGGAAGCGCCTCCGGCTCTTCAAGATCGGCTATGGTATCTCCGATCTCAAAATCTTCTATGCCCGTTATGGCACATATATCGCCGCTTCTCACCGATGAAGTCTTGGCCTTTCCCAGTCCTTCAAAGGTGTGCAGTTCTTTGATTCTCACTTTTTTCGTGCTTCCATTTGCTTTGCAAAGCATGTAATCTTTACCTTCTTCCAGGTCTCCACGGAAAACCCTTCCGATAGCTATCCGACCTGTAAATGAGGAATAGTCAAGAGAAGTGATTTGCATTTGGGGCTTTCCTTCACGGTAAGGAGCCTCGGGTATGTTCGCTATTATCGCATCGAGCAGAGCAATGATATCCGTGGTCTCATTCTTCCAGTCGTCACTCATCCATCCGTTTTTCGCAGAGCCGTAAATCGTATGGAACTCCAGCTGTTCTTCTGAAGCATCCAGTGCGAACATCAGGTCAAAGACCTTCTCATGCACCAGGTCAGGAGTACAGTTCTCCTTGTCGACCTTGTTGACTACCACGATCGGCATCAGGCCCAATTCGAGCGCCTTGCTCAATACGAAACGAGTCTGAGGCATGGGTCCTTCGAAAGCATCTACCAGCAAAAGCACCCCGTCCGCCATTTTCAATACGCGTTCCACTTCACCTCCAAAGTCAGCGTGACCAGGCGTGTCGATCACATTGATCTTGACACCCTTGTAGTTCACCGATACGTTCTTTGAAAGAATGGTTATGCCACGCTCCCTCTCCAGGTCATTGTTGTCCAGCAAAAGGTCCGTTCGCTCCTTGCGATCGTCAAGGATTTTAGCCTGGTCGATGATCTTGTCCACCAGGGTCGTCTTTCCGTGGTCAACGTGTGCGATAATCGCTATGTTTCGAATTGATTGCATATCTACTTTTTACGAAAATGCAAAAGTACTCCTTTATTTTGATTCTCAGCGAATTTGTTTTGACAAGCGGATGTCTTGCATTTCGCTAAATGAATTCCTCACGGAGCGAGGTTTATAACAGACAGAGTGCTATTTTTGCCTCGATAAAATCAAAGCCCAATGGAACTCTCTTCTGTCAAAATGGTCGTCACGGATATGGATGGCACCCTTCTAAACTCAAAAAGTGAAGTGAGTGACCGATTTTTTGAGCTTTTTGAGGAGCTCCGACAGCACGAGGTTGAGTTTGTTGCGGCCAGTGGAAGGCAATACAGCAGCATTTTTGAAAAGCTTCGACGTATTCACGATCGGATTTCGATAGTCGCTGAAAACGGAGGCTTTGTCAAACAAGGTGAGATTGAACTCGAGTCAGTGATTCTCGATCGCAGCCTTGTGACAGACATGTTGCCCGGATTGAGAAAAATAGATGGGCTCTATACGGTGTTCTGCGGAAAGGAGTCAGCCTATATCGAGACCCGGGACAAGAGGTTCACAGACATTCTTGGAGAGTACTACACCCATTTTGACATCGTCAATGACCTTGCAACTGTCGACCACGACGAGTTCTTCAAAGTGGCGGTATACCATTTCGAAGGATCAGAAACTCATGTCTACCCATACGTAAAACATCTTGAGAGTCACTTGCAGGTTAAAGTGTCAGGCAAGAATTGGATCGATATTTCGGACCCAAGAGCCCACAAGGGCAATGCGGTAAAAATGCTTCAGCGCAGACATGGGATCGGCCGTGAAGAAACAATGGTTTTCGGTGACTTCAACAATGACCTGGAGATGCTGCAGGAAGCCTTCTTCAGCTATGCCATGGAAAATGCCCATCCCAATGTGAAAAAAGTAGCCCGGTTTGAAACGAAGAGCAACGACCAGCAGGGAGTGGAATTGGTATTGGAGCAACTTTTGAAAGCCAAGCGCGAATCAGTCGGTCAATAGATCCAGGACATCCTCCCGAATGCGAGTTGGACGCAGCGTTTTGGCATCGATGAGGCACCAGGTTGAACTGGCTCGTATCAGGGGTTTATTTTCACCGCCATCTTCGATAAACATCTCGACGTGACGAACTGAACGAACTCCTTTTGAAGCTCCTACCCAAGTCACAACCTTTATCTGATCGCCAAGAACCGCCTGGTTCAGGTAGTCGATCTCATGACGCAGGACCACCCAGAAATACTTTTTTCTAAGCTCTTCATCCGCCAACAGGTTCCAATGCTTTTCAGAGATGTCATTGACCCATTGCAAATAAACCACGTTGTTCACGTGATTCAAGGCGTCCAGATCACTTTCACCGACCCGGATCTTGTGTGAATAGGATATTCGCTTGTCCTGGCTCATTTGTGACGCTTCTTTAAGATGTCAACAACGTCAGACAGGGAATAGCCCTTAGCCTGGAGCAGGATCAAATAGTGAAACAGGAGATCCGCAGATTCATTTAGAAAAAGCTCCTCAGAGTCGTCTTTCGACTCAATGACGAGTTCAACAGCCTCTTCCCCCACTTTCTGTGCTATTTTATTGATGCCCTTTGAGAACAGGGATGCCACATATGAATTCTCAGGGGCGTTTTCACGGCGGCTCCGTATCACCTCTTCCAGGGCCGTCAGAAAACCAAATTGCTCGTCATTCTCTTCTCCCCAGCACGTGTCGGTTCCTTTAT
>CBDUAY010000079.1:0-12209 GCA_965365245.1 uncultured Flavobacteriaceae bacterium | reverse complement strand
TGGCCCTTCAGTTCCACCTGTTGGCCAAAAGCTGTAGCTGCAATCAGAAAAAATAACGTTATAATAGTAATTTTCAAGTTTCTCAAATTTTTTACAAAGATCAGAACTAGCCTTCCTTTTGAGGTTAAGTCAGTGTTAAGTAATCATAACATTTGCGTTAAAATGATTAAGTTTATGGAACCAGAGAAAACCTTGTCCAAACCCTAAAATCAGCGCATGATTCGCAGATGGATCTTTTTAATCGTACTCGTCATTCTGGGGCTGGTGATTTTTTACAACCCAAACTTCAAGACTATTGCTGCGGGGGTTTCAATTCTGCTATTCGGGATGGTGACCCTGGAACAGGGATTCAAGGTCTTCGCCAAAGGACCCCTCAGAAGAATTCTAAAAAAAGCCACCGAAAAATTATACAGAAGCATCACGGTTGGAGCCCTTGTAACGGCGATAATTCAGTCCAGCTCCCTGGTTTCTGTCATCACCATTTCGTTTATCAGCGCCGGACTGATTGCCCTTTCGGGTGGCATTGGGCTCATCTATGGGGCCAACATCGGAACGACATTCACCGCCTGGTTGGTTGCCGGTTTTGGCCTTAAGGTCAATATCTCGGTTCTGGCAATGCCCATGCTGATCTTTGGCATACTATTTTCCTTTCAGGACAACAAGTCTTTAAAGGGACTGGGCAATGTTTTAACCGGACTCGGATTTTTCTTTCTTGGGATCTATTACATGAAAGACGGATTTGATGTCTTTAGCAATTATATCGATCTAACCCAATATTCAATTGAGGGCTGGCCCGGTGTTTTTGTCTATACCGGGATCGGTATCCTGATCACCACCATTCTCCAGTCTTCAAGCGCCTCTCTCGCAATAGTTCTGACCGCTCTTGCCGCCGGTCAAATATCCTATGAAAATGCACTGGCCCTGGCTGTCGGAACCAATATAGGCACAACCATTACTGCCTTGATAGGCTCCATTGGCTCAAACATATCCGGTCGGAGACTGGCTGTGGCCCATTTGATCTTCAATCTGGTAACAGGAATCGTGGCTCTCGTCTTCATCATGCCATTGGCGAAACTGGTAAATTTCCTATCGAATAATATGGGCATCGCACCCGACGATTTCACGTTGAAACTGGCTCTGTTCCACACCCTGTTCAACGTTCTTGGGGTACTTATCATGATCCCGTTTATCAAACGCCTCGAGAGCTTTCTCATCCGATTTGTCAAAGAGTCGAAAAGAAAGGACATTGATGAACCAAAATTCCTGAACAAAGCCATATTGGCATTTCCAGGAACCCTGGTCACATCATTGGAAAAAGAGACCCGCTATCTTTTTGAAAATCCAATCACCGAGATCATAGCACATGCCCTGAACATTCACCGCTCGGATCTGGTCTCAGACCTCAAGATCAAAACGGTAGTAAAGAAATCCCAAAAGGACATTGATGTAAATGTAAGAGAGCTCTACCTCCGAAAAGTGAAATCGATATACGGCCAGATTCTGGAATATGCCACCAAAGGCCAGGCTGAGCTTACTCTTGAAGCTCCACACAATCAAAGGATCGCCGAGATCAAGATCGCCAATCGAAAAATGGTTGAGATTATTCGAGATGTAAAAGAGCTACGCATCAATGTTCTCAAATACACCCAATCGGACAACGTTCACATGAGGAGTCAATACCAAGGGTTCAGGCGCATGATAGTAAAAGTTCTAAGGGCAGTGAATCAAATGAAAGAGTCGGAAGACCCAAACAAGACCAAAAAAGAAATCAAAGAATTGAAGAAATTCTTCAAAACAAAATTGAAATCGAATAACAAAAGCATTGACAAATTGATTCGCGAGAACCTGATTGACGTAAACATGGCCTCCTCACTGGTCAATGACCACGACAACGTCAATGACATGATCAAGATGATCCTGCAAGTCTGTGAGTTGCTATACGTTCAAAAAGACAGTCTTCTTGAACCTATTGAGACTGCTCCCGATCATGTTCATCGTAATACAGGTTGAGAACATCGATACAGGCTTGCATCAGGTCTTTGATTTCAATCAGTATGACGAAGTAGAGCGTGGTATTCTTTGGACTTGTCGACTCTTTCTCACGTGTTCTTTCAACCTGTGTTTGAATTGCAGATTGAACCTCTAAAAGAAGCTCCTTTTTCTCCTCTATGATCTCGGGAACTATCATGCTAAAATCCCTTGAATCGAAAATCTTACTGATACGCGCTAAGAGAGCCTCCAGGGTCGAAGTGATCTGAATCAGCTCCTCCGATTCTCGTTTCTTCAACTTCTTGTGGTGGTTGTTTACGTGCTTAAAGCTCACCTTGGTGATCAGGCTCGAAGACTGGGCGATATCCTGCAAACTTCCTATGGTGTCAATATAGAACTTACTCGCGCCCAGGTAGGAATCATCCAGGTCCTTGATAAAGTAAAAAATGTCATTCTGCAGATCCTCGATCTCGGTTTCAAGCTTGTTCACATTTTGCTTGGCCTTCTTGAGTTTGTCCAAATCTCGATCGATTAGTCCGTTGACAGTCATCGAAGTGATTTTACCAACTCGCTTCAACGCTTTGGAAACGTTATCAGCACTTTCTTCAATTACTCCGTGAATGGAGCTGCTCTCGGCTTTGCTTAGGCTGTCCTCAGCCCTTGCTTCACGACTTCTCCCGATATGCTTTATATAGTTTCGAACAAGTAGCAGAATCGCAAGCAATAAGAAAACAGCGATCATAATAGGTCCCCCAAGGTGAATCAAATAGGCGACCGTACCTGCTGCTGTGAAAGCCGCCAATGCTGTAAAGAACCAGCCTCCAATGACATTCAAAACACCTGCTACGCGGTAAACGGCGCTTTCACTGCCCCAAGCCCGGTCTGCAAGTGAAGTCCCCATGGCAACCATAAAAGTGACATAGGTGGTCGACAGAGGAAGCTTCATGGATGTAGCTATTGATATCAAAACACTTGCAACCATGAGATTTACAGCCGCTCTTACCATATCAAACGCAGGCAATTCATGTTTGCGCCCTTTTGGAAGGTCAATGACAGGTTTTTCAAATTGTTTTTCAACCCTTTGAACCAGGGAGTTCGGGAGAACTGTTGCGGTATACTGAGAGATCATCAAGCTGCTCTTAACCAGGAAACGCGATAGAAAATGAGGTTCGAATTTTTCCTTGATGTCCTCCTGACTCGAAAGGTCAAGTGACGTTTTTACAACATTGCGCGCCTTGCTCGACAACCACAGCGTCGCCACCATGATCAATCCGGCAAATACCAGAAACAAAGTGGGTGTGGGAACCTTCTTTCCTAAAGCATCCATCGTAAATTCTGTAGCTGGAATGCCCGATCCCACCCAGGCCTCATAAGACTGCCATGCTGCAATGGGAACCCCAATGAAATTCACCAGGTCATTTCCTGCGAAAGCCAGAGCAAGGGCAAAAGTCCCAACGAGAATAATCAGTTTATAAATGTTGACCTTGGCAAGAATCATCAACAAGTAGGACAACAGCGTCCAGATGACCAGACTGATCAACACGATCAGAAGCGTCCTTCCTTCAATCAGCGGAGCGATCTGCGCATAATAATCGGTTCCTTTCAAACCCTTGATGAAAATAAAGTATGTAATTGCTGCAAGAGCGACTCCTCCAAAAAGGGCTCCCGTCCATTTGGCTTTCTTCTGGAAATCAAAGGAGAGCAGCACTCTGGATACGTATTGCACCAAGGCCCCCACCGAAAAGGCGACGACCACGGAAAGCAAAATGCCCAGTATGATTTCAGTTGCTTTCTCAGTATTGATGTAGGTGACCAATTCAGAGAAAGATCCGCTTTGCTCGCTTATTTTTATCAAGGCGATGGCAACCGCAGAGCCCAAAAGCTCAAAAACGATGGAAACCGTTGTGGACGTTGGCATACCCAGCGTATTGAAAAAATCCAGTAGCAATATGTCCGTTATCATAACGGCCATGAAAATGATCATGATCTCATCGAAGTAAAACTCGCCAGGGACGAAAATTCCTTTTCTGGCCACTTCCATCATTCCACTTGAAAAAATGGCTCCAAATGCAATTCCAAGGCTGGCCACGATCATAATGGTCCGGAAGGAAATTGCCTTGGATCCAAGTGCAGAATTCAAAAAATTCACGGCATCGTTGCTCACGCCCACTACCAAATCCGCAGCAGCAAGTGCCACAAGCGCGATAATCATTAAAAAGTAAATATTTTCCATGCCTGGTCAGTCTAAAGGTTAGGTTTGAGAGAAATTCCGGCTAAATATAATTACACTTTGGATACTATTGGAATTTTCGTAAAACTTTTTCTTGTCGGAGCCTGGAAGCCACCCTGAAAATAATGTATCTTTCGGCTCTCAAAAAAGCATTTATGAACTGGGAAAAACTGCTTTCCTTAAAACGATTTGGAGACACTGAAACCCGCCTGAGAATCGATCAGGATGAGTCCAGACTCGGATTTGAAGTCGACTTTGATCGCATCATTTTTTCGGACTCGTTCCGGAGCCTTCAGGACAAAACCCAGGTCGTGCCCCTGTCAAAAACGGATTTCGTGCATACCCGGCTCACTCACAGCCTGGAAGTATCGGTTGTGGCGCGCTCCCTTGGACGCATGGTCGGCGGTCACATCCTGGAAAAATATCCCGAGCTGGTCGAAAAAGGATACCGGCCCAACGACTTTGGCGCAATCACCGCGGCAGCAGCTTTATCTCATGACATAGGGAATCCTCCCTTCGGTCACAGCGGTGAGAAATCGATCGGGGAGTTCTTCAAATCAGGCCCCGGTCATGTGTTTAAATCTGAACTGTCGAATAAGCAGTGGCAGGACCTCATCGATTTCGAAGGCAATGCCAATGGCTTTAAACTGCTTACGGAAAGCCTGAACAATATCAACGGAGGGTTGCGCTTGTCATATGCCACCCTGGGCGCCTTTATCAAATACCCCAAAGAATCGCTTCCGAAGAAACCGACCAACAACGTCGCTGATAAAAAATATGGAGTTTTTCAGGCGGACCTCGAATTTTTTGAGGAACTGGCCCAAGAACTGGGGATGAAGTCAACAGGTCGGGGAAATGACATTGGCTTTTCTCGCCATCCACTGGCTTTCCTCGTGGAAGCTGCCGACGACATCTGCTACACCATCATAGATTTTGAAGACGGGATCAATCTG
The DNA here is from genome assembly GCA_965365245.1 of uncultured Flavobacteriaceae bacterium. Lineage (GTDB taxonomy): Bacteria > Bacteroidota > Bacteroidia > Flavobacteriales > Flavobacteriaceae > Lutimonas. The sequence continues at coordinate 7,037 of CBDUAY010000079.1, read as the reverse complement.
GGTTTGATCTCAGAGGATTATGCCCTCGAGTACCTGATCAACCTTGTGAGGGACAACATCAACACCAAAAAGTACAACACCCTCAACAACACCAAAGACCGGATAAGCTATCTGCGAGCTCTTGCCATTGGTAACCTGATACAGGAAGCTGCTCGCATCTTCATCGCGAATGAAGACAGAATACTTACCGGAGATTTTCACCAGTCACTGCTCGAAAAGTGCAGATATGAGGCCCAGATCAAAGACATCATCAAGCTGAGTGTCGAAAAGATCTATCAAAGCAATGAGGTCGTTGAGAAGGAAGTTGCGGGTTATCAAGTAATCGCAGATCTGTTGGAGGTGTTTATCAACGCTGTGAACAATGCCTATGAAAACAAGGCTTCAAATTACGATCGTCTTATCCTTTTGATGCGACCGGAAAAATACAAAGCTATCCCGGAAAATCTTTACGAACGTTTGCTAAGTGTCTGCAATATGGTCGCCAATTTCTCGGATGGTTACGCCATACTCCTGCACAAGAAAATCAAAGGCGTCGATCTGAGCTAAAAGCTGTAAAGAATCCCGATTCCCAATTGCTGTTTGAGCTGTACCCGAGCACCAAGGGTTTCAACCTCTCCAAGGTCATTGGTCTCTTTTATTTTAATGTCATCGTCGTATATCAGGTGGGTTCTGAAGTTGGCTTCGAGCAAATCGTTGATTTTGAATTTGAAAGTGAGAACCCAATCGACATCAATGTTTCCAAAGTTGTTGATATAGTCGGAGTAGAGCTCCAGCTCATTGGTCATCGCCATATTGGTCAGGAGCTCCTTATCCCATTTTGCTCTGACCAGGAATCCGAGTTCATGCCTGGCGTTGCTTCCTGGATTCACCCCAAACGCTCCTTCCTCTGAAAGACGGGTATCCAGGACGTATGTCGATTTAAAGGTGAATGGAGACAAATAAACGGATAACAGCTCTTCTTTCAGATTATAAGTTCCTCCTACCCCTAAAAATATGTAGGCCGGAGCGAAAAAACGAGAAATTGGGTCTTCGTCATCCGGATTGTTGAAGCCATCCGTGAACTGGGTTTTAAAACTGAATCGAGCGGTGTAATACCAGTTCGAAAGCGTGTCTTTTCTGTATCCGAAAGAAGAGGACAGCTTGATCTCATCATCAGTCTTAATCAATCCCTGATCCTCCCTTTGGTTCAACCCATATCGTGCGGAGATCTCATTTCTCCAAATCGTGTAGAGTTTCTCGTAGTTTCTTGAAAAATAGATCTTCAACAATCCGGACACCGAATTCTCTCCTCCCGAATTCCAGTTCACGAAAGACACCTGGTTCAAATCGAAGCCAATGCTGTTGTTGTACTCCCACCACTCCGGCTCCACAATTTTTTTCTTTGGCTTGACGCTGACCAATTCAATTGCCGTCGGGATATTGATCGTGTCGATTCCGTAGGTCTTCAGAACGTTGATGAAGTAGGTTGATTTTGGAAGCGGAACATAAATGGTATCCTTTGTTTCGGGATCCACTTTCATCCTGTACTTGGGTGTGAATGTGATGTTACTCGTAATGCTGTCGGTTACAATGCTGTCAATGGAAATGTCGTAGTATGGGCGAAGCAACGAATCGAGCATGGTCCTTTCAATGGTAATCATGCGGGGCTTCTTCCGTTCAGGCACTTTGAGCGTATCCGGCGAGATGGAGTCCAAACCTGATTCCCGGGGCTCGAGAATGAGGCTGTCAAACATCTTGTCAACGTCTGAAGTGTCAATTTCCAGGGTCAGTGAGTCCAGGGGTTTTTCAGTGGAAAGACTATCCAACTCCTGTGCTGTACCCATGAAAATCTGCGCAAAAAAGGCAATTAAAAGGAGGCTTTTTGAATAGGTCACTTTTTACTGTTACTCGATTTAAGATTTGACAATAAATACTCAAGTTCCTGTTTTAAAGAGCTCTCATCAAGGCCCGCCAGGTGCTCGAGTTCTTCTGCACTCCCATGGCTTATGAACTCATCACCTATACCTATTCTCTTCATCGGTCTTTGGAATCCCTTTTCATCAGCGTATTCCAAAACTGAGCTTCCAAATCCGCCCCTCAAAACGCCTTCTTCAACAGTGACAATGAGCTCGTGCTTCTCGAAAACCTCATTCAGGCACTCCTCATCCAGGGGTTTCATATATCGCATGTCAACATGAGTAAACTCTGTCCCTCCAAGCTCATCCAGTACGCGTTTGATTTTTGTTCCGATGGTTCCCAGGCTCAATACCGCAATTCTTGTACCTTTTCTCAATAGGCGAGACCTGCCCAGAGGTAACTCTTCAAACGGCTTTTTCCAATCGACCATTTCTCCTCGGCCGCGTGGGTAACGTATTGCCATTGGGCCATCCAACCCTAATTGAGACGTAAACATGGCATTTCTAAGCTCGATCTCGTCCATAGGTGCCAGAATCGACACATTTGGAATGCAACTGAGATAGACCAGATCGAATACGCCGTGGTGAGTTGCCCCATCCTCTCCGACCAGACCTGCCCTGTCGATGCAGAAGATGACAGGGAGCCTTTGCAGGGCAACATCGTGAATGATCTGATCATAGGCCCGTTGCAAAAACGTAGAATAAATTGCACAGAAAGGAATCATCCCCTGGGTCGCCAACCCGGCGCAAAGCGTTACCGCATGCTGTTCTGCGATACCTACGTCAAAGGCCCTTTCGGGAAAACGTTCGATCATGAACTTCATGGAAGAACCGGTAGGCATGGCAGGGGTAACCCCGACAATTGCCTCATTCTGCTCTGCCAGTTCCACAAGGCTCAAACCAAAAACGTCCTGAAATTTCGGTGGGAGATTCGTCTCATCTGAGCGAAGCAGATCACCTGACTCCTTGTCAAACCTTCCCGGAGAGTGATACGTTATCTGATCTTTTTCAGCCTGCTTGAGGCCCTTGCCTTTTTTTGTGATCACGTGAAGTATTTTCGGACCCTGAATCTCCTTGAGACGTTCAAGTTCTATAATCAACGCCTTGACGTCATGGCCGTCCACCGGGCCTGAATAAGTCAGGTCGAGCGCTTCAAAAATATTTTTCTGGTGGGCGTCCTGCCCCTTTTTCACTGCTGTCAGATAATTCTTCAAGGCCCCTACATTGGGATCGATCCCCATTTCATTGTCATTGAGAACAATCAAAATATTGGAATCTGCCACGCCAGCGTGGTTGAGTCCTTCAAAAGCCATCCCACTGGCAATGCTTGCATCACCGATCACCGCAATGTGCTGTCTATTCATATGACCTTTTCGCCTGGAGGCAATCGCCATTCCTAGAATTGCAGATATGGAGGTCGAAGAGTGACCCGTTCCGAAAGGATCATAAGGACTCTCTTCCCGGCTTGGAAATCCGGATATGCCGTTCAATTGCCTGTTGGTATGGAAAACCTCTCTTCTTCCCGTCAGAATTTTATGCGGGTACGCCTGATGGCCTACATCCCAAACAAGGAGATCATCAGGAGTGTCAAAAACATAGTGAAGTGCAATAGTGAGCTCAACAACACCAAGACTGGCACCGAGATGGCCCATTTTGGTGGAGACCACATCGATAATAAACGATCTTAATTCAGAAGCCAGGTCATTCAGGTCTTCAACTTGCAATCTTTTCAGATCTGAGGGAGTGTTGATATTTTCGAGGTGGTTTTTAGGCACAAGTGCAAAACTAAAATTATCTTTGGTGGAGCCAAAAATATAACATTTTAGAGATTCATGAGTCAAAATCCGATTGGCATATTTGATTCCGGTTTGGGAGGGCTGACAATCTACAATGAAATTCACGTGCTGTTGCCCCACGAGAACATCATCTACCTTGCGGACAGTAAAAATGCTCCCTATGGTGGAAAATCAAAAGAGCAGATCATCGAGATCAGCGTCAAGAACACCGAATTTCTTCTAAAGAACAAGTGCAAACTGATCGTAGTGGCTTGCAATACGGCGTCGACCAATGCTGTGAAATACCTGAGGGAGCATTACGAAGTTCCGATCATTCGGGTACAACCGGCCATCAAACCTGCCGCCTTGAATTCGAAAACCAAAGTGGTCGGCATGCTCGCGACCAAAGGTACGCTTGAAAGTGAGCTGTTGTTCGAAACGGCTCAACGCTTTGCCTCCGGCGTCAAAGTCGTGGAGCAGGTTGGAGAAGGACTCGTCGACCTGATTGAGAATGGGCAAATGGAATCCCCGGAGATGACCAGGCTGTTGAAAAAATATGTCGAACCCATGTTGGAGCACAATATCGATCAATTGGTTCTCGGGTGCACGCATTATCCCTTCCTTACAAATCAAATCCAGGAGATCACTGGAGACGGGGTTCAAATCATTGATTCAGGAGAGGCCATCGCCCGACAGACCCGGGTCATTCTCGAGCAGGAAGGCTTGCTCAATGAAGATCAAAAGGAAGGAGAAAGAGTTTTTTACTCAAATAAGAACGTCCAGGTCCTGCAGGACATGCTTGACATGTTTCACGACAACCTCATCGCAACCCCTATAGATTTTTGATATGGAAAGTCCTTTTACGCATGAATTCTTTATGAAAAAAGCGCTTCAGGAAGCGGAAGCCGCCTTTGAAAAAGATGAGGTTCCCGTGGGAGCAGTAATCGTCATCGGGGACAAAATCATCGCCCGGGCCCACAATCTCACGGAGACATTGAACGACGTGACTGCCCATGCTGAAATGCAGGCATTTACGGCAGCCGCGGATTATCTAGGCGGAAAATACCTCCGGAAATGCACCTTGTACGTGACGCTGGAGCCCTGCCAAATGTGTGCCGGAGCGAGCTATTGGACCCAGATCGATCAGATCGTTTTCGGAGCCTATGACCCGCAAAGAGGCTTCCGAACCAATGAGACGCGTCTCCATCCGAAAACCACTTTTATAGGAGGAGTCATGGAAAAGGAATGCAGTGACCTCATCAACCGGTTTTTCATCCAAAAAAGAAATTTGAATTGAGCTGTTGAATTAAAGCTCATTTGATTTGATCCTCTATTTATCCTTGTTGCCACCTTCCCACCACCTGTCCTTGAAGGAATAGTTGGAAAGGTCCTTATTCTTGTAACGGTGGTAAATGAACAGGGGCATCAGTATGAAAGCGAAAATCAGGGCGCCGATGCCGACATATTTCTCACCTGAGCCCGAGGTATCCAGGTTCAAATAAGTTCCGGCCCCGATCAGGACCAGGCAAATGATGAGAATTACCTTTAATGCCGTTTTCATGAAGTTTTGAAATAAAGCGCTAAATTACGAAAGAAATGAAAAGGAATCATCAAAGTTTTCTCAACAGGTGCCTCGGCAGAATCCTCTTGTTGAGCCTGTGTTTCTTTAATCTTGCCGGTTGGACGCAAAATGAGATGAAAGAAAAGCTGATCATAGCTCACCGGGGTGCTTCGGGTTACCTGCCCGAACACACCTTGGAATCCAAGGCTCTGGCCTATGGGATGGGTGCGGATTTTATCGAACAGGACCTTGTGCTTTCAAAAGATGACATCCCGGTTGTGATTCACGACATTCACCTGGATGAGGTGACCAATGTTAAAGAGGTGTTTCCCGAGCGAAAAAGAGAAGACGGGCGCTATTATGTCATCGATTTTACCTTTGAGGAGCTCCTTCGCCTAAATGTAAATGAGCGGATCAACCGTGAGACGGGAGAAGTCGTTTATCCGGCACGCTTCCCTTCAGGGGCCTCTTCATTCTCTCTTCACAGCTTTGAACAGGAGATTGAACTCATTCAGGGACTCAACAAGAGCACCGGAAAAGAAGTGGGTATTTATCCCGAAATCAAGAATCCCGGATTTCACCGCGAAGAAGGCAAAGACATTTCCAGTATCGTCCTGGGGATACTCGAAAAATACGGTTATTCAGACTTGAACGACGCCTGTATTCTTCAATGCTTCGACCGTTGGGAGCTCAGAAGGATACGTGTCGAATTGGGATCCAGATTGTTCCTGACACAATTGATGGAGGATCGGTCTGAGCTGGATGACATTGAAGCCTTTGCGGCCTACGCGAATGCCATAGGACCTCACTACGGCTTGCTTATAGGTGGCGTTGACCTCAAGGCAAACCCTACATTCAATGACGCCGTGAAAAGAGCGCATGCCCTTGGACTGAAGGTGCATCCGTATACCTATCGAAAGGATTCACATACCGGTTTTGACAGCTTTGAGGAGCTTCTCAGGGTGAGTTTTAAAGAACTTGATGTAGACGGTGTGTTTACCGATTTTCCTGACCTGGTGAGGAACTATCTCAATCGATAGCTTCATTCGATAGCCTCAAACCGTAGCTTCTACAAGTATCCTGCGATAAGCGGTCAACAGTTTTGACTTGGATATAAAGCCGTGATATTTTCCATTCTTGATCACCGGAAGGTTCCAAGCCCCGGAATCTTTGAATTTTTTCATGATGGTTTCAATGCTGTCTTCTTCGTAAAAGATAATATCCGGTGCGCTGTGCATCAATTCATCAACAAAGACCATGTCGTAAAGACTCTGATCAAACATGATGCTCCGTATGTCATCCAACAACAGGACCCCGAGAAATTCTTTGTCTTTATTGACCACCGGAAAGAGGTTTCTTTTCGATTTTGCAACGGCCTTCTCAAGCATTTCACCCAGGCTGTAACCCGGCTTGATCGGCACAAAATCCCGTTCAACCAACTTGCTCTTCTGCATCATCATCATCACATTTTTGTCTTTGTTGTGCGTTAGAAGCTCCCCTTTTTTAGCCAATTCCATGGTATAGATCGAATTGGAAACATAATATCGGGTCATCGAAAACGAGATAGCCGAGACGATCATCAGAGGCACAAACAACTCATAACCCCCTGTGATCTCTGCGATCAGGAAGATGGCAGTCAGAGGGGCATGAAGCACACCGGCCATCAGACCCGTCATTCCGATCAGGGTAAAGTTGGATTCAGAAATATGAAAATCAAGCCCAAGGTTGTTCACCACTTTGGCGTAAACATTGCCCAGCGCCCTTCCCATGACAGGGGTAGGAATGAAAATCCCCCCGACTCCACCG
>CBDUAY010000078.1:0-12242 GCA_965365245.1 uncultured Flavobacteriaceae bacterium | reverse complement strand
CCCAGGAATGACGCCTGAGTTCTATCGACAATTATCCTGCCCTATTCGTACATCTTGTTTCTAAGCTCCTTGATCGATTCGTCTTCGAGATACTCGTCAAAGCTCATGTATCGGTCAATCACTCCCTTTGGCGTAATCTCGATGATCCTGTTGGCAACTGTTTGGGCAAATTCATGGTCATGCGTCGAGAAAATGACGGTTCCCTTGAAATTCTTCAGGGCGTTGTTGAAGGCCTGGATCGATTCCAGGTCAAGGTGGTTCGTAGGCTCATCGATAAGAAGGACATTGGCTCGTGTCATCATCATCCTGGAAAGCATGCACCTCACCTTCTCCCCTCCGGAGAGCACATTGCTCTTTTTCAAGGCTTCATCTCCGCTGAATATCATCTTACCGAGGAAACCACGTATGTTCACTTCTTCTCGTTCCTCTTCAGTTTTGGCGTATTGACGCAACCAATCCACCAGGGTTAGATTGTTGTTGAAGAACTCGGAGTTTTCAATTGGCAGATAAGCCTGGGTTGTCGTGACTCCCCATTTGTAATCTCCCGAATCAGGCTCTGCATTGCCCGTGACAATCTCGTAGAAGGCGGTCGCCGCCCGGGAGGATCGCGAAAGCAAAACGACTTTGTCTCCCTTTGTCAGGTTCAAGTCGACCTTGTCGAAGACAACCTCACCATCCAGGGTTTTAGACAGGTTTTCAACGTGTAGAATCTGATCACCTGCTTCCCGCTCCTGCTCAAAGATGATCGCCGGGTATCTTCGACTCGAAGGTTTGATGTCTGCAATATTGAGTTTGTCGATCATTTTCTTTCGACTTGTTGCCTGTTTTGACTTGGCCACGTTCGCCGAAAATCTGCGAATGAACTCCTCCAGCTCCTTTTTCTTTTCTTCAGCTTTCTTGTTTTGCTGAGCCCTTTGCTTGGCTGCCAATTGACTTGACTCATACCAGAAACTGTAGTTTCCTGAGTACTGGTTGATCTTTCCAAAATCTATGTCTGAGATATTGGTGCACACAGCATCGAGGAAGTGACGGTCGTGAGACACTACGATCACCGTGTTGTCGTAGTTGGCCAGGAAGTTTTCCAGCCATCCAATCGTCTCAAAATCCAAATCGTTAGTGGGCTCGTCCATGATGAGAACGTCCGGAGATCCAAAAAGGGCCTGAGCAATCAACACCCTAACCTTGGATTTACCATCGAGGTCACCCATCAAGGTGTAGTGCATGTCTTCAGTTATGCCTAAGGATGAGAGCAGGTTCGCCGCTTCACTCTCAGCGGTCCAGCCACCCATTTCTTCGAATTCAACACCCAATTCCCCCGCCAATACGCCATCTTCTTCTGAAAAGTCCTCCTTGGCGTAAATCGCATCCAACCTTTTTTTAAGGTCATACAGAGGTTTGTTTCCCATCATGACGGTCTCCAGAACCGGATACTCGTCAAATGCGAAGTGGTTCTGGGAGAGAACAGACATTCTCTTTCCTTTCTCCAGGCTTACCGAACCCGAGGTGGGATCAATCTCCCCTGAAAGTATCTTCAAAAAAGTTGATTTTCCGGCACCGTTGGCACCTATTATTCCATAACAATTCCCATGGGTAAAAACGGTGTTTACCTCATCGAACAAGACTCTTTTTCCGAACTGAACAGAAAGATTTGAAACTGTGAGCATACCTGGATCTTAAAATTCCTGCAAAATTAGCCAAATATGTGTAATCTTTAACCTTTCCTCTAAAAACATTTAACAACACATTAACAAGAGCAAGGGAGCCGAAATAGTACATTTGTTTATCATGCTTAAGGTAAATTGTTTGAATAAAAATTACTTTCCTTCTGTTTTCATACTCCTGCTTTCCCTGGGTGTCCTGACCGGATTTTCCAGCTGTGTATCCTCTGGAAATAAGGAAATTACATTTGTTGGCGGAAAGATTAAGAATCCGAAAGGGAAATACGTTTATCTCTCGAGTCAGAAGAAGGTGATCGATTCGGCCCAACTGGATGATCACCACAAGTTTGCCTTTGAGTTGGATTCCTTAAAAGAGGGTCTATACGTTTTCAATCACGGTCCTGAATTCCAATACATTTACCTCCAACCTACCGACAGCGTAATGATGTATCTCAACACCTGGGATTTTGACGAATCACTGATTTTCAGTGGGAAGGGTAGCTCAAAAAACAATTTTCTGATCAATCTTTACCTGCAACAGGAAAGAGCTGAAAAGAATTTCAAGGAAAACTACAAATTGAGTGAGCAGGAGTTCTCTGACCTGATCGATGCGGGGATTCAAAAGAAATTGGAGCTTTACAACAATTTCCTTGAAGACCTGGAGGATTCACCTTCTCCCAAATTTGACAAATTGGCCAAGACCGGCATCTATTTTCCTTATTATTTCATGAAGGAGTATTATCCATACAACCACATGTGGATGCTAAAGCTGAAGGAATTTCCGAATATCAGTGACGAGTTCTATGCCTACCGGGATCACCTGGATCTGAACGATCCCGACTTGATTGACTATGAGACTTACTTCGTTTACATCAGAACCTACCTCTATCATCTGGCCCACAAGAAAAAATACCTCGATCCCACCGACAACAATGTCGAACTGAATTTCATGAAAGAGGTCAACGGCAAAATCACGGTTCCCCGACTTAAAGATCGTTTGCTTGCGACGAGCGCATGGAGATCGCTCAGCAACGAGTACATGACGCCGGAGCAGCATTTGGCGGTTCAGGAATATTTCTTTGAGAATTGCCAGAATGAAAAGATCCGGTCAGAGTTGAAGGTCTCCCTGGATCAAAAGGAAAAATTAAAGTCCGGTCAAAAGCTACCCGAACTGATCGTGGTCGACAGCCGTGGCAATGAAGTGAAGGTCAATCAAGTGACTCAAGACAACAATACCGTGATTTACTTTTGGCCCAATGATCTCATGCAGATCGAAATTGTAAACGAAAAACTGGACAAGCTCCAGAAACTGTATCCGGATGTCAAATTCATAGGTATAGAGCGAACCAAGGAGCACGAGGAGTGGACGGCTTTTTTGGAAACCAAGAAGCTTTCAGCTGACAACCAGTTCAAAATCTCCAAAGACTCAGAATGCTACTCCTGGTTTGAAGGGGATATGGCACGCAGCATCATCGTCAACAAAGAAGGAAATGTTTTGAATTCCTACTTGTTCTTCACCGACAAATACTTTGACATGCACCTGGCCGACCTCAAAAAAAGGTAAATCCCTGCACACTTCTTCAAATTAAACGTACTTTTGCAAATTCATTGAACTCAAGGTCGGATCGTAGTGGTTTGTGCTAATTAGAGGTTCGCAACATTTTACTATGACACAATTCAAAGCATTGGGCCTGAGTGATCCCATAGCCTCGTCCCTGAGCACCATGGGCTACGAGAAACCGACTCCAATTCAACAAATAACAATCCCTCAGATCCTGGGTTCCAATCAGGATCTCAAGGCTTTTGCCCAGACCGGCACCGGAAAAACAGCCGCTTTCAGTCTTCCCATCATTGAGAAAATTGACTTGAAACGGAGACATGCCCAGGCCCTAATTTTGTCTCCGACAAGAGAATTGGCCATTCAAATTGCCAAAAACATCGAAGAGTTTTCACAGAACGTAAAAGACCTCAAGGTTACGGCGGTTTACGGAGGAGCAAATATCGACCAGCAGATTCGCTCGCTTCGACAGGGCTCACAAATAGTGGTGGGCACTCCGGGGCGCACCCTGGACCTTGTCAAGCGCAAGGCCCTGTCACTGGAGCAGATTCAATGGCTCGTTCTCGATGAGGCAGATGAAATGCTCAATATGGGATTCAAAGAGGAGCTCGACAAAATTTTGCGAAGTACGCCTGACCACAAGCAGACTCTGCTGTTCTCGGCTACTTTTCCGAAAGAGGTTGAGCTGATTTCGAAAAACTACCTGAAGGATCCACTCGAGGTTTCTGCGGGTCAAAAGAATACCGGGGCGACCAATGTGGAGCACGAGTACTATCTCGTTTCTGACCGCAATCGTTACGCAGCCCTGAAGAGAATTGCCGATGTCAACCCACATATTTACGGCATCGTTTTTTGCCGAACACGAAGAGAGACAAAAGATGTGGCCGAAAAACTGATTGCTGACGGTTACAATGCCGATGCCCTGCACGGTGATTTGTCCCAGGCGCAACGTGACCTCGTCATGAGCAAATTCAGAAAGAAGCATCTCCAGATGCTCGTAGCGACGGACGTCGCCGCAAGGGGTCTGGACGTCGATGACCTCACCCATGTGATCCATTACAAGCTGCCCGATCAAATCGAAAATTACACGCACCGTAGCGGCAGAACCGGACGTGCTGGAAAAAAGGGCATTTCGGTGGCAGTGATCACCAACAGGGAGAAGAACAAAATCCGACCTATCGAGGGAAAGATCAAGAAGCAGTTCGTCCAGAAAAAAGTCCCGAGCGGACAGGAGATCTGCGAGGTACAACTCTTCAGTCTCATCGACAAGATCCACGACATCGAGGTCAATGAAAAGGAGATCAAAGACTTTTTACCAGATATCTATCAAAAGCTCGAAGGGCTCGACCGGGAGGAACTCGTAAAACGCTTCGTTTCGATAGAGTTCAATCAGTTCCTGTCTTACTATGAAAATTCGCGCGACCTCAATGGCGATGAGCGTCCCGAGAGAAAGAAACCGGGTGACGCTTCCTTTGTTCGCTTTTACATCAACCAGGGCAAGATGGACAACCTCACCCCTGCCCGACTCATGGGACTCATCAATGAATCCATCAAAAAACGCGATGTTGAGATTGGCAGAATCGAAATACTGAAGAGCTTTTCCTTTTTCGAAATTGACAAGTCGTTCAAAAATGACATACTCGAAAAAATGAATGATGCGATCTTCAACGATCGCCACGTCATTGTCGAAGTTACTTCAGCCCAGAAAAAAACGAGATCTCACAACAAAAAGAACAAGTGGGGACGAAAAAACAGCAAACCCGGTCCGGATTTCTCCTTCCACAATAAAAAGGGAAAGAAAAACAAGCGCTCAAAGAAAAAGAATCGCTAAAGCTTACCTTCTGGAATAATTGGGTGATTCTTTGGTAATGGTCACGTTGTGCGGATGACTTTCTGTGATCCCGGATGACGTGATGCGCACAAATCGGGCATTTTTATGATCAGCAATGCTTTTGCTCCCGCAATAGCCCATTCCTGCGCGGAGTCCACCGATGAATTGGTGCATGGTCTCAAAAACCTCACCTTTGTAAGGAACACGTCCAACGATTCCTTCAGGAACCAGCTTTTTCACATCGTCCTCGACGTCCTGGAAATACCTGTCTTTTGAGCCTTTCTGCATAGCCTCAATCGAACCCATGCCCCTGTAGGATTTGAATTTTCTGCCCTCGAATATTATGGTTTCCCCTGGGGACTCCTTGGTGCCCGCCAAAAGGGATCCGAGCATTACCGTATCGGCACCCGCTGCTATGGCCTTCGGAATGTCGCCCGTGTATCGAATTCCTCCATCCGCAATGACCGGTACTCCTGAATCTTTGATCGCTTCAGCAACTTCCATAATCGCGGAAATCTGCGGGAAACCCACACCTGCCACAACCCTTGTGGTACAAATTGATCCCGGGCCTATGCCCACTTTCACAGCATCGGCTCCAGCCTCGACTAAATACCTCGCTGCATCGGCGGTAGCAATGTTCCCTACTATGATGTCGGTTTTCGGAAACTTCTTTTTTATCTCCTTCAGGGTTTTCACGACCCCTTTGGAATGCCCATGAGCCGTATCGATCACGATGGCGTCAACACCTTCCTTGATAAGGGCCTTGGCTCGATCGACCGAATCCCCGGTGACTCCTATCGCTGCTGCGACGCGAAGTCGCCCAAAACTGTCTTTGTTTGCATTCGGGTTTTCACTTACTTTGATGATGTCCCGATAGGTGATCAATCCAACCAGTTTCCCCTGGTCATTGACAACGGGCAACTTTTCAATTTTATGATCCTGTAGGATTCTTTCAGCTTGCTCAAGGGAAGTACCTTCTTTGGCTGTAATCAGATTCCCTGAAGTCATAACCTCTTCAACGAGGCGATCATTGTCATTTTCAAAACGGAGGTCCCTGTTGGTAAGTATGCCGATCAGGTAACCTTCATCATCGACAACAGGAATCCCCCCTATCTTGTACTTTCTCATCAGGGATTTGGCGTGAGCCACATCGCTGTCCTTGGTCAGCGTGATCGGGTCAATGATCATACCTGACTCAGAGCGCTTTACTTTTTTCACCTCCGCAGCCTGCTTGGAGATCTTCATATTCTTGTGCAGGATGCCAATCCCTCCCTCTCTGGCCATGGCAATTGCCATTTCCGCTTCGGTAACGGTATCCATCGCAGCCGAAAGGATCGGCGTATTGATTTTGATGTTCCTCGTAAAGCGCGTTTCAAGACTGACATCTCGCGGCAATACCTCTGAATAAGCAGGCACGAGCAATACGTCGTCATACGTGAGACCTTCGAGTAAAATTTTGGGAGTAGACATGAACTGCAATTAGAAATTAATTGCGGGCAAATTTACAATAATAAATCGGTATGTGAAAATCCCTGTTTTTTCGAAATTCCTTAAAACTTTGGCTAAAAGCGATATCCCACACCTGCATTGAACATGAAAGGTGCTCCAGGACGCAATCCTGCAGGAGTTCTGGATACCTCATAAGCTGAATTGAACATATTCATCACGTTTACAGAGAAGGTAATGTTTTTCGTATAGAAATACCGGGCTGCCGCATCCACAATGAAATTGCTTCCAATTTTATACTCCTCAGGAATATCTCCTGTTCCGGCCTGGGTCCTGAATGCGCTTGTGTACCTCCCGCTCAAGCTGATGTTGAAATGCTCACCTTCAAGTGCTGCTGTCATGTTGAATTGATTCTTCGGAATGTAGGGAATCTCATCTCCCTCCATGACTTTTCCAAAAATACTGTCGTCGCTGTCAAAATCCGAATCAAACCGAGTATCGGTCAAGGTGTATGAAAAGGTCAAAGGGAAGCGCAATTCACTGTTGCTGTTTCTCAAGAGATCGTAATTCAAAAGGAGTTCGATTCCCTTTACAGTAGCCGCCCCTGCATTGAAAAGATCCAGGCTCCCGGTTCCACCCGAAGCCGCGAGGTCGCTACCGAGCAGATTGCTGTAATCATTGTAGTATCCTACAAATTCTCCCGTTATGCCAAAGACCGTAAAACGTGTACCCAACTCATAGTTCACACTCAATTCGGGCTCCGAGCCTTCCTGTGTTCCCGGAGGTGCGAAACCCCTGTGAACACCACCAAAGAGGGTCACATCAGAACTTACTTTGTAATTTGCTCCGATGCCCGGGATCCAAACGTCTACCTTGTTCTCACGAAGGCTGAGATCCACTCCGGTTCTATCCGGATCATTTTTCCCGTAATCCTTCCTTTTCAAAGTTATGTTCTCATAACGCAAACCAGGTGTTAGGGTCAGGTCATTGTATGTCCACTTGTAAAGCACGTGTGCCGCAAGGGCCGAAGCGCTCGCTATTCGGTTGGCATCGCTGCCTTTATCTGCCACGGTAGTCCGGATCATTTCCTCGTTCTGGATTGCATAGCCATCCACCCATTGAAACCTGTCCTCATAGTCCTCGTGATAGCGAATTCCTATTTCCAGGTCATTGAAGGCTTTTTCACCAAAGGTTATATTCGCAATTGACTGAATTCCTTTTGATTCATAAGATCTGTTATTCGCTTTGACTCCAAAAACATCATCTCCTGTATCCTGCATGCTTTCAATGGCCGCATACTCTTCAGGAAACAATTCCGGAGACGCGAGAACATCTGCGATTTTTGCCTTCTCGTTTACGTTTACATAGTCCAGTTTGTACCAGTTTCGATCAAAGGTGTTTTTATACGCGGTGGTACGTATTTTGATGTCCTGACTGGGCTTGATCAAATGATCCAGCTGAAGCTGTTGATGTTTGGTATCCATTCGATCGGCAGCAGATGCGAGGTACCTGCGGTATGGCGCATCATCAAAATCATCTTGAGTCAGGCCGAGATAGGTTTCTTGAGAGGCCTCCTCTGAGTACTGAAATTTGAAGCTCAAAGACTGGAAAACTTTGGCATCCAAATCAGAATTGACGCGAACCTTGCCCAGGTAGTCGCTTTTGTCAAAACCTGTGTTTCCTCCGCCGTCGAGATCCTTGAACCCATCTGAGTTGTAGTTGAAATACTGGGTGACAAAACCGAAGTTTTCAGTGGAATGCCCAACCGTAGCCTCGGTGCTTCTCGAACTGTAATTACCTCCGTTGAATCTGACATCCCCGGAGAAGTCGTTTGGAATCTCTTTGGACACCATATTGACCGCACCACCTGTAGTGAAAGGTCCGTATTGAATTTGGCTGCTTCCTTTGAGCACCTCAACATTCTCAATTCTCCCTATCGTTGGAAAGTAATAGGCGGCAGATGCACTATAGGGTGCCGGGGCTATCAGTACCCCATCTTCCATTAGTGTGATTTTCGCACTTCGCTCCGGTGAAGTACCCCTGATGCTGATATTTGGGCGCAGTCCAAAACCGTCCTCTTCTACTATGGTCACACCCGGAACGGCACGAATGATTTTATTGATGTCTGTGTAGCCAAATTGCTGCAGCTCCTGGGGAGAGACAAAATACGCCGAACCTGTTCGATTCTTCACTTCAAACTTGCTGCCCAAAATGTTATGCGATAGAATTATTTCATTGAGTATTTCGGGTTCTTTTTCCACGGGAACCGTGTCTTGGGTCACAAAGATTATGCTGTCTTGATAATAGCTTTGTTGAGAAAAAACGGACAGACTGAAGAGTCCGATTAGGGTAAAAAATGCGCTCCTGAACATTCTTTTTTTATTTAGATTAATTTTAAATAAGCAATTATTGAGGCAAATGTAAAATGAAAAAATTAATCCTCAAAGGCTTATTTAGAATAATTTTAAATAACATGACAAAAGTCATGTTTTTCATATTCTAAAGGGCTTTTCAGCTCCTTTTATTATCTTTAAACCATGTCTTTAAGATCGAAAATTCTCTTGGCGCTACAGTTTCTCTGTTTCGGATATTTTGTGTTTTTTCAAGAGCTTTTGGCCACGGGGGTATACATACTTGTGCAATTTTTTGGTTTTCTTCTTTGTCTCTGGAGCATTGCCATAATGGGCATAGGAAATTTCAATGCTCAGCCTGAAGTCAAAATGAATGCCCGACTTATTCAAGTCGGTCCTTATTCCAGGATCAGGAATCCGATGTACGCCGGACTCCTACTATTTTTTGGGGCAGGAGTAATTAGCAATTTCAATTGGCAGGGTCTTATTGCGTGGTTGTGTTTAATTGTGATCTTTGGATTGAAGATTAGGGATGAGGAAAAGTATCTTGCCGAAAGGTTTGGGTCTCGTTACACAGACTATTTTAACTCAACATACAGGATGATTCCTTACGTCTTTTGATTGTTTTCGATATATTTGCATACTCAAAAATTAACATTATGAAAAATATTTATGCACTTTGCCTCCTGGTTGCATTTTTCGTAGCTGCTTCAGGCACTTCTTTTGCCCAGGAAAATCATGGAAACGCTTTGAATGTATTCGTTAAATTCGGAGACAACTCAAGTATTTCTGCGAACTATGAATTCCAGGTTCATCAAGACGTCACGGTTTCTCCGGAAGCCCGAATCTGGTTCAACGGAAACGGTTTTGCGGTTGGAGCCAGAGCCGACTATTACTTTGACAGGTTGTTCAACCTGAAAGAGCCCTGGGATATCTGGGGAGGTGCTGACGCCGGATTCATCATTGATGGTGAAGATGACTTCAGCCTGAACTTGCACGCCGGTGCCGAGTACAAATTCAACGAAACCTGGGGGATCATCCTTGAGCTGGGTGGTGGAACAACCGCAGCAGGAGGAATTGGTGTCGCGGTTCATTTCTGATTTACAGTTATAAACAATATGAAACAGCCTTGTTGATTTTAACAAGGCTGTTTTTTTTTGATGTGTTTAGAATTTACCTAAGTTTGAGGAACCAAAAAATTCAAACTCATGAAAATCCTGGGTATAGATGTGGGCGGTTCCGGAATCAAGGGCGCCATCGTTGACACGGATTTGGGAGACCTGGTCACCGAAAAGTTCAGGTTGACAACACCCAGACCGGCAAAACCGGAGGCTGTTGCCAAAGTGGTCCATCAATTGGTCGATCACTTCAACTGGAAAGGCAAAGTCGGTGTAGGATTTCCAACTCCCCTCGCCCATGGGAAATGCATGAGCGGAGGGAACCTCCACAAGAAATGGAAAGGGGTCCAGGTAGACCAGCTGTTTTCGGAAACCACAGGTCTGGAATTTACCGTGATCAATGATGCAGACGCAGCGGGTGAAGCAGAAATGCACTATGGAGCTGGCAAAGGAAAACAAGGTCTGGTCGCTGTGATCACACTTGGAACAGGAATCGGTTCGGGTCTGTTCTATGATGGGACCTTGATTCCTAACACCGAACTCGGACACACGGTGTTTCAAGGAGAGGCCTTTGAGAAATTTGCGGCCGACTCCATTCGAAAAAAGGAGGATTTAACCTACAAACAATGGGGAAAACGACTCAATAAATACTTTAAACGTATAGAACTGATCCTTTCACCCGATCTTTTCATCATCGGCGGAGGCGCCAGTTCAAAACTGGACAAATTTGTCGACCAGATCAAGATCAGGGCCCCCATCATTGCCGCAGAAAATCAAAACGAGGCAGGCATCATCGGGGCAGCGGTCGGAGCATTAGACAAGATTCATTAGAAATCTGCAAGGAGACAAAGCACTCCTTGCAATTCGAAGTTCCTTAAGCGAAAATTCTCATCGCCTCGTTATATGCCGTTTCGAAACGAAGCGAATTGATTCCCGTTGACACCTTTTCTGCGGTAAAGTATGACAAAAGCTTCTCGGTTGGCATGTTCCCGGTCAGTTCATCCTTGGCCATGGGGCAACCTCCGAATCCCTTTAAAGCCCCGTCAAAACGCTTGCAACCTGCCTTATAAGCTGCGTCTACCTTTTCATGCCAGCGGGCCGGATGTGTATGCATATGCGCTCCAAACTCAATGCCCGGATATCTGGGTATAAGGTTTGAAAACAGATAGCTGATCGTCTCAGCGTTGGCAACTCCAATGGTATCTGAAAGGGAAATGATCGAAACGCCCAGTTCGGACAGGGTTTGGGTCCACTCGGCAACAATATCCACATCCCATGGGTCACCATACGGATTTCCGAAACCCATAGACAAATAAGCAACCACCTGTTTTCGTCTATTTGACGCGATCTCCATTATCTGTTCAAGCGTGACGAGCGACTGATCAATGGTCTTCCCCGTATTTCGCATTTGAAAATTCTCGGAAATAGAAAAGGGATATCCCAAATAGTCAATTTCAGGGAACTGGCTTGCGTCTTCGGCCCCGCGGACATTCGCGACTATAGCCAGCAGCTTGCTTTTAGTTTCTGTTAGTTCAAGCTTGTCGAGGACCTCAGCGGTGTCTCGCATTTGCGGGATGGCCTTGGGAGAGACGAAACTGCCAAAATCAATAGTGTCAAAACCCACCTTCAACAGGGCGTTGATATAACGGACCTTGTCTAAGGTGGGTATGAATTGTCGAATGCCTTGCATTGCATCTCTGGGGCATTCAATGATCTTGACCTCCTGCATGGGATCAACTGTCAGCTGCCATCAGGAAAAGCGGTTTCATTTCAAAGCGGTGGTAGTGAGGTCGGAGACGCTCTGTATTGTAATACTTCTCGACGTTCACTATTTTCTTGGAACTCGTCACCACATCCAGTGGCACGTCGTCGTATCGACCGTTCTTAAGCACTACGAGTCGTCCGTGGAAGCCTCCGAGGATCAGGTCAAGCGCCAGGTTTCCATAAGCCATCGGAACGATGGAGTCAACGGCGTCTGGATCCCCTCCGCGTACCAGGTATCCAAGCTTCTGGTTGATGACATTGATGCGTTGTCCATTGTTGTATTTGGGCGAAAGCTCCTTGATCTCGGCTGAGATCATGTCACCGATACCTCCCAATTTGGCATGTCCGAACATGTCTTTCTCCTGGTTCTCAAAAACCATATCGCCCCCTTTGAACATGGCTCCTTCGGATATGAGCACGACCGAATACTTGCTCGGATTCGCGTTCCTGTCCTGGACCATCAATTCGGTTAGGTGATTGATGTCAAACTTGTATTCGGGGATCACGCAACGAGTT
>CBDUAY010000077.1:0-12576 GCA_965365245.1 uncultured Flavobacteriaceae bacterium | reverse complement strand
GATTGAAAAATAATTGAAAAAATCGTTATAATTTTTTGGTTTAAAAACATATCTTTGCACCGCAAATCGAGAATGCTCTGTACAAGCTTGAAACAGAACAGGATCGACAAGAAAATGAACAAAAATTAAACAGAATAATGGCAAAGATTACAGGTAAAGTCTCTCAAATTCTAGGAGCGGTAGTTGATGTTGCGTTCGCATCAGAGAATGAGCTTCCCAAGATTTACGATTCATTGGAAATCACAAGAAAGGACGGTTCGGTTCTGACTCTCGAAGTCGAGCAGCACATTGGTGAAGACACTGTGCGTTGCATCGCGATGGACTCAACTGACGGATTGAGCAGGGGTATTGATGCAGTTTCAACCGGAAACCCAATTAAAGTGCCGGTAGGAGAAGACATCTACGGACGTTTGTTCAATGTGAACGGAGATCCAATTGATGGATTGAAGGCCCTTCCAAAGGATGGAGACAACGGCTTGCCGATTCACCGTTCAGCGCCATTGTTCGAAGATTTATCTACATCGACCGAGGTGCTTTATACAGGCATCAAAGTGATCGACCTGATCGAGCCTTATGCAAAAGGTGGTAAAATTGGTCTGTTCGGTGGTGCTGGTGTAGGAAAAACAGTATTGATCCAGGAATTGATCAACAACATTGCTAAAAGCCACGGTGGTCTTTCAGTGTTTGCCGGAGTGGGTGAAAGAACCCGTGAAGGAAATGACCTTCTCAGGGAGATGCTCGAATCAGGCATTATCAAATACGGTGAGGAGTTCGATAAATCCATGGAAGAAGGCGGTTGGGATCTGAGCAAGGTCGACATGCCTGGCCTCAAGGAGTCTAAGCTGACATTTGTTTTCGGACAGATGAACGAGCCTCCAGGAGCACGTGCGCGTGTGGCACTTTCAGGACTTACCATAGCCGAATACTTCAGAGATGGAGCCGGTGATGGTCAGGGGAAAGACATTCTGTTCTTTATCGATAACATCTTTAGGTTTACCCAGGCAGGTTCTGAGGTATCGGCCCTGTTGGGACGTATGCCATCTGCGGTAGGTTACCAGCCTACACTTGCAACTGAGATGGGTGCCATGCAGGAGCGTATCACCTCAACCAAGAATGGATCTATTACTTCTGTACAGGCGGTTTATGTACCTGCGGATGACCTTACCGACCCGGCCCCGGCAACTACATTTGCCCACCTGGATGCGACAACGGTACTTTCTCGTAAGATTGCGGAATTGGGTATTTATCCGGCGGTGGATCCCCTGGATTCAACGTCACGTATCCTTAGCAGAGAGATTCTCGGAGACGAGCACTACGACACAGCACAGCGCGTAAAAGAAACGCTGCAGAAATACAAAGAGCTCCAGGACATCATCGCGATTCTCGGTATGGAAGAATTGAGTGAGGATGACAAGCTCGTGGTACACCGTGCCAGAAGGGTTCAAAGATTCCTTTCTCAGCCTTTCCACGTTGCGGAGCAGTTTACGGGAATTCCAGGTTCACTAGTGGATATTCGCGATACCATCAAAGGATTCAACATGATTCTTGACGGAGAGCTCGACAAGTATCCTGAGGCCGCCTTCAACTTGAAGGGTACGATCGAAGAAGCGATCGAGGCTGGTGAGAAAATGTTGGCAGAAGTATAAAAAAGGTATTTATGTTTTTAGAGATAGTCACACCTGAGGCGAGCATTTTCCGGGGCGAAGTAGAGTCAGTCACTGTGCCCGGCGTAGATGGCCAGTTTCAGATGCTCAATAATCACGCTCCCATCGTTTCTCTTTTGCAAGAGGGCAATGTTAAGATACAGGGCCAGTTGAGTTTTGATGAAGCCTATGAAGACCGATTCAAAAGCGTCGATAAGAATACCAGCGTGCTGCCCATTCAGAGTGGAACGATTGAGTTGAACGACAACAAAATCATCATTCTTGTAGATTGAAGCCTGTTTGACTGATTTAAGTTTGTATCAGGGTTTAACAAAATAAAAAACTCCATCTGTTGAAGATGGAGTTTTTTTGTGTTTTGATTTGATCAATCGAGAATTAGAATGCAAATCCGGAGTTGTCCGAACGATTCATTTACAATTGTCCGGTAACCCACTTGTAGATGTCATTTCCGTTGGCAAGCAACAGAAGAGAGACCAGGATGACAAAACCGGCAATCTGCGCGTATTCAAGAAATTTGTCACTTGGTTTGTGCCCCGAGATCATCTCGTAAAGCGTGAAGACCACATGCCCGCCATCGAGTGCGGGTATAGGCAGCAGGTTCATGAATGCGAGCATGATGGAAAGAAGGGCCGTGATGCTCCAGAAGGATTCCCAATTCCAGGTTGACGGGAAAATGCTTCCAATGGTTATGAAACCGCCAAGGCTGGATGCTCCTTTCTTTGTGAACACGTATTTGAATTGACCCATGTAATCCTTGAGGGTCCAATAGGCTCTTGAAAATCCAGGACCGATGCTCTCAGCAAATGTAAAATCCTTGTGACTGATTGTCAAGATCTCATCGATGTCAGGAAGCACGTAGACTCCAAGATTGTTTTCTTCATTGGGTGCAATCGTAAAGGTCAGCTCACGCCCCTCTCGTTCGATCCCGATCTCCATGGGTTTCCTTTCTTTATTTTTCTTGACGCGTTCGGTCAGTTCTGTCCAAAAGGTAATAGACTCTCCATCTACGCTGATGACTCGGTCTCCATATTGTATTCCCGCCTCTTCAGCAGGAGAATTAGGTTTGATGCTGTCAAGTCGGGCCGGCACCCTTGGAGTAAAAGGGTCCATGTAACCCCCTTGCCACATCTGGTATCCGATGTCCTCAGGAATTTGAACGGTTTCCGTAGCTCCGTCCGGGTGCTCCACCTTGATCTCCTGAACATCTCGCAAAAACAGGAATTTATTGACATCCATGACATCTTCCGGCTCTTCCCCGTCAACTGTCAGTATTTTATCGCCGTTCTGAAAGCCCAGCTCTTTGAAGTCATCAACTACGCTAAAACCATAGGTCACGTCATTGACACCGACATATTCGTCTCCCCAGACATTGAACATCATTATGTAGATGAAGATACCCAGTATGAAATTCACGGTTACCCCGCCAAGCATGATGATCAGTCTTTGCCAGGCCGGTTTGGATCTGAATTCCCAGGGTTGAGGCGGTTGCATCATCTGTTCCTTGTCCATGCTCTCATCGATCATACCGGAGATCTTGACATAACCACCTAAAGGAATCCATCCGATACCGTATACAGTATCTCCAATTTTCTTTTTGAAGAGGGAAAACTTGTAGTCAAAGAAGAGGTAGAACTTCTCCACCCGGGTTTTGAACAACTTGGCAGGCAGGAAGTGCCCCATTTCATGAAGAACGATCAATAATGACAGACTCAACAGAAATTGGGTGATTTTTATATATGATTCCATTCAGTGAATTCTCTTTTTTTGAATCGACAAATGTACGCTTTATCGTTTATTTTAAGAAATACAGGGAGATAAATAGATGTTAAAAACATCTAATTCTTGAGGATGGTCTTGTGCAGTGTTCCCTGGTCCGTATCGATCACAACAAGATGGAGGCCAAACTCCAGACTGCCCGTCTGAATCTCATCTTCGGGATCCACCTGTTGGAACACTTTTTTTCCCTGAATGTCGTAGATAGTAATTCTTCTGAGGTGACTCATTCCTTCATTGCGGATCATCAATAGATCTTTGACCGGATTGGGATAGACTCCAATGCTTTTGTCAAGTGTAGGCTCATCCAAGCCCAGGGTCACCTGGTTTGGTCCACTGATCAGGTGTCCGTCGGGATCAACCTCCACGGAGCTGACTTGAAAACCTGGATCGATCGTGAAGTTCTGACCGTTTTCAGAGGTTTCCAAACGAAGGTTCTTCATTTCTCCTGCTGAACCATGGACGGTAACCGGTAAAGGCATTTCAAAAAAAGATACTGAACTATGAGACTGAGACTGATTGACCTGAAGGTTGAGAATTCCTTCTTGCGACTGGCTCCAAATCACTTCATAGGTCGGATGCCCCTGGCCGTAGATCCAGTCATTGAAAAACTCTTCCAGGTTCTCTCCACTGCTCTGTTCCAGGTGTCTGATCAGGTCGCTGGTAGCAGCATAGCCATAGGCCAGTTCGCGATCCTCCAGGTAGGATCGAAGCCCGTTGAAGAAATCCTGGTCACCTAATTTGTATCGCAACATGTGAAGCACCATCGCCCCTTTTCGATAAGTCAGGCGGCTGTTGAAAATACGTGAGACAGAGGTCGTATCGGCTACGAAGACAGAACCCGAAGGTTCAGAGGTGATGATCTGGTTGAGATTCCGTCTCCATTTGATGAAATCACCAGTTCCGTCTAGATTTTCTGTCACCAGGCCGTCGAGATAAGTCGCGAAACCCTCGTTAAGCCAAATATCCTGCCAGCTCTTGCAGGTGATCTTATTGCCAAACCACTGATGTGCCAGTTCATGAGCGATAAGGCCCCGGCTCCAGCTGCCCATGAACGACATGGTGCTGTGCTCCATGCCACCGCCCCAACCGAATTGGGCATGTCCGTATTTCTCCCTCGAATAGGGGTATTCCCCAAATTTCTCCCGGAAGAAGTTCATAATAGAAGGGGTAATCGCCAGGTTGCGCACAGTTTGTTCGAAGGTTTCCGGATAGAGATAATTGACGATCTTGAAAGGTGCCTGACTCACGGCTTGTTCGTGAACCTGGTAGTTGGTCACTGCAATGGCTATCAAATAAGCAGGGATGGGATATCTATGCTTCCAATGCGTGATTCGGTTCTCGCCGTATTCCTTGAACCCGACAAGGGTTCCATTGGACGCAGCCTTGTACTTATCAGGATGGGTGATGTAAATGTCAACAGAATCCACCTTGTCGATCAGGTCCTGTTTGCAGGGCCACCAACCCTTGGCTCCATAAGGCTCCGACAGGGTCCAGAGTACCGGGGTTTTTGAGCTTCCGTGGGTGGAGACCTCAAACGAACCGAACCCTGAGCTCACCGGGTTGCCCTCATAGGCTATGATAAGGGAATCAAGCTCTCCCACATTCAATGCTTCATTCAAGGTGACGTAGAGACGATCATCTTTTTTATGGGAGAAAGCGAGCTGTTCATCTCTTTGACGGACGCTTGTCACATTCATATTTCCAGCCAGGTCAAAGACAATTTCACTCATGTCACTCAAGGCGCGAAAATGACTTGTAACTGACCCTTTGATGGCCGCTTCCCGGGGATCGACCTGCCATTCCAATCGATGGTAGACGAGATCGTAATTAGAAGTTGCCCCGGTTGATTTGAAGTTAATCTTTTGCAGCGCATTTCGGGATTCCGACTCGGCCAGCGCATCTGTATTCTTCACCTGAGATTCCCTGTACTGTGCTTTTCCCGTGAGAGGAAATATTAGCGCGAACAGCATCAGAAAATACTTCATAAGATGTAAATTTGTGGCGAGAATAAGCAATCCCAGGGGAATTCAAAGATAGGAAGAATGTATTTAATTGACTTTTTCAAGAAATCCAGGTCGACGTTGATCTTCCTGTTCTTTTTCTCTATAATTTTCGTTCCGATACTCTACTTTCTCGTGAAGCCCAAGGACGAGCTTCCGGTGTACAACCCGGTGGATGTGAACCCGCGATTGGTCGACGATTCAGTGAAGCATATCAGCAGAAACCACAGGATATCAGACTTTGACCTTATCAACCAGAACGGTGAGGCCGTCACTAAGGAGGACTTTGAAGGCAAAATCTATGTCGCTGACTTTTTCTTTACGCGTTGCCAGACCATCTGTCCGATCATGGCAGTGAATATGAGGGATTTGCAAGAAGAGTTCAGAAATGATCCGGAATTGAAATTCCTTAGTCATTCTGTGACACCGGTGATGGACAGTGTACCGGTGCTCCGAGCGTATGCCGATAAAAATAGCGCCATTGACGGGAAATGGGAAATCACGACCGGCGATAAAAAGCATATCTATGAACTGGCCCGAAAATCCTATTTTGCGGTTTTGGACGAAGGTGATGGTGGAGACCAGGATTTCATACATACGGAGCAGTTCATATTGGTGGATCAAAAAGGTCAGATCCGTGGTTTCTACGATGGCACAGAGAAAGAGGAGATGCAGCGGATCATCGATGACATATCCATTCTGAAGAGAGAGAATCAGTAACAATTCTCAGGCCCGAGCCTTGTTTTTCAAACCTGATAATTATCAAGTTTGGAAAGAAAAAAAAACCGTAATTTCGCAGAGTATTTATAATTAATCCAAATAAAAATTGGATCGCAGCATTGCAAATCTTAAGGTAGGGGAGAAGGGTATCATCAGTGAGATGTCATTTGACATGATTCCTCTGGCTCTTCTCGAAATGGGCTGTATGCCCGGAGAATCTGTCGAACTGATTCAGAGGGCCCCCTTGAAGGATCCGTTGTACATCCGTGTCAACGGTAGCTTTCTCGCCATCCGTGAGGAAACTGCGAGTCGAATTCTTGTCACCAAAGGCTGATCAATGTCAAAACAGCGGGACATAAAGGTTGCTTTGGTGGGAAACCCAAATACGGGTAAGACTTCTCTTTTCAATCAGCTGACAGGTCTTAAACAGAAGGTTGGAAATTACCCCGGCATCACCGTAGACAAAAAGATTGGCACGGTAACCCTGAAGGGAGGATCGAAAGCCAATATCATTGACCTTCCCGGAACCTACAGCATCAATCCAACGAGCATTGATGAGAACATAGTTCTCAACACTCTCATCGACAAGAGCAATGAAGATTATCCGGATGTCATAGTAGTTGTTGCAGAGATAGAAAACCTAAAGCGAAACTTGTTGCTTTACTCCCAGATCAAGGACCTTCAAATTCCAACCATATTGGCCATAAACATGGCGGACCAAAGTGAGAAGAAAGGGATTGAGATTGATGTTGAGGGGCTTAAGAAAGAACTTGGTGGCGAGGTGATCCTGGTGAGTGCACGGAGGAACAGGGGGATGGAAGAACTCAAGGCTGCGATAGAAAATTACGAGGAATTCGACACCGCAGTGCTGGCGAGGATCTCACATCGTATCGATGCGGAGTATTTCGACCAGCTCGACAAGGATTTTCCGAGATGGGATCGCTATAAAACCTGGTTGTGCCTGACGCAAATGCTCGACATTCCTGAGATGAGCGAGCAGGAAACAGCTATGATGCGGAACTACAGGTCGGAAACGGACAAATTGAAGAGGTATCAGCACAAGGAAACTGTGCTCCGGTATCAGCAGATCTCGGAGATACTCAAAAAGAACTACTCGGTTGACAAATCGAAGGCGCGGGATCTGCGCTCCCGACTGGACCGGATTCTGACCCATAAGATTTTTGGCTACGTTATTTTTGCCTTGATTCTCATGCTGATCTTCCAATCTATTTTTGACTGGGCCAGTGTGCCAATGGACTTCATCGATGCACTTTTTGCAAACCTGAGTCAAACAGTGAAGGAGATTATGCCTCCCGGGAGACTTACGGATCTCCTGGCCGAAGGCGTGGTCCCTGGTATTGGGGGTATCGTGATTTTTATTCCCCAGATTGCTATTCTCTTCCTTTTTGTGTCAATACTGGAGGAAACCGGATATATGAGCCGGGTTGTTTTTCTCATGGATAAAATCATGAGACGCTTCGGGATGAGTGGAAAAAGCGTTGTTCCTTTGATTTCGGGAACTGCCTGTGCGATCCCTGCAGTAATGGCGACAAGGAACATCAGTGGCTGGAAGGAGCGACTCATTACCATACTAGTTGTGCCTTTTACGACCTGCTCGGCGCGATTGCCTGTATATGCCATTCTCATTGCCCTGATTATTCCTGAAAAGCGTTTGTTGGGAGTATTCTCTTTGCAAGGCCTTACTTTGCTCGCCCTGTATCTCCTCGGATTCGGGACAGCTGTCCTCTCGGGCTATTTTCTGCACAAGGTCCTCAAAATAAAAAGCAGAACCTTTTTCTTGATGGAGATGCCTGATTACAAGGTGCCCTCTGTCAAGAATGTTTTCTATACTGTTGTTGAAAAAACCAAAGCCTTCGTTTTTGGCGCAGGTAAGATCATACTCGCCATATCGGTCGTCCTGTGGTTTCTCGCTTCGAACGGACCGGATGCATTTGACAATGCTGAAGCCGTATTCGAATCGGAGAACTCGAACACAGAATCCGACAGCTACGAGGCTGAGCTCGCCTCTTACAAGCTGGAAAATTCCTACATAGGCGTCATGGGAAAGGCCATGGAACCTGCGATCAAACCCCTGGGATATGATTGGAAGATCGGGATTGCACTGATCTCCTCGTTTGCGGCGCGAGAAGTATTCGTTGGAACTCTCGCCACGATTTATAGCGTGGGTGACGACGACGAGGACAATTCCACAATCAAAGAGCGCATGGCAGCCGAAATCAATGAAGATACGGGGGAGCCCCTTTTTAACTTTCCTGTGGGTATGTCATTGCTGGTCTTCTACGCTTTTGCCATGCAATGTGTAAGTACCCTTGCCATTGTAAAAAGGGAGACCAAAACCTGGAAATGGCCCATGCTTCAGCTATTTGGGATGGGCGCCTTTGCCTATATCGCCTCTTTTATTACCTATTCAGCCCTCACAAGTTTTTAAGGATGCAGGAAGTTCTGGTATATATTGCCCTGGCCGCTGCGCTTCTTTACCTGGGAAGAAAATTCTTTTTCAAAAAAAGGGGGAAAAAGAACGGTTGCGACACCGATTGCAATTGCTGAATTGTCTAATATTTTTAGGTGTTTCGATGTTGTAGCGTGAACGCAACTGGCCTGATTTGGTTGGATGTGTTTTTAATTTTGATATATTTACTTCCAGTTTCCCGGATTTTGGTTCCGAGGGGCAAGTTCAAAACTAATCATAAATACATACTACAATGGAACAAAAAAAGATGGTCAGGGGGGCTCTTTTTGCCTTTCTAATTCTGACCCAGGTAACGTTTGCACAAATTACGATTGGAGGCAAAGTAGGTTATAGCGTAGGTCGAATTGCAGACAACAGTGATAATATTTATACGGAAGACTTCAAGTCAACAGACGGGATCGATTTTGGCGCTACCGTTGAATTCAAAATCAGTGAGCTCTTCTCCCTTCAGGGAGAAATTCTCTATACGCAAAGAGGTGGAGAGCGTGATGGCTTGCAGCCGATTCCGACTGATAATTTGGAAAGTGCACTGTTAGAAAACGGTTTGACTCTTGAAGCGTTGAACCAAGTGGTGCAACTTCAGGGCCGAGGACCGGTGACGAATGCAGATCCTCTTTACGCAGAGTTCAACAATATCTCTGAACTGGAATATATAGAGATTCCCATACTTGCAAAATTCGGCTGGGGAACAGATTGGCGCTTTTATGTTGAAGGCGGACCTTATGTAGGCTTCCTGATCAGCGCGAACCAGATTACCAGCGGAGACAGCCAATTCTTTCTAGATAGCAGAGGCAATGCTCCGCTTGGGGTCCCGAACCCGTTTTACGATCCCAATGATCCTGCATTTGGCCCTCCTTTCATCCCGTTGCCCGAGCAGTCTTTTGATGCCTCGACGGATGTGAAAGATGACTTGAATGACACCATTTTTGGTCTCCACGCAGGTGCCGGCCTGATTCGAAGACTGAATGAAAAACACCAGGTTTACCTTGGCTTCCGTGGCTCATATGGATTTACCTCATTGCAAAAAAATGAGGAGTTCGGTGAGAGTAAAATAGGCGGACTGGTATTTTCACTGGGTTATGCCTATACGCTTTAGGAAACTTTTTCTCAACCGCGGTTTTTGGTGTCGATCACAATCGTGACCGGCCCGTCGTTGCACAGGTCAATTTTCATATCGGCTCCAAAGACCCCGGTTCCCACAGTTTTGCCCATTATGGATTCAAGTTCCTGGATGAATTGTTTATAAAGAGGAATTGCCATTTCAGGACGTGCGGCTGCAATATAAGAGGGTCGGTTTCCTTTTTTAGTGGATGCCAGCAGTGTGAATTGACTCACCACAATCACGTCTCCTTCGGATTCAAGTAATGAGCGATTCATAACTCCAGCATCATCATTGAAGATCCGAAGATTAGCTGTTTTGGACACCAGCCAATCGATGTCTTTCTTTTCATCATCTGTACCTATGCCCAGGAGAATTAAAAGTCCGCGATCAATTCTGCTGACAACTTTCCCTTCAATTGTGACTGAGGCGCTGAGGACTCTTTGTATTACTGCTTTCATTATTTGTAGATCGTAGGTGATTTAAAGATCATAGGTGTTTGTCCTGTAGCTTTCCTCCTCACCTGCAAGGATCTGCAAATAGCTTCGGTATCTCGAAGGGGCAATTTCTCCGTTTTCAAGGGCTTCTTTTACGGCACACTTGGGCTCGTTCACATGCAGGCAATTGTTGAATTTGCAAAGAGGTTTCAAGGCGAAGAATTCCCGGAAAAAGTCTCCAACCTCATTTTCTTCGAAGTCTACCACGCCGAAGCCTTTAATGCCCGGGGTGTCGATGATGTAGCTTTCGGGTTCGGTTTCAATCACGAACATCTCTGCAAAGGTGGTCGTGTGCTGCCCCTGGCGATGCTGTTCCGAAATGACCGCAGTTTTCAAGTTCAGACCCGGTGAGATCGCATTGATCAGGGTGGATTTGCCAACTCCCGAATGACCGGAGAACATGCTGGTCTTCCCGATCATCATATCTTTCACCAGATCCACGTTCAGGCCTTCAGTGGCGGAGATGTCTATGCAGGTATAACCGATTTTTTCGTAGAGATCTTTAAGTTCATCCTTCTCTTTTTTGAGATCTTGATCAAGAAGGTCAGTTTTGTTGAAGAGGAGCACTGTCTCGATGTCATATGCTTCTGCCGTTGCAAGAAATCGATCGATGAAAGCGGGAAAGGTTTTGGGATGATCAAGGGTGATCAGCAAAAAGGCCTGGTCGATGTTAGCCGCGATTATATGGGTTTGTTTTGAGAGTTTGACCGACTTTCGAATGATATAATTCTTGCGGTCGTGAATTTTAGTAATCATTCCGGTACCTTCTGCCGGGTCAATTTCAAAGTCCACATAGTCCCCAACCGTGATTGGATTGGTGCTTTTGATTCCGCGGGTTCTGAACTTTCCCCGAATCCGGCACTGGAACACTTGGTGCTCCTGGGTGCGGACCCAGTACCAGCTGCCGGTTGATTTGGTTACAACGCCGTTCATGCCTCTAAGATATAAAAAGGGCATAAGACAATTGAAAAATCCGTCTTATGCCCTCGAATTCTATTGTTAAGCTCTCAAATCAAGTCTGGGTATCACCCCAGGTCTGACCATCAAGCCATCTCCTGATTTTAGTTCACATCCGGGAGTGTAGTGTAATCCTGAGCGTAGCGAAGCATTTGTGCTGCAAAACTCTCGGGCTGCTCGACCCTGATGTCAGTGATCTCTCCCTGCTCATCGGTCACCGGAACCAGGTCGGGATTGATGAATCCGGCATAAGGAGCCGACTTGAACTTGCTGTTTCTTTCCAGAACCTCTTTGTGAAGATCCTGATCGACCTTTACACCATAGGTTTCGACGAGATCACGACCGGCCTCGAAGTCTCCTTCAGATTTGATTCTTTGAATTTCTCTGAGCAATTCGCCAAACAAGGCTCTCAATTTGTCGTAGTCATTGATTTTGAAATAGGTTTTTCCGTCCTTTTCGACCTTTTCAATGACGTTGTCTGCCTTTCCTTTTTCCATGGCCCAGGCAGCGACCAGCTGACGGTTTCTCATGTGCGCTTCTTCGATGTCATCACCGAGGTTCAAACGTATGAGTTGCAGCATGAGTCCGTTGCGGATATATCCATCATAAGAAGCTTTGCCTATCGCCTTGGCATCAGGAGAGATTCCTATGTCAACAAGTTTTTGATCCGGCAGGTAATAAAGTCCAACCAGGTCGGCACGGGCCTCTTCCAGGGTGGAGGCATAATTCTTCAAAGTCTCCTTCGGAGTTCCTATTCCTTCGTTCAGCTTACCACTGGCATGACCGATCACCTCGTGAAGCGCTGTATGCAGTTTATCTGCAAGCTGACCGTATTCTTCCTCGTACTTGATCTCCTCTTCGTCATAGGCGAATTCTTGTAGCCTGCCGCTGCTTCCCGCATTGTTGTATGCGTGAATGATATTGCCAAGTGAAACCGATTTGGAGCCGTGCTGTTCGCGGATCCAGTTGTTATTGGGCAAGTTGATCCCGATTGGGGTTGAAGGAGAGGCATCACCGGCTTCTCCCGCCACGTTGATGGTTTTATACGAAACCCCAACGACATTTTTCTTCTTGTGCTCCTCCTGAAGGGTGGAATTGTCTTCGAACCACTGGGCATTTTCGGCCAGAGCCGCCATCTTCTTGGACATTTCAAAGTCTTTGATCTGAATCACGGATTCGTATGATCCCTTGTATCCCTTTGGATCGTTGTACACCTCGATAAATCCGTTGATATAGTCAACGTCGCCTTCCGTGGATTTTGCCCAGACGATATTATAGTCATCCCAGGTTTTTAGATCACCCGTTTTGTAGTATTCGATGAGTAGACCCAGCTGCTTTTTCTGGGTGTCATTTTCTGCAACACCTTTGGCTT
>CBDUAY010000076.1:0-12637 GCA_965365245.1 uncultured Flavobacteriaceae bacterium | reverse complement strand
TTCAGGGCAAAATCCGTCATGATATAATCCCTTTTCAAAAGGAAAACTGAATCGTTTACCACGTCAAACTCCTGTTCGATGTAAATGTCCTTGACCCAGTTCACGTTGGCATTCTTATTGGCATACATCTGGATCTCCTTGATGGCAAAAGTCGTATCATTCACCCAGAAATCCCCCTTAAAGGTAAGCTCGCTCTTCCGCCTGGGATAAAAGAGAATATTGTAGCACCATTTTCCCTCGATATAGCTGCTGTCGGTCAAAACATAATTGTAAACCTCAGGACCTAGACGCGAAAGCGGACTCGAAAACTTCTTGTCAAAAAAGAGCAGGTAGTTTTCATAGATATCGAAATCAACGTAAAGCTGTTTCAGGAAGGCGATCAGGGCCTGATTGTCGGAGTAGCCCGAATTCTTGTTGGCAACTAGTTTTGAACTCTCCTTCTTCGGATAGATGTTTTTACCGTAAGTTTTGTAAACGGACTCATTGATGAAAATGGGTAGAAATGCCTTACCGGTGATTTTGGAGGTGTCAATCTGATCGAAAACCATTTCCAGGCCGTCGAAGACCTTTCGATTCATCAGTTTCTCATCGATGTTGTTCAGGTCGAATTGAATCTTTTCGTATTTGTCGTATTCATAGCGATCGTAGAGATTCAAACCATTTCTGCGTTTCTTTCTCCAGATCTTCTTCAGTATATCTACGGCAGGGTTGTTTTTCTTCGGCATTTTACCCGTGTAGATCATGACCTCGTCAAGCTGATCCCGGGCTTCGCCAAGTACGATGCGCAAGTTTAAATTGCTGGCTTCCAAGGGTACCAAAAGCGTCTCGAAACCTACAAAAGAAACCTCGAGCTCTCTAAAAGTCTCATCCGATTCAAGGTAGAATTTGCCGTTCTCGTCTGAAATCGTTCCCCGGGTTGAGCCCTTGAAAATAATGTTGGCAAATGGCACCGGAGTGTCATCTTCATCGACAACTATTCCGCTTACCCTAACCTGGGCATTCATGCCCAAGCTGAGAAACAACAATATGTAGCAAATTCTTTTGATCATGACAATCACCGAATGCAATCCTTCTTCATCCAACGCTTAACAGCCCACAAAAGTATCATATTCACCTCACTTATCTTAAAACAGAAGCATTAATTTGGATTCCAACTGGAGTGGTGGGTTTTAGGAAAATCTGGCTTAAGCGCCTGATGCTTTTAAAGACTGCTCATGTAGCGTTTTGGAGTCACGCCGTATTTCTTCTTGAAGGCAGCGATAAAATGGCTGGGCGTACTGTAACCGA
This sequence comes from uncultured Flavobacteriaceae bacterium, assembly GCA_965365245.1. GTDB lineage: Bacteria > Bacteroidota > Bacteroidia > Flavobacteriales > Flavobacteriaceae > Lutimonas. The sequence goes on along the minus strand of CBDUAY010000076.1, from coordinate 11,350 downwards.
CTTCAAAGCTCACCTCGGCAATATTGTATTTTTTCGTGGCAAGCAGTCTTCTGGCGAACTCCATTTTATAATTGAGCAAGTAGGCATAGACCGTTTCACCGTAGATGTGCTTGAAGCCCTCTTTCAGGTGAGCAAGCGATAAATTGATCATATCGGACAATTCGTTCAAACTCGGAGGTTCGGTCATGCGTTCTATCAGTATGCTTTTCGCTTTTTGAATTTTCTCCACATTCACCTCATCCTCCAAAAACGGGCAATTCTGGGCACCTTCATTGTCAGATTTGTGAAAATAAAGACTGATCAGCTCATAGACTTTGCCCTTGGTATAGAGCTTCTCCAATGAGGAGTGGAGCCCATAATGGAATATCTGGTTAAGCACCATGATCTCATTGGGGTTCAACTCCTTGTCCCGGTAACACTTTTTATTCATGTTCTCACCGCTTAAAAAGTGTATAAGTCCGGCTTCCTGTGAGAAAAAGGTATGAAATTTCTCGATGGCGATCAGCAGAATGATCATTTTCGCATCCGGATCCAGGCTCATGTCAATGGGTAAATCCTGTTGAGGATTGTAGAGCAGAAATGATTTGTTTTCAGGTACGTCCAGGGCGTAATTTCCCCCATTAAAAAGGAGTTTGGCCTTTCCGGACAAACAGAAATGAAGCTGGATGAATGATTTGTCTACGCTCCGAGTAAAGCGCTCATTTGACTTTTCCTTGTTGTGAAGTTTAAGGAGTAAGAAACCTTCCTCAACCTGGTTGTCAGCCAGCAAACTTTTATCGATACTTTTTATCATTTCATGTCAATTTTTCAACTTCACCTGTAACGAAATTATGTGCAAATCCTCTCTTCGAATACCCATCCAAAGGTAATAATTCTTTGGCAACCAAAGACTACAGTAAACATTTTTGCGACATTTTTGATCTCGCCGGCCTTAAGGAGATACCTGGGTCGTTAATAAAAAAACCACCTCGAAGTGAGGTGGCTTTTTGTGTCGCATATAAAAATGGATGGAATGTCCTAAACGTACATGACTTTCTTTACCGCATTGATCACATCGTCTTTGTTCGGAAGCCATTCTTCCAGAAGAACAGGAGAGAATGGTGCCGGAGTATCCGCTGTTGTAATTCGCTGAATCGGTGCATCCAAATAGTCAAAGGCATTTTCCTGCACCTGGTAAGTGATTTCACTTGATACGCTACCAAAAGGCCAGGCTTCTTCGAGTATCACTAAGCGGTTTGTTTTTTTAACGGAGTTGAGAATTGTCTCATGGTCCATCGGACGCACTGTGCGAAGGTCGATGATTTCAACCGAGATTCCATTTTTTTCCAATTCGTCCGCTGCTTTAAACGCCTCTTTTATGATTTTTCCAAAACTCACCACGGTCACGTCTTTTCCCTCTCTTTTCACATCTGCAACTCCGATGGGCAGTATGTATTCGCCCTCAGGCACCTCGCCCTTGTCTCCGTACATCTGCTCAGACTCCATGAAAATCACAGGATCATCATCGCGGATTGCCGCTTTGAGAAGTCCTTTGGCATCATAGGGATTTGAAGGTACAATGACCTTCAGGCCCGGTGTATTCGCATACCAGCTCTCAAAGGCCTGTGAATGCGTAGCGCCCAACTGACCCGCGGAGGCTGTCGGCCCTCTGAATACAATAGGGATATTGAACTGGCCTCCTGACATTTGTCGCATTTTGGCCGCATTGTTTATGATCTGGTCAATACCTACCAGTGAGAAATTGAAGGTCATGAACTCGACGATGGGACGATTCCCATTCATAGCAGATCCTACAGCGATCCCGGAAAAACCCAATTCCGCAATTGGCGTGTCAATCACACGCTTTGGACCGAATTCATCCAGCATGCCTTTGGAGGCCTTGTAGGCTCCGTTGTACTCTGCTACTTCTTCTCCCATGAGGTAAACCGCCTCATCTCTCCGCATCTCCTCACTCATCGCTTCAGCAATGGCTTCCCTGAATTGTATTACTTTCATATTATCTATTTAAAGGCATGCAAAAATAGTTATTTTAGCTGAATATTTTTTCACAGCTTACGACTAATTTGACTTCAAACCAGTCCATGAATAAAGGTCTGCGCTTTTACGAATGGCAACAGGGAAAATAAATTATATTATGCATGCATAGTATATTGAAAATATTTGTTAAATTCGTCACTGAAAATCAATGCAATTCACAATCGTAAAAAAATGAAGATATTAGTTTGTATTAGTCACGTTCCTGACACTACTTCGAAGATCAACTTTGCAGAAAACGATACAAAATTTGACACCAATGGGGTTCAATTTGTAATCAATCCACTGGATGAGTTCAGCCTGACACGAGCGATGTGGTTCAAAGAAAAGCAAGGAGCTTCCGTCACGGTTGTCACGGTCGGAAACATCTCTGTTGAACCCACCCTGAGAAAGGCCCTGGCCATCGGGGCAGATGACGCGATCCGCGTGGATGCTGAAGCGACTGATGGCTTTTTTGTAGCCAAACAGCTTGCCGAGGTCATAGGCAACGGAGATTATGACCTGGTGCTGGCAGGCAAAGAATCCATAGACTACAACGGCGGCATGGTGCCCGGAATGGTTTCGGAGCTTTGCGGATTCAATTTTGTAAACGCCTGTATCGGACTGGAGGTGAGTGACAATGGATTCGTTGCACAACGCGAAATAGACGGAGGAAAGGAAACCCTTGAAGGACAGTTGCCAGCAGTTATTGCGGGTCAGAAAGGGATTGTAGAAGAAAAGGACCTGAGAATTCCGAATATGAGAGGAATTATGATGGCCAGAAAAAAACCTTTGCAGGTCATTCCACCCATGGAAATTTCGGCCAGTACTCGAACCGAAAAATTCGAGAAACCTGCGCCTAAAGGAGCCTGCAAGATGGTGGACGCAGGAGACCTCGATCAACTGATCGACCTGCTGCACAATGAGGCCAAGGTAATATGAGTCGATTGATATCGGTGATCGATCAATCCCGGAGTAATTAAAAAAATAAAACGAATCGCGCTTTCGATTCGCATCAATAAAAAAATTAAGAAATATGTCAGTTTTAGTTTTTGCTGAACAATCAGAAGGAAAGTTTAAAAAGACGGCCCTTGAGGTGGTTTCCTATGGGAAAGAGCTCGCCAGTCAAAAGAATACGGATCTGGTGGTGCTCACCATCAATTCAGACGACAGCTCACCCTTGTCTGCCCACGGAGCCGATAAAGTTTTAAAGGTGAAGGACGAGCGACTGGAAGTGTTCAGCGCCAAAGCATTCGCAGATTGCATCAGCCAGGCCGCGGCGCAATCGAATGCAGATGTTGTCGTAGTGGATTCTTCAAGTGACGCATTGTACCTCGCCCCAATCCTTGCCATCAAATTGCAGGCCGGGTATGCTGCCAATGTTATGGCCCAACCGGAGAGTCTGGAACCTTTCATCGTGAAAAGAAAGGCCTTTTCTTCCAAGGGTTTCAATTTCTCAGAGGTCAGTACTCCAGTGAAACTAATCGGACTGGCTAAGAATTCATTCGGCTTGAAAGAGACTCCGAGCAGCACTACTGAAGAGGAATTTCAGCCCGACTTGAAAGATGAGGATTTTGCTGTAAAAGCTACATCCACAGACAAGAGCACGGGTACGGTTACCATCGCAGATGCCGACATCGTCGTCTCTGGTGGACGCGGACTTAAGGGCCCTGAAAATTGGGGCATGGTAGAGGACCTTGCCAACCTCCTGGGTGCGGCAACAGCCTGTTCAAAGCCGGTTTCAGACCTGGGTTGGAGGCCTCATAGCGAGCACGTGGGGCAAACCGGAAAGCCCGTCGCTGCCAATCTTTACATCGCCATAGGAATTTCCGGGGCTATTCAGCACCTGGCAGGTGTAAACTCTTCTAAGGTCAAAGTTGTAATCAACACCGATCCGGAGGCGCCATTCTTCAAAGCAGCCGATTACGGAATCGTGGGCGATGCCTTCGAAGTGGTGCCAGACCTGATCGAGAAGGTAAAAGAATTTAAAGCTTCGGCATAAAAGGCTGCAAAAATTTATTAACTTGTCCCCAGCAAAAGGCTAGCGGAATTACCGGATGTCATAAGTCCTGAATTTTGCTAGTCTTTCGCAATTAAATTTGTAACTTGTCCTCTAGTCGTGAGTTTAGTACGTTTGAATATAAAAGGTATCTCCTACAGTCAGACCCAAAGTGGAGCCTATGCGCTTGTGCTGAGTGAAGAGGATGGTGAGAGAACTCTTCCGATTATCATTGGTGCCTTTGAGGCACAGTCCATTGCGATCGCCCTGGAAAAAGAAATCAAACCTCCCCGACCCCTTACTCATGATCTTTTCAAGAGCTTTGCAGACCGTTTCAATATCGTTGTCAAGCAGGTGATCATTCACAAACTTGTAGATGGCGTGTTCTATTCCAGTCTCATTTGCGAATGCGACAAAATTGAAGAGATCATCGATGCCAGGACCTCTGACGCAATCGCCCTCGCCACACGTTTCAAGGCGCCTATTTTTACCTTTGAGAATATTTTGGACAAAGCCGGAATCATCCTCAAGATCAAGGACGAGACAAAGCTTTCAAAATCAAAGTTCAAAATGGAGGACCTTGTTGCCAACGTGGTTGAAGAACCTTCCTCCTTCAAGGATGAAAAACTGGAGGACCTCTACAAACAACTCGAGCAAGCTGTGGCTAACGAAGACTACGAGCTGGCAGCCAAGCTCAGGGATGAAATCTCCAAGCGGGAGAAAAAATGATTGATCCATGAAGAAATCGCTTGGATTCCTTTCCCTCTTCCTCTTTCTGCCATTTATTGCCTTAGCACAAGACCCGATTCTCACCATTCAACCAAGTGAGGGCATGTCTATGCAATCGATTATGCGAGGGGTACTGGGCATGGTTGTTCTAATTATATTGGCCTATGCTTTCAGCTCAAACCGAAAGGCAATCCGCTGGAAAACAGTGGGCATAGGGCTTGCATTGCAACTCTTGATCGCAATTGGAGTTCTGAAAGTGAAGTTCATTCAAAGCGCATTTGAGGCGGTTGGGAAAATATTCGTGAGCATCCTTGATTTCACGCGTGCCGGGAGCAAGTTCCTCTTCGAGGGGCTCGTCGCCGACATGAATACATTCGGATACATTTTTGCCTTTCAGGTCTTGCCCACTATCATCTTCTTCTCTGCCCTGACTTCTTTGCTCTATTACCTGGGCGTCATACAGAAAGTCGTCAAAGGGCTGGCCTGGCTACTTTCGAAAAGTCTTCAAATATCAGGAGCCGAGAGTCTCAGCGTGGCAGGGAATATTTTTCTGGGACAAACAGAAGCTCCACTTTTGATCAAAGCCTATCTCGAGAAAATGAACCGCTCGGAAATACTCCTGGTCATGATTGGTGGCATGGCCACGGTCGCAGGAGCCGTCCTTGCCGCCTATATCGGATTCCTGGGTGGTGATGACCCGGAAATGAGACTGCAGTTTGCCAAGCATCTCCTGGCAGCTTCGGTGATGGCAGCCCCGGGCGCTATCGTAGTTTCAAAAATGCTGTATCCCCAGACCGAACCCGTCAATACCGATGTAACGGTTTCCAATGAAAAAATCGGTGCGAACATCCTGGATGCCATATCCAACGGCACCACTGAAGGCCTGAAGCTCGCTGTGAACGTAGGGGCCATGCTGCTTGTCTTTGTCGCGTTTATCGCCATGATCAATGGCATATTGGGATGGTTTGGAGACTTCACTGAGATCAACTCCTGGATGGAGGCCAACACACCCTATCCCAAATTGACTCTTGAATCCATTTTGGGCACTGTATTCGCCCCGCTCATGTGGTTGATCGGCGTAGCGCGAAACGATATGATGATGATGGGACAACTTTTGGGCATCAAGCTTGCGGCAAGTGAATTTGTAGGGTATATACAGCTTGCTGAGCTAAAGGATGTCAGCAATGAACTCCATTTGAACAATGCCAAATCGGTGATCATGGCCACTTACATGCTCTGTGGTTTTGCCAATTTTGCGTCGATCGGGATTCAAATCGGCGGAATCGGGTCACTCGCGCCCGGGCAGCGCACAACCCTTTCGGAATTCGGAATGAAGGCCCTGATCGGGGGTTCAATTGCCTCCCTTATGTCGGCCACCATTGCCGGAATGATCATAGGCTAGTGAGAACTGACTCCTGTTCAGCGGCGAGAATATTAACAAGCTCTTTTGATTCTATTTCAACGGAAAACTTTATATTTGACTCGCTTCTTTGGCACCGGCGCTATGCGGTTCAAGAAGCATTTCCCTCGCAGATTCAACTGATGATTTTGAACGAATAATCAATTATTGATGAGACAATACCTAGACCTGATCCAACATGTGATAGACAACGGAGTAACGAAAGAGGACCGAACCGGTACCGGAACGCGCAGTGTTTTCGGTTATCAAATGCGTTTCGATCTCAAAGAGGGTTTTCCTATGGTAACCACAAAAAAGTTGCACCTGAAATCAATCATTTACGAGCTGTTGTGGTTTCTGAAGGGAGACACCAACATCGGTTATCTGAATGAGAACGGAGTCAAGATCTGGGACGCGTGGGCGAATGAGAACGGCGATCTTGGCCCGGTCTATGGCTATCAATGGAGAAACTGGAACGGGGAAGGAATTGACCAGATAAGTGAGCTCGTAGAGACCATCAAGACCAATCCCGACAGCCGGAGAATGATCATAAGTGCCTGGAACCCGAGCGTTCTGCCTGACACCTCGGTTAGCTTTGAGGACAACGTAGCAAATGGAAAAGCCGCTCTTCCTCCCTGCCATGCTTTTTTTCAGTTTTATGTGAGTGACGGGAAGCTGTCCTGCCAGCTTTATCAGCGCAGCGCCGACATTTTCCTCGGTGTTCCTTTTAACATTGCCTCGTACGCCTTATTGACGATGATGCTGGCACAAGTGACAGATCTCGAATACGGTGATTTCATCCATACCTTTGGAGATGCACACATTTACAGCAATCACATGGATCAGATTCGTTTGCAGCTCAGCAGAGATCCCCGGCCTCTCCCGCAAATGATTATAAATCCAGAGGTCAAAAATATCTTTGAATTTACATACAAAGACTTTAACTTAGTAAATTATAATCCGCACCCGCACATCAAAGGCGCGGTTTCGGTATAATCCCCCAAAAAAAGAGATATTATGAACGCTTTGGAGTTGAAATTGAACCTGATCAAACACATAACACAAATTGAGGACGTAAGCCTTTTGCAGCGCATGCAGGCTTTTTTGAATACCTCAGGAACCTTATACAACAAAACATTGAATGAAATTCCATCTTTGAGAAACAACAAAGACAAAGAATTCAATGACAAAGAGGATTTCACCGACTACATCAAGGAATGGGTTAAGGACATGTAAGCTGAATCGTTTTGAACTCAAACCTTGACCACGAACTTTACGAGAAGGCCCGTAAAAGGACCAAACAGAAAAAAAGACTGTATTTTCATTTTGTATTCTTCCTTGTCGGCTCGGTATTTCTGGTCGTTCTCAACAAAGTTGTAAAATTCCACGAGGAGATTGACTGGTATGTGTGGGGCATTCTGGTGTGGTTGTTTTTTGTAGTCACTCATGCCATACGCGTTTTGGTCATGGATCGTTTTTTCGACAAAGATTGGGAACGCGTTCAAACCGAAAAACTGATTCAAAAACACGAGGTCAAGGTCGACAAACTTGAGAAGAAACTCACCAAAAAAGGACTGATTCCTCCTCCAGAAGAATCCGAATCCAATTTCTAAACAACATGGTAACAATCATTGCAGCGGTGGGTCGTAACAGGGCCCTCGGAAAGGATAATGACCTCATATGGCACCTGCCGGCAGACCTTCGTCGATTCAAAAGTCTGACGCGGGGACACCATGTCATAATGGGAAGAAAAACCTTTGAGTCCCTGGGAAAACCTCTTCCCAAGAGAACAAATATAATCGTGAGTAGAAACCCTCATTACAGTGCCGAGGGATGCATCGTGGTGAATTCTCTGGAGAAAGCCCTGGAAATTGCCCGGTCTGATTCGAATCCATTCATACTTGGAGGTGCTGAAATCTACAAACAGGCACTCTCTTTTGCCGACCATATGGATCTGACATATGTCCATGAAGAATTTGAAGCCGATGCTTTTTTCCCTGAGTTTGATCCGGAAGAATGGGAATTGACTGGAAGGGAAGACTTCGAAAAAGATGCTGAAAACCCTTACGACTACAGCTTTTTACAGTACAAAAAAAGAAAGTGAGCCCGAAAATATCGAGCCCACTTTCAAATCACTGGACAATAACTAATTAATAATCACACTTAGATCTTAACTGATTTGACGTACCTTCTTCCGTTGGATCGAAAAACAAACAGGTACTCTCCTTTCTTCGAGCCTGAGAAATCATAGACTCTTTCGATAAAAGGCTCATTTTCAAATTTTTCCGACAGAACTACGTCCGTATTCGCAGCGTAGTAAATCTTGAATTCCATCGGTGCAGACTCGAAAGACGTTCTCGAAACGAAAACCTTGTCATCCTTCACCCGAACCATCGGTTTGAAAATCGTTGATTTGTCCTCCTTACGGAAGTTCACTTCACTTGACTCTACGTCAAAAGGGATGACAACAATTTCCATCTCGGTGTCGAGCTCAAAAAAGTACTCTCCGTTTGGCAATGATGTCAAATCAAAACCCTTTGAGTACTCACCAGTTTTTTGAATCGCCTCCTTGTAGAGGACCAGCCCGTTTAAATCCTTAATAAGGAGTGTCGAGCCTTTGCTTACTTTGGCAAAGCTCAAACTGGTTACTGTTGGTTCCTTTTCCTTGGTTGGATGCTTCAGGTCATTGGCAAAACCCAACAAAGAAACCGAAAGAGCACATGCGATCAGACCTTTTTTAGTTAATTTTTTCATGATAATATATTATTAAAATTAGACACTACAAATGTAGGGGCATGTGAGAGTATAGAAAACAACATTATTAATCTATTTATGCACTAAATTATCACTTTACAATTATTTAACATGATGGATGGTTAATTATGTATATTTTTTGGTTAAATTCGCATAGAAGATAGCCTTTTAAAAACTTTACTTTTGTGAGAAACAGGACAAACATGATTAATAAAAAGCCGAGTTTCGAGAAGATCAGCCCGAGTTTCGGAAGTTCCATCTTGGTGAAGCAACACAATAATGCCGTGCAAAATACCAATGCGTTCTGGCATTTTCACCCTGAGGTCGAGCTTGTATACGTAAATAAAGGTCAGGGCAAACGACATATAGGCAATCACCTCTCCTATTACAATAACAGCATGTTGATTCTTATCGGGGCGAATTTGCCACACAATGGATTCGTTGATCGACTGACAACCACAGGCAAGGAGACCATCGTGCAGTTCAAACTGGATTTTTTGGGAAACACCTTCTACAACATACCGGAGATGGTCAATATCAATGCGCTTTTCGAAAGAGCCAAAAAAGGGATACTCTTCAAACCTGAAACGAAGAAGTTGGTTGGACCGAAAATAGAGGAGCTGGTCGAACTTGAAGGAATGGCGCGCGTAATCAAATTACTGGAAATATTGAATGATCTCTCCCAGGCTAATGACTACTCACTCTTGAATGCTGATGGGTTTGCCTTTGAGACCGAACCTCAGGACAGTGAAAAAATCGATATCATATTCAAGCACGTCAACAAAAATTTCAAAAGGCACATCAGCTTGGATGAGATCGCAGACAAAGTGAGCATGACGACCCCGGCGTTCTGCAGGTATTTCAAAAAAGCAACCGGAAAGACCTTCACCAAGCTGGTCAATGAGTACCGTGTGGTTCACGCAACGAAATTGCTTCAGGAAAACCAGGCAAGCATCACTGACATTTGCTTTGAATGCGGCTTCAACAATTTTTCACATTTCAATCGCCTGTTCAAGGAATTCACTGGAAAAAGCGCCTCGAAGTATCGCAGCGAGATGAAAAGGATGATCCAATAGATCAATAGATCTCAATGAGAAATGGCAATCGCGTTTGCACACCCTTCAATTTGCTGAATTCTTTAATCCTCTGCAAGGCCTCATAATTTGATTCCCCGAGCTCGTTCTTTATCATATTCTCTTTGATTTTTGCAAACGGACCCTTGAACATATCCTTGAACTCCTTTTGGTAGTCCGGGTAATTTCGAATTCTGTATTCGGTGATGCCTACCAGGTCGGCCGCGGCGCGAACCGCATCTTCCAGGCTCCCCAGTTCGTCGACTAGACCTTTTTCCATCGCTTCTTTTCCGGTCCATACCCTGCCCTGTGCAATACTGTCTACCTGCTCGAAGGTCATGTCCCTGCCTTCCGCTACTTTCGTGACAAAAGTTTTATAAACGCGCTCTATGCCTTCTCTTGTAACCATATAGAAATCCTCATTCATAGGTTCGAAAACGCTATAGCCTATCGATCGCTTGTTGGTGCCTATTTGTTCTGCATTAATTCCGATTCGCTTGCTAAACTCACTGATATTGGGAATGGCACCAAATACTCCAATGCTCCCAGTGATGGTGGTGGGCTCAGCGATTATCCTGTTTGCATTGCAGGAGATATAATAACCACCTGAAGTCGCATAACTACCCATGGAGACCACCACGGGCTTTTCTTCCTTTGTTATTTCTATTTCTCTCAAGATGATATCCGACGCAAGAGCGCTGCCCCCGGGAGAATTCACTCGTAAAACAATGGCCTTGATGTCTTTTGCCTCCCTGGCTTTCTGCAAAGCCTCTTTGATCAGATCCTGTCCGATCACTCTTTCGTCACCCTTGCCGTACATAATCTCTCCCTGGGCATAGATTACAGCGATCTTGTCCTTGGCTGTCGACATGATTCTACCCTTGCCCGACTTGATGTAGTTCGCAATTGAGATTCGATTCAAATTGCTGTCTTCACTCACATCTGAGAGGTTTTTAAGCAATTTGATATACTCATCTTTTGGCATCTGCCCGTTCAATAAGCCATTCTCTGTGGCGAGATCCGGATTTCGAGCCAGCAGATCATCAGCGATCTCATTGATTCGCTCTGAAGACAGCCCGCGGTTCTCACTCATGTCATCGACCAACTCACCCCAGATTGAATTCAAAAAAGCAAAGGTCTGCTCTCGGTTCGATTCGCTCATCTCATTGGCTAGAAAGGGCTCCACGGCACTTTTGTATTTGCCATGACGTATCACCTCCATTTTTATTCCGTATTTATCCTGAAAGTCTTTGAAGAAAAGTATTTCGCTGGATAAACCTTTGAAATCAAGGCCACCTTCTGGATACACGTAGATTGAATCCGCCACAGAACTCAGATAGTAATTCTTCTGGTCATAAAAATCCGAATAGGCGACTATGAACT
>CBDUAY010000075.1:0-13029 GCA_965365245.1 uncultured Flavobacteriaceae bacterium | reverse complement strand
ATCCTGCGACAGGCGGTATTCCCGCGAGCGAGAACAGTGCCAGCATCATGACCAAACTCAATTTTGGATTGGTTCTGTAGAGGCCATTGTAGTCATCCATGTTCTCTTTGCCTGTTCGGGTTGAAATCGACTGAACGACACCAAAAGCCGCCAGATTCGTAAACACGTAGATGGTTATAAAGTAGACCACAGCGGATATTCCAAGCTGGTCATTGGAAAGTATTCCGAGAAGGATGAACCCGGCCTGGGCAATGGATGAAAAGGCCAGGAGCCTCTTCATGTTCTGTTGACGCAATGCGAACAAGTTACCCATGAACATGGTTGCGATCGCAACAATATAAAGGAGCTTAATCGTCACTTCCTCAAAAGGTTTCATCACCGTAAAAAGGACAATCATCAGTATCAAAACCGCCGATCCTTTTGAAATCACCGAAAGATAAGACGTGATTCCTATGGGAGCGCCCTGGTAAACATCAGCTGTCCAGAAATGAAACGGCACCAGGGAGATCTTAAAGGCCAGCCCGGCAAAGAAGAACACGAAACCTAAAAGACTGAGGTTCGAATAGACCAGAAGATCAGCCAGATCCGCAAAATAAATGCTTCCTGCTGTAGCGTAAATCAGTGAGATCCCAAAAACTGAAGTTCCGGAAGCCATTGCCGCTGACAGGGCAAACTTAATACCTGCTTCCGCCGACACGCGTTTGGAGGTCTCGAAGGCCACAAGTGCAGCAATGGGCAATGCCGAGAGCTCCAAACCGAGGTAGAACATCAGGAAATCGCCTGAAGAAATCATGAAGTACATCCCCAGCAATGAGGAGAACAAGAGCATGAAGAACTCCGTAGACTTGTGCTGAGGGAGAATCTCCTTCTCGAGCCATTCGGTCGATTGAAACAAAATGATCAAGACTCCCAGATTGAGTACGGTCTTAAACAGGTGAATCAATGGGGTGCTGTGAAACATCCCCCCGAAAACGGAACCCGAATCCAAAGGAAAAAATGAGGTGACGGTATGAATGGCAAAAAGCACAATTGCCCAGGGTATCAAGGCTTTTTTATTTGAGATGAAGATTTCACCTACGACCAGCATCAGGATGACCACCAGGAGCATCAGCTCGTTTCGCATCAAAAGAAAAGTTTCTAGACTCATGATCTTTCTTTCTAATTCTTACTTGTTAAACTTGGGCCATATGGCGGATGAAAGGTTCGAGGCTGTCTCGGATCAAATCGCTCAACCAGAGAGGCGTCACCCCCATGAACACGATCGGGATCAACAGCAGAAGCACACCGGTTCTCTCATACCAGGTGGCTTTCCCAAAAGAGAAGTATTCCTGGTGCACTACCGGTCCCATGAGCATCATACCCACAACTCTTAAAATATAAACGGCTGTAACCACGATGGCAGATACGGTAATTATCGTTGCAACCCTGTGGAACATGTCGGGGTGCTCAAAAGCCCCCACGAAGATCTGCATCTCAGCCATGAATCCGCTGAAACCGGGCAGCCCAAGCGAGGCGAGCCCTGCGATCACATACATCAGTGAAATGAATGGGATGACCTTGAGAAGCCCACCCATTTTAGTTACATCCCGGGTATGGGTCCTTCCGTAGATCATTCCGATCAGGGCGAAGAAAAGCGCCGTCATGAAACCATGGGACAGGGATTGCAAAATCGCGCCGTTCCAGGATGTTTTGTTGATCATCAAAAGCGCAAAGAGCACCATGCCCAAGTGACTCACCGAAGAGTAGGCATTGATGTATTTGAGGTCGGTCTGCTTAACAGCTGCCAGGGCACCGTAAATCACCCCGATCACTGAGAGAACGATAAAGAAATTGGACCAACTCAAAGCTCCTGCGGGAAGCAGGTACATGGCTACCCTGAAAACACCGTATCCCCCCAGCTTCATCAGCACGCCCGCATGCAGCATTGAAACCGCGGTCGGAGCCGAGGCGTGACCATCGGGTGACCAGGTGTGAAACGGAAACAGGGCACCCAGAACGGCAAAGCCGATAAAGGTGATCGGAAAGAACAGGTTTTGGGCGTCCACAGGGATATTGACCCTGGCAATGTCCAGGATATTGTAAGTCAGCGGGCCACCGTCTGCTCCCGAATTGAAATAGATTCCGAGAATCCCAACCAGGAGTAAGGCCGAGGCTCCCATGAGCATCAGGGTCAGCTTCATGGCCGAATATTCTCTCGGACCGGAGCCCCAGATGCCTATCAGCAAGTACATCGGTATCACAGCGATCTCGTAGAAAAGGAACATCGTAAATAGATCGATTGAGATAAAGAACCCGAAAACGCCCGTAGCGAGAACGATCAGGGATATGAAGAATTCCTTGGGCAGGTCTTCCATCTTCCAGGAAATAAATACCCCTGCCAGGACGACAATGGAGGCCAAAACGATCATGGCGACCGAAATCCCATCCACCCCTATGGCATAATGTATGTTAAATGTTTCAAACCAGAGCAGGTCGCGGGTGAAGACCATGATGTCATCATTGACCTGCTTTTCTCGGACATAAGCAAATATCAGGTTTATGGACATGGCGAACTGGACCAGCATGCCTGCGGCAGCCACAACCCGGGACTGTTTGAGGTCCTTTGTAAAAACAAGGGCCAGAATCGTCAAAACCGGAACAACGATAAAGAGAGTCAGTATATCCATTTCATCCTAAATTATCCAATGGTAAATAAAAAGCATGGCGAGGATCACCGCTCCCGCTATAAAAGCGAAGGCGTAGTCCTGCAGCCTGCCTGATTGCAATTTTCGTATGCTTTTCGATCCGGCCACCGTAGAATTCCCGATGAGGTTCATGGTGCCATCCACGACATTCCGGTCAAACCAGGCGAAAGGTGCCGAGATACGCTTGAAAATGATTTCTTTGGTGACGAACAGGTAAAGCTCATCGAAGTAGAATTTGTGATAGGCCCATTTGTAGAGGTTGCCGAAACCTTTCGCCACTCTTTCGGGAAGGTCACCTGGCTTCTTGTAAAGCACATAGGCCAGTCCGATGCCTATCAATCCGGCACTCACAGCCAATGACGCCAGCGGGAGGTTCAGATGCGCCTCAAACGGCATATGGTCAGCCGTCACGAGTGAGCTGAAAGGGATGTATCCGGTAATTATGCTCATCACGGCTAAAAACACCAATGGAAAAGTCATTGAAACCGGGGATTCGTGCGGCGCGTGCTCGTACTTGCGATCCTCACCCCAGAATATTCCAAAATAGATGCGAAACATGTAAAAAGCTGTCATCCCTGCCACCAGTAGTCCGATGAGGTATATGAAGGGATTGTGCTCGTAGGCGGCCACCAAAATCTCATCCTTGCTGAAGAATCCTGCAAATCCAGGGAAACCTGAAATCGAGAGCGCGGCAATCAAAAAAGTGATATGCGTAATTGGCAGATACTTTCTCAGTCCGCCCATGTCCTTGAGATAATTGCTGTGAACCGCGTGAATGATAGAGCCTGCCGCAAGGAACAGGAGTCCCTTGAACATTGCGTGCGTGAACAGATGAAACATCGAAGACATGTATCCCAAGCCGTCGTGACCCTCATAACCCGATACACCCAGAGCAAGCATCATGTAGCCGATCTGAGACATGGTCGAATAAGCCAGAACACGCTTTATGTCGTTTTGGGTCAGGGCAATGACCGCTGCGAACAAGGCCGAAAACGCGCCCACCCAGGCAACCAGGTTCAGGGCGTAGCCGGATTCCACAAAATAATACATCGGGAATAGCCTTGCGACCAGGTAGACACCGGCTACAACCATGGTAGCCGCATGGATCAGGGCCGACACCGGAGTGGGTCCTTCCATGGCATCGGGCAACCAGATGTGCAATGGAAACATCGCTGATTTGCCCGCGCCTCCCATGAAGATCAGGATGAGGCCCCAGGTGATCACAGAAAGTCCCATAAAAGACGTTGAAGCCCAGTTTGCAATGGCGCTTCCTTCGGGATCCACCAGGGTTACAAAATCAAAGGAACCCCCGTAGTACCCGATGATCAAGATCCCAATCAAAAAACCGAGATCGGCAAAACGTGTGACAATAAAGGCCTTTTTCGCCGCAGCTACGGCAGAAGGCTTGGTGTAGTAGTATCCGATCAGCAAGAAGGACGAAACCCCAACAAGCTCCCAGAAGATGTAGATCTGAAACAGGTTGACCGCAAGCACCAAACCCATCATCGAAAACGTGAAGAGCGATAGAAAGGCGAAGAACTTCGTATAGCCACTGTCCCCTTTCATGTAGCCCCGGCTGTAAAGGTGCACCATAAATGAGATCGTGGAAACAACTACGAGCATCATGACCGAGATCTGGTCGATCATGACTCCCATGTCAATGTAGAGCGTATCCGTGAAAGTCATCCAACGCCAGTGCTCTGTGAAGGTCTGGTAGACTTCCCCCACCTTACCCACGACAAAAAAGTATTGATAGGCCGTGTAATAAGACAAGACCAGCGTAACAAGAAGACCGAGTGAACCGATCCATCCGGAAACGGGAGGCTTGATCCTTGTGTAGTTCATTCCAAGCAACAGAAACACTGCCAATGGAATAAGAGGTATCAGTACTGTGTAGCTAAAATCCATAATCCCCCAGATTTAAATTTTCTTCAGTTCTTATTCTATTTCTCAATACTTCATGGTTTCCGTGTCTTTCACTTCAACAGAGGCGATCAGTTTGTACAGGTTGATCACAATGGCTACTGCGAGGGCTGTTTCAGCCGCTGCTATTGCCACCATGAACACAGAAAAATAGACGCCCTGCAGATTCTCCGGAAACAAATAGGTGTTGACCACTACAAAATTGATCGCTGAAGCATTGAGAATCAACTCAATTGAAAGCAACATGGTGATCAGGTTCTTTCGTGTCAGAAATCCGTAGACGCCAATAAAGAATAGAATCGATGTCAGGGTCAGAATTTCGTAGATGCTAATGCCTTCTATCATTTTTGCTGTGTTTACTGTTCAAGTTTCTTTCCTTTCGCAATTACAATCGCTCCGATCATCACCGCCACAAGGAGCACGCTTATCACCTCAAATGGCAGGATGAAGCCCCCTTCCTCAAAACTGAGCATGCCCCTGCCTATCTGGCTGACCTCAATGGGTTGTTGAGCCGATGAAGGGACAAAATCGTAGGTATGAATTGCGTACAAGGTGACCACCAGGCCGAGGATGCTCACAATCCCGGCCACCATGCGTTGGGAGAACTTGGACACTTCAAGACGCAGTTCGATGTGATGCACGAGCAGGACAGAGAAAATGATCAGGACGATCACACCTCCGGCGTAAACCGCAAGCTGAACCGCTGCCATGAAGGTATAGTCTACCATGAAGTAAATGCCGGCAATTCCCGTGAGGACGAAAAGCAAATAGACAACGGCCCGAAGCATCTTCCTGCTGGTCACCGTCTTGATCGCAAAAACGATCATGATCAGGGCTATGATGTAAAAAAGGACTCTTTCCATAGTTCTAGTCTTCTACGCCCGCTTTTAGTTGGGAGCCGGGTTTGTTCAACACTTTGGTGAGTTGTGATCGGTCATAGACTGAGTTTTCAAAATTCTGAGCCCAGACAATCGCATCGGTCGGACAGGCTTCTATGCAAAGCCCGCACATCGTGCACATCGAAAGGTGATAGATGTGCTTGTCGATTTTCTTTTTCTTTTTTCCGGTATGTGGATCGATCCCCCTGTCCCAGATGATCTCAATGGATCCGTTCGGGCAGGCGATCTCACATTTCTGACAGCCCGTGCACCGATGCTCGTTGTTCTCGTCATGCGGCATCACCACTTCGCCCCTGAACCGATCGAACATCTTGAGCGTATCCCGGTTGTCGGGGTACTGCTGGGTAATGATCTCCTTGCGGGCGGTGATGAAATACTTGCCCGTAACGCTCATCCCTTTGAGCAGTGTTTTTATTCCGTCGTATATGTCTGAAAAATAGCTCATCTCATAATTGTCTTAAATTGTCCAGTTCAACCAAATGACAACTGCCATTAGCACTATGTTCATCAGGTTAAGGGGCAACAGGTACTTCCATTCGAGCGTGAGCAGCTGATCCACCCGCAAACGCGGAAAGGTCCACCTGAACCACATCATCAGGAAGATGATCACCAAAACCTTGAGCATGAACCAGACCACGCCCAGCCAGGGCAGCGATTCGGTGATGCCAAAGGGTGAAAGGTAGGCCCCGAAGAAAATGGTGACGGCAACTGCCGCTATAATGAACATGTTGATGAATTCCGCCAGGAAAAAATAGGCAAACTTCATTCCCGAATATTCCGTGTGAAATCCTGCCCCCAGCTCTGACTCGGCCTCCACCATGTCAAAAGGCGCCCTGTTGGTCTCTGCAGTTCCTGCGATCATAAAGATCATGAAGGCTATTGCAGCCGGAATGTGCCCCTGCAGGATGAACCAGCCCCCTGTGCGCTGCGCCTCGACGATCTCAGAGATTTGCAGGGAACCGGCAAGAAGCACGATTGTCAAAATCGACAAACCCACAGATAGCTCATAGCTCACTGTCTGAAGCCCGCTTCGCATGGCGCCGATCAGGGAGTACTTGTTGTTGCTGGCCCAGCCTCCAAGGAGTATTCCGATCACCCCTATGGAAGAAACAGCCATGATGAAGAAGACCCCGATGTTGATGTCGAAGGCCTGGAACGACGCCGAAAAAGGCAGTACTGACAAGGATACCAGGGCAGCCACAATCACGAAATAGGGAGCCAGGTTATACAGAAACATGTCGGCGCGTTCGGTACCGGTGAGTTCTTTGGTCACCAGCTTCAATGCATCCGCTATGGTCTGAAAAAGACCGGACGGACCCACCCGGTTCGGCCCGATTCGAAGCTGGAAAAAAGCGGCGATTCGCCTCTCCATCCAAACCAGAAGCAGACCGGCCAGGGCGAAGAAAGCCAGGTACAAAGCTGCGATCAGCACCCATTCCACAACGGTGGCGACACCTTCCGGCATCACGCTGAAAAGCCACTCGTGGACCGTTTTCGTTATTGATAATGTCTTGATCATAATTTACCAGTTCATATAACCTATTGTTCCTTCGATACTTCTCTACCTGTCAATGTCAGGGACAACAATGTCAATTGTCGCCATGGTTGCCACCAGGTCACCGATTTTGCCGCCGACGACAATCTCATTAAGCAGGGAGAGATTTGAAAACCCCGGAGACCGGAACTTCATCCGATACGGGTTCTTCCCTCCTGTGCTGTTGATGTAAACCCCCAGCTCTCCTCGCGCGGTTTCCACCCGTTGATAATACTCCCCTTTCGGGAGCTTTATAACCGCCTTTGTAGGGGTTTGATAGTCTCCTTCCGGAATATTGTCGATCAATTGCTCAATGATGTTCATCGATTCCCACATCTCATCGATCCGAACTTTGTAGCGGGCCAGGTTGTCTCCTTCTGTGCGCAGTGCCTCCTTGAAATCCACTCGATCGTAGGCGCTGTAAGGATGTCTTTTACGTATGTCACTGGCAAAACCCGATCCTCTTGCTACGGGTCCTGAGGCTCCATAGGATATCGCCTGCTCCCGGGTAAGCACCCCTATTCCTTTGGTCCTTTTCTGGAAGATCACATTCCCGGTGAGTAGCTTGTCGTATTCAGGTAATTTTGTCCTGAAATGGGTGATGAACTCCTTGGTGCGGCGCACAAAATTGGGGTGTATGTCGAACATCAGACCACCTGGAATATTGTAGTTCATAGTCAGACGCGCCCCGCAGGTCTCCTCGAAAATATCGTTGATCATTTCGCGATCGCGAAAGGCGTAAAAATACGAGGTCAGCGCCCCGAGATCCATCCCCATGACTCCCCACCACAACATGTGAGAGGCCAGACGTGTGAGTTCTCCCACAATGGTCCGAATGACTTTGACGCGTTCGGTCACCTCGAGCTCGAGGGCTTTCTCCACGGTCAGGCAAACAGCCTCGTTGTTTATGTGGGCCGAAAGGTAATCCATGCGATCGGTAAGGTGCACGATCTGCTGATAGCTGTCTCGCTCGCACATCTTTTCGATGGATCGGTGAATATAGCCCAGGTCAGGCTCCACGTTCTTGATGATCTCCCCGTCGATGGTCAGGATCAGTCTCAGCACCCCGTGCGTAGCCGGATGCTGGGGACCCATATTGATGAAGTACTCCTGGGTTTTAAAACTGTCGTTGACGATTTGCTCCATGATTTCCCTATTTAATGATCATATTCACCTCGTCCTCGTAATCTTTTCTAAGCGGATAGCCTTCCCATTCCGGAGGCAGGAAAAGTCGCTTCATGTTTGGATGGCCGGTAAAGCGAATCCCGAAGAAATCGAACACCTCCATTTCGTGGAACTCGGCAGTTCTCCAAATGTCACTCACCGTGTCAAGTACCGGGTTCACCCTGTCAGAGGTCTTGACCTTGAGAACCATGCAGTGGTTCTTGTCTATCGATTCGAGATGATAAATCACCCCCATCTCTTCCCCCCAGTCGATTCCGGTGAGGCAGAACATGTAGTCAAAGTCGAGTTCAGGGGTGTCCCTGAGCTTTTTGGATATCTCACGAAGATCCTCTTTGTCAACGGTCAAGTTGAGAAACTCCGACTCCTCTTCTGAGAATTCGAGGCCTTCCTTCCATTTGCTGATCGTCTCTTGGATTTCTTGATTGGTCATGGTTCTGTTATTGTTCCGAATCCGGAAGTGTTGGAATTTCTCCCGTGTCGAAGCCATCGATCGGGTTCTTCTTTTTGAGGCGATTCTCTTTTCGAATCTTTTCCTGCAGGATGAGCATGCCGTCAAGAAGGGCCTCGGGTCTGGGAGGACATCCGGGAACATATACATCCACCGGAATCACGTGATCCGCTCCTTTGACCACTGAATAGGAATTGTAGTAAAACGGGCCTCCGGAAATGGCACAGGCACCCATGGCAAGCACGTACTTCGGCTCAGCCATCTGATCGTAGAGCCTTCTCAGGACCGGAGCCATCTTATTGACTATGGTCCCCGCGATGATGATCAGGTCAGCCTGTCGCGGTGAAGGCCTTGCCACCTCGAAACCGAAACGCGACCAGTCGTGTCGGGCAGCCCCGGTCTGCATCATCTCGATGGCGCAACAGCTCGTCCCAAAGTAAAGGGGCCAAAGAGAGTTTGACCGACCCCAGTTGATCACTTTGTCCAGGGAGGTAATAACTATATTCGCTCCATTGCCGGCCGGAATCACCCGCCCGGGGAAGTCTTTTCCAAGTTTCTGATTTTCTACTCCCATCGCAACGCTCTTTTTTTCCAGGCATATACCAGTCCAAGCCCGAGAATGAATAAAAACACAAGAATCTCGATCAGAGCCACCGTTCCTATTTCCTGGAAAACTACGGCCCAGGGAACCAGAAAGGCCACCTCGATGTCAAACAGGAGAAAGAGAATCGCGAACAAATAGTAGCCCACTTTGAATTGAACCCAAGTCGGCCCTATGGTTTCAACACCGCATTCATACGGATCTCGCTTACTCTTGTTGTCGGATTTGTGCGAGATCAGGTTCGAGAGAAAGTTCGCAAGAACCACTAAAAAAACGCCCGCGATAAAAAATACTAGAATGGCTTCGTACCCCATGATTCAAACACTTAATTCCCGGACAAAAATATCCGGAGTTTAAAAATAAAAGGATGACGATTGTCATCCTTTATCACTATTATTTGACCTCGTAGGTCTCTCCAGAAAGGAACAGCTCATCCACTGAAGAAAATTGGGCTTTTTTACGCACCTCTTCATTGAGCCTGGCTTCTCTTTCCTCGAAGAGCTCATCTTCAAAACTTCTTATGATTCCTGTCACCAATGGATACTGAAGCTTCACCAGCATCTGGTGTAAGGTATTGTCCTCACATTTGGCGTCATGCACCAAAATATCGTCCTCTGAGACCCCGTTCTCACCGATGGTCACCACTTCGAGCTTCAGTCCATTTAGCACAAGACCCTTGTCTTTTTCCTTGCCGAAAATCATCGGTTTCCCGTGTTCGACGAAAAGCTGCTTGTCTTCTTTTACTTTTTTGTCTGTATACTGAGTAAAGCATCCGTCGTTGAAGATGACGCAATTCTGCAGGATTTCGATCAGGGAAGTTCCCTTGAACTTCTGTGCCTCAATGAACAGCTCGGTCATCTCTTTCGGGCTGTTTCCCCCTAGACGGGCAAAAAATCGGGCCTGTGCTCCAAGGGCCAGCTCCCCGGGATGAAACGGAGGCTGGGTGTTTCCGAAAGGCGAAGACTTGGTCTTCTGCCCAATGAGGGAAGTAGGTGAAAATTGACCCTTGGTCAATCCGTAAATCTCATTGTTGAATAAAACGACGTTGATGTCCAGGTTCCTTCTGAGCAGGTGGATGAAATGGTTTCCACCAATCGCCAGGCTGTCACCATCACCGGTGATCATCCAAACGCTCAGGTTCGGATTGGCCATCTTCACCCCGCTTGATATCGCTGCCGCTCGTCCGTGAATTCCATGCATCCCATAAGAATCTATGTAATAGGGAAAACGCGAGGAGCAGCCAATTCCAGAGATGAACACTACGTCTTCTTTGTTGACGCCCATTTCCGGAAGGGCTTTCTGCATCGACCTCAGGATCACGTAATCATCGCATCCCGGGCACCAGCGTACCTCCTGGTCACTGGCAAAATCTCTGAACGTATATTTTTTGTCGAGTGTATCTTCCATGTCAGTCTTGATCTAATATGTTTTTGAATTTTTTCACCAGGTCGGTTACTGAGAAAGGCAGCCCCATGACCTTGTTGTATTGCAGCAGATCCATATCGTTGAAGTTAGACTTCAACACGCTGGCCAACTGACCTTTGTTGAGTTCACAAACGATCACTTTTTTGAAATTGCCGAGAACCTCCTCCGTATTGCGAGGTAGCGGATTGATATAGTTCAAATGCGCGTGTCCGATCTTGTATCCCTGGGAGGCGAGTTTTCGAACCGCCGAATGCAGGCTTCCATACGTACCGCCCCATCCGACAATAAGAAGATCTCCTTCCGTGTTGTATTCTGCTTCGAGCTCCGGGATGTTGTCCTGAACCCTTTTTACCTTCTCAGCCCGCACATGAGTCATGTACTCATGGTTCTCCGGCACATAGGAAACATTTCCTGTGACCTGGTCCTTTTCAAGTCCACCTACCCGATGCTCCAGCCCCGGAGTTCCCGGAATCGCCCAGTTTCTAGCGAGCGACTGGCTGTCCCGATCATAGGGATGCCAGCTGTCAGACCTCTCGTTTATGATGCGCGTGTTGATATCGGCCATGTCGTTGACGGATTTGATCCTCCAGGGCTCAGATCCGTTGGCGATGTAACCATCGGTAAGTAGGATGACCGGTGTCATATGCTCCAGGCTTAGTCTCGCTGCCTCATAGGCATAATCAAAGCAATCTGAAGGCGTACTAGCGGCGATTACGATCACAGGGGACTCCCCGTTGCGACCATACATGGCCTGCAACAAGTCCGATTGTTCGGTTTTGGTTGGCAAACCCGTGGAGGGACCTCCTCTTTGAACATTGACGATGACCAGTGGCAGTTCGGTCATCAGCGCCAGGCCGATGGCCTCGCTTTTCAAAGCCAGCCCCGGACCTGAGGTTGTTGTGATGGCCAAATCCCCTGCAAAAGCAGCACCTATGGCCGAGGTCACCCCGGCAATCTCATCTTCTGCCTGAAAGGCCTTGACACCAAAACTTTTGTGCTTTACCAATTCGTGAAGAATGTCTGTCGCAGGCGTTATGGGATAGGAACCCAGGAACAGCTCCAGTCCCGCTTTTTCCGCTGCGGCCAGGAATCCCCAGGCTGTTGCCGTGTTTCCGTTGACGATCCTGTAGGTTCCTTTGCGCATCTCCGAGGGAAGTACCTGGTAGGCATTCGGGATGAGCTCCAGGGTCTCTGCGTAGTAGAATCCCGCTTTCAACACCTTGGCATTGGCTTCGGCAAGGAGCGGCTTGTATTTGAATTTCTGCTCGAAGAATCTCAAAGTGTGATTCATGTCGCGGTTGTACATCCAGTACACCATTCCCAAAGCAAACATGTTCTTGCTCCTGGTGATGCTTTTGTTGTCGAGTCCGAGGTCTTTCAAAGCTTCCCGGGTCAGTGAAGTCATCGAAACCTCGATCACCCGGTAGTTCTCCAGTGTCCCATCCTCTAGCGGATTTGATTCGTATTCGGCCTTCTGCAGGTTCTTTTTCGAAAACGAGTCCGTGTCTACTATTATGGTATGCCCGGCCTTCAAAGCGTGAAGGTTTGTCTTGAGCCCCGCGGGGTTCATCGCGACGAGCAGATCCAGGTCGTCACCGGGAGTACTGATCTCAATGCTTCCGATGTGAACCTGGAAACCGGACACCCCGTAAAGACTTCCTTGAGGCGCTCTGATCTCAGCAGGATAATTCGGAAAAGTAGCCACGTCATTTCCAAACATGGCAGAAGTGTCGGTAAACTGTGTTCCGGTGAGCTGCATGCCATCTCCTGAGTCACCAACAAACCTGATCACTACGGCACTTAGTGATTCAACCTCTCGGGTTGACGGTTCCATTTTATTTACAGTCATCTGTGCTATTTTTTTATAAATTTAGTAAAAACTGCGTTAAGGCTTTTCTACGAGTTCATAAAATTAGAATACCCAAAAAGAGCAGTACATGACATTTGTCAACCTTTCGAGATTGGTAATAATTATTACATAGATAAGGGTTTGGAGATTTTTATTTGGAATAATTCTAAATTTTATTTGCTCCAATTTTTATTGGATTTTTATTCTTTAACTTTGTTCTGGAATTTTAAAAAATTAGGAGACATGGCTATTATGATAACCGACGAATGCATTAACTGCGACGCTTGTGTGGCAGAATGCCCAAATAACGCAATATACGAACCTGACAGCGAGTGGTCTTATTCAGACGAAACCGCGTTGAGCGGCATGACCACCACACCTGATGGAAGGGAAGTGGACGCTGATGCCGAGAACGAACCTGTTAGTGATGAGTTTTATTTCATCGTGACCGATAAGTGCACGGAGTGCAAAGGCTTCCACG
>CBDUAY010000074.1:0-13080 GCA_965365245.1 uncultured Flavobacteriaceae bacterium | reverse complement strand
GTTCCGGTGGTAATGTCATGAACTATGCCATCATCGGGAAACAAATCGATTTCCATGTTCCCGTCGGGATCCACATAGTCTCTGAACTGACCCGTTTTGCGCGAGTACTCTACCACACCACCTCCCCAGGCTGCGATAAAGATCTTGTTGTCACCCGCAGAGATGCCGTAGGTCCAGGGCTCGTGCATGGGTGCGTTCTGTTCCGTGTAGATCTCCCAGCTTTCGTCAAAGGTGTCGTATTTGCCGGCCCCACCTGCCGTGGCTACCCATACCTCATTTTGGTCACAGGTGACCGAATAGATCAGGTCATTGGGCATCCCGCTGTTCAGCTGTGTGAAGTTTGTGAATCGCCCGCCTGACCATCGGGTTAGCCCTCCCATGGTACCTATCCAGATGTCTCCAGTCATTTGGCTCACGTCTATGGAGAGTACCCCATTGTGGGCCAGGCCGTCTTCAGTTGTATACGTCTTCCATTCTCCATCTTCCAAAACCGCCAATCCGTCGTGGGTTCCAACCAGAACGCGGTCATCTGCAATGCGAACGCAATAAGTCTTGTTCGAGGGTAAGCCCTCTTTTTTGGTAAATGTCTTCCACTTTCCGAATACCGGAAGCTGCGTTGACTCTTTGGGCTCTTCCCCGTCAAAGGCAAAAAAGAGCAGCGCAACAAGAGTCAAAGCGCTGAGTTTAGCGAAATTTTTCATTTTGATTTGAGATTTCATTTTTTTCATCATGATTTCATTTTTTCCATCAAATCCTTTTGATCAGGGTTCTTGATAGGCCACCTCATCATCGTTCATGTACTTTGGCGATCTCAGTGACTTAAGATAGTTGATCAGGTCATTCAATTCTGGCTTCGTAAGGTCATTGACTCTGCCGTGCCGATCGTCCTCCGCATAAACCGTCCAGATTTCCTCCAGGGTTTTAGCCCGTCCATCGTGCAGGTAAGGAGGCGAGGCAAATAGGTTGGTCAGGTGTGGCGTGTCGAACAACATCGGATCATCCGTCTTTGCCAGGGTGCTCACGTCAGCCATTTGCCTGTTGGTGTAAAGAGGAGCCGGGTGACAGGTGACACATCGGTTGATCTCAGGAATGACATCTCCATTGTTGTCAACCGTGCGCTCGAAAATTGCCTTTCCCCTTTCCTGGGACGCTGTCAGGTTTCCATCCGGATTGTACTGCAGGTTTGGCGGATGGTCAATTCCTCTCATGATATACGCGGTAATCGCGTCAAGATCGTTGTAACTGAAAGCTTCGGTTCGAGTCAGAATGGTGGAGAATCGCATTCCATCCTGCTTGTAAACAGTCTGGTTCTTGCCGTTCCACTTGAACGGAGCCGTATCTCCAATTTCCCTTAAAGACTGGGTGTTGGCAAGATTCCTCCCCATGTGTTTTCCGGCCATGTTATAGACAAGTCCGTCTTCGTGATTGTCAGGGTGGCAGGTATAGCAGGAGTATTGATTCTGGAAGGTATGACCGGCATTGGTGAAAAGTCTCCTACCCTGTCTCAACACACTGACCTTGCCAGGACCTCCCAAATCCATCGTTCCGATATTCTGAAGGGTCTCCACATCGATTATAGCGATCCTGTCTTCAAGCTGCTCGGCCACGTACAGGTTCTTCCCGTCAGGAGAGATCACCATTCCCTTCGGTCCGGCACCGGTGCCTATTCTGCTTATGATGAAGCTTCTGCCGGCACCAAGGTCATTTGCCAGTTGATCCAGCTCCGCTTGAGTCGAGTTCTTCACCAGGCTTCGCAAGGATTCCATATCGATTACAGAGATCACATTTACACCTGAGCTGCTCACGAAGGCCTTCCTTCCGTCAGGCGTCACCACGATGTCGTAAGGATCCGGGTAATAGGAATTCGGTTCGTCTATCAAAAGCTGCGCAGTCTTTCCGCCGGGTTGATTTTCTATCAGACCAATTCCATGGGTCATCATCCAACCGCTTTCCACCTGAACCGAAGGTATGTTGTTCTTGGGCCGCATCAGGGTAGTAAGCGCCAGATCCGAAGACGGGGTAAAGGCAATGTTTTCGATCATGTAGGCATTCGACATGGAAATTCTCTCCTTTACCCGATCGTATTTTGAGTCTATTTGAACCAGGTCGGTCTCGAGCGGAACCCCATATTCCGACAGGCGTGCCCTTCGGCTTCCCACCATTATTTGATCACCTCTTGAGACGGCTATCCCCGTAGGATCATCTCCCACCCTGAGCCTTTTCAACTCTTTTTCAGACGCGATATCCAGCACGGAAACACTGGAGCTGAAGGTGTTTACGACATACAGCCGTTTCTTGTCTGCACTTAGCGCCAGACCCGAGGGCCCGTTGCCGGCTTTTATCGTGTCGAGATGGGTCAGGGACATGGCATCCAGAACGGAAACATTGTCTGACCACTGATTGCTGACATACAGCAGCTGCTTTTCAGAATCCAGGATAACACTGTGCGGGTGATCACCTACCACGGTCTTGGCAACAATCTCCCGGGTCCGGGTATCCAGCTTTAAGACTGCATCCCCATCCTGGGCCACAACAAAAATATGGTTCCCGTCACCAGAGACAGTGAGGTTCAGAGGAGACAGATAGTCCTCGTTGACCAGTTTCGATATGTATTCGTTCTTGGTGATGTACAAGTGGCAATTGGTGCAGGTCAGCGGATGGTCGGTCACCGCCGTCTTTTCATTCACGTGGGAACGCGCCAGCTCGCCGCCGGGGAAATAGATCAACAGGCCCAGTCCCAGAGCGAATGAAATCATCCAGAAGACTTTTATGTTGTTCATTTCTTTTCTTTTTTTGGGAGGCTGCTCGCCATTATGGTTTCACGGTAAAGGGGTATTTCAACCGGTTCTTTCTGAACTGCCAGGGGCTGCCTGTTATCAGGAACACGTGTATGACCCGCGTGACAACCCACGCAACCCCGTCGCTCATTGGGTCGCATTTGGAGCCAGCTGCTTGGGCCCTGCACCACCCTGCCTTCGCTGTCGAGGGTCTGCATCCTGAAAGGCATATCGGCCTGGATCTTCAAATAGACAGAGCCGTCTTTCTCCAGGTCGACCGTTCCAAGAGAGCCCTGAAGGCCGAGCAACTCAACCTTGGCTGACTTTTCCTGAGTCTCACTGGCTTCGCCCGCCGTGAGATTCGCATCCATGCAAACCAGGAGAGCAGTTTCTGTTTCCAGATTCACAGCGCTCGGCAGCTTTTTGGGCAGTGGTCGCGTCTCATATACGACTGAACTCATTCTGCTTTCGCTTTCGATGTCCAGAGGGGCACGGCTACCCATCGGATCGTCGTATTCCACGGATACCCATTCAGCTCCTGCTTCCTTATCCAACGTTGCCTCCTGAAAGGCTATTCGCCCATCTACCGTTTCAAAGACACCGGCATCAGGTACGATTGCCATTTCTTTTGACGACTCGTAAAACAGCTCGATTTTTGTCCCATCCGGACGCATGACCATCAATTGGGTTCCCTTGGAACTGGGATGCACCTCTTTGGCAAGGGCAAGAATTCTACCATCCCTGAGAACGATTGGAGACGTGAAGTCTATGGGGGCAAATGTGATTTGCTGAATCGCTGAACCATCCGCCTGGCAAGTTTCCAAAACGTGATATCCTGAATAATCCGCTACAAATCGACTGTAGACAATCCTGCCGTCAGGAAGGTAGGTCGGATCCTTGCAATCAGAGTCGGCCTCTGTCAATTGTTTGAGCTCATCAGAGACGAGATCGTACTCCCAGATTTGCCAGGGTTCCTCGGCGTTTCTTTTGGCCTGAAACAGCACTGCATCCCCCTGATAGGAAATCTCGGGTGATGCCAACTCTTTGAATTCACTGACAATCACGACAGGGTCTTTATCGGGCCTCTCCGGATCGACCAGGGCCAATTCAGTTTGTAACTGGCCTTTCTCCCTGCTCTGTTGAACGATCAGAATCGAACCTTCAGCCGCTTCTTGATGGCAGGAAATGGAAGTAAGCCCAATCAGGACCAATAAGAAATGGAACACCTTTCTGAGGTGCTTGGTCTTTCCCGGGCTATATGTGCTCATCGTTCCTTCTGTCATCTTTTCCAATTTTCATTCAGGCTCTTTCACCTGGAGTATCTGATTTGCAGACACCCCTTCAAGTAGTTGTTTTGTACCCGACGGCCATACTATCTCCAACGTATTTACAAGTTCGTGATCACCCAATCCAAAATGTATCCTCGGATCACTTTGAGAGAGGTAGCCTGATGTGCTTTTCTTCTGGGTAATCTGAACGTCATCCTCCGCAACGAGTCGCAGGCTTGCACCCACTCCATCACGGTTGCTCTTAGTTCCGATAAGATTAATGATCAGCCAATTGTTATCGTTTCCCTTGTTGTTACGCAAAAACCTTGACTCCGAATTGAGGTTGACGATGAAGATGTCGAGATCTCCGTCATTGTCAT
This sequence comes from uncultured Flavobacteriaceae bacterium, assembly GCA_965365245.1. Lineage (GTDB taxonomy): Bacteria > Bacteroidota > Bacteroidia > Flavobacteriales > Flavobacteriaceae > Lutimonas. The sequence goes on along the minus strand of CBDUAY010000074.1, from coordinate 8,655 downwards.
AGTCCCCGATGCAGGCGCCGCGCCCAACGTTCTCCTCTTGAAAATAGTCCCCAAGACTGACGGAGACATCCTTGAACAGGCCATCTCCCAGGTTCTCAAAAATCTGATCCTCCTGTCCGTATAGGTGCTTGAGCTCTCCGTTGGTTTTAAAGAGATCCGGATCCGCGTCATTGTCAAAATCGAGAAAGGACGAAGACCAGCCCACAAATTGGCCCGAAGCCACAGATATTCCCGACGCATAAGAATTGTCGCGGAACACGCCATTGCCCATATTCTCATAAAGAGAGCAATAGTTGTCATCAGAGATGAAAATATCAAGCAGCTCGTCTTTGTTGTAATCGGCGTAATCCACCGACATGCTCACGGTGGCCTCTCCCGCCTGGCTGAATCCGGTACCCGACAAGGTGGCCAGATCCGTAAAACCCTTGCCCTGCTCATTGTGCCACATGTAATTCACGGTATGATCGTTGGCCACACAAATATCCATGTATCCGTCATGGTCATAATCGGCTGAGCCCACACCCATCGCACGTCCGTCAATATCGCTTATACCCATCTGCTCAGTGACTTCTTCAAATGACCCATCCCCCAGGTTGTGGTAGAGACGGTCGGCCTGGGCATCATAGGCCAGGGGTCCGGGGAAACCATCAGGAGCGTAATAATATTTATAGTCAGGATCGAAATTCAGGTAATTGCCCACGTAAAGATCCAACAGTCCGTCATTGTCATAATCGAGCCAAGTCGCGCCCACGCTGCATTCCATACCACCTTCGAGTCCGGATTCCTTGCTGCGGTCTGTGAAAGTTCCATCCCCTTTATTTTCCAAAAGGGTATTCTTTCCGTAATTGCTGAGAAACAGGTCGGCGTAACCATCATTGTTGAAATCAGCCACCGAAACCCCCATGCTGTACCAATCCCCTGTCACTTTTGCCTGTTCTGTCACATCCTCGAAAGTGCCGTCCTGCCTGTTTCTGTATAGTTTGTTCCCGGTTTTCTTTTTGGGTCTGTCCGATTTGCTGAATCCCTCAATCCAGATCCCACTGCAGGCATAAATATCGAGGTAGCCATCGTTGTCATAATCCAGGAAAGCTGCTCCTCCACCTACGGATTCTATTATGTTTTTCATCTCGGCCCCACCAATGGAATGTGTGAAATCCAATCCAATCGCTGAGCCCACTTCCTGGAAATAGGTTGAGTCTGCAATAGGTGAAACATAGGATTGCTTTTGAGTCTCGCTGCTCTGGACCTTTTCAGTCTCACATCCCACAAAAACAGAAAGCATTGCAGCGGTAAACATCAAGCTGTAAAAGCGATAATGCCTCATTTTCTCTTCATCTTTTAAGGTTGGTCCGTACTTCTTCCGGACTCGTTTAGAAAGCCTTTTCAAAGTTGACATTCATCCGTGGAATAAATAATGATTTAAATCATTTAATTAAATTTGTTTTTCTTCTTACTTTACGCACCTTTTCAAGAGCCTATGCAACACTTATTACACAATTTCAAGGTCCGATCCTCACTTCTGATTGTATTCTTTGTCCTGCTTTTCACAGGATGCGATCGACCGGAGAAGTATCACCTTTTTGAATACGTCAAAGCGTCCAAATCAGGCATCGACTTTGCCAATTCCATCGTCGAGAATGACAGCGTAAATGCGACGGAGTGCCTCAATTGTTTCAACGGAGGCGGAGTTGGAGTTGGTGACTTTAACAAGGATGGCTTGCCAGACCTGGTTTTTTGCGGGAGTCAGGTTTCTTCCAAACTGTATTTGAACGAGGGCGAACTGAAATTCAAGGACATTTCTGCAGAGGCCAACTTCGTCATGAACAGTTGGGTCACCGGAGTCAACATCGTCGACGTGAATGGCGACGGATGGGATGACATCTATCTCAACGTGGGCGGGGTCAATTGTGACGACAACTGCCCGAACCTCCTTTACGTGAATAATGGAACGAACGCAAAGGGCATCCCCACCTTCACAGAGATGGCCCGGGAATACCAACTGGACGACAAGCGCTATGCACAACAATCGGTTTTCTTCGATTATGACAACGACGGTGATCTCGACGTTTACATCGTACACAACAAGAACCAGACGAATTTCAACAGAAACACACCGCGCCCCAAAGATCGCTGGCCCGATTACCTGACCGACTATATGCTTCGCAACGACAGCGTGGAAGGTGTTGACCATCCTGTATTCACAAATGTGTCTGAAGAACTCGGATTGAGTCGAAGAGGGTTTGGCCTGGGCCTGGGTCTGGCGGATTTCAACGATGACCAGCGAATTGACCTTTATGTATCCAATGATTTCATCACAGATGATTTCATGTACCTCAACCGAGCTGGCACGGATAGCACTTCCATTTTTTTTCAGGAGGTTAGCCAGCAATACCTCGGTCATGTCACCACCAACGCGATGGGTATGGATATTTCAGACGTCAATGACGACGGTTTGTCTGATATCATAGTGCTGGACATGCTTCCCCAGGAAATCATCAGGCACAAGCGGGTCATGATGGAAATGAACTATTCCGGTTATCTCAGATTGGCCGCAACCGGGTATACGCCACAATACATGAGAAACACCTTGCAACTTGGCAATGGCCATCTGAACGGTGAGCCGGTTCGCAGCAGTGAGGTGGGCCTGATGTATGGGATTTCAGCCACAGACTGGAGCTGGGCGCCGCTCATGGTGGATTTTGACAATGATGGCGACAAAGACATTTACGTGACCAACGGGTACATCAAAGATGTCATCGACCTCGACTACATTCAGTTCTCCATGCCAAGAAATGTGTTCAAACCCAAACTCAATAAGGTGGAAAAGCTTCAGAAGGATCTCCCTCCCATCAAATTGCCGAATATTTTCTTTGAACAAACCGACAAAGAGGTCTTTGACGAGGTCTCCCAAACCTGGATCGAAGACAGGATTTCTCTTTCCAATGGAGTGGCTTATGCGGATCTGGACCTTGACGGAGATCTTGACCTTGCAGTGAACAATATCAACCAGGAGGCTTTTTTACTGGAGAATCAATCCTCTCAAAAACTCGAAAATCACTATCTCAGAATCAGGCTGAAAGGACGATCAGGCAACCCCGATGCGATCGGAGCCAAAGTGACACTCTGGTCTGAGGGCAGGGCTCAATTTCAGTTTCAGTCCCTTATTCGGGGCTATCTCTCGTCTGTCGAACCGATCCTTCATTTCGGACTTAAAACGAAAAAAGTGGATTCCTTGCGCGTGGTGTGGCCGGACGGAAAAATTTCAATGCTCGCAAATCTGGATTCCGATCAAGTGCTCGAGGTTGAAGAATCCGCTTCAAGCGATGCGGTAAAAAGCGTTCAACCTGGAATTCATTCTTCGTCTTCGGAGTCTCAACTTGCCAAACCACTATTTATTCAAAGGAAAGAGGTCATCGATTTCACACATTTCCAGTCACCTGTCAATGAATACATCAATCAACCTCTGTTGGTCAAACAGTACTCTCAAAAAGGGCCGGCATTGGCTGCTGCCAACCTTGACGGAATCCCGGGAGATGAGATCTATACGGGGGGTGACCTCAACACTCCGGGTAAGATTTGGGCACAGGATGATTCAGGAAAGTATCAACCGATTCAGGTCCTGGATTCGATCAATGTTGAGACGGGGGCGATCTTCTTTGACGCCGATAACGACAATGACATGGATCTTTACGTGGCGAGCGGAGGCAATCTCTTTGACACGCAATCACCTTTCTATGCCGATCGACTCTACCGAAATGACGGAAAAGGACAATTCACCTACGATCCTTCAGCCTTGCCCGAGATTTTTGAAAGCACTGGATGCATAAAACCCATAGATGTAGATCACGATGGCGATATCGATCTCTTTGTGGGTTCCCGAATCGTTCCCAGAAAATACCCTACCTCGCCCAACAGCTACATCCTTGTCAATGAAAATGGAAATTTCCGAAAGGCTGAGTCCTCAGCTTTTGAATCCATTGGCATGGTGTCAGACGCCTTATGGCAGGATCTCGATGGGGACGGATGGGAAGATTTGATCGTCGTGGGAGAGTTCATGTCGGTTCGCACTTTTAAGAACCAGGGAGGCGAGCTAAAGGAAATGCCGATGACCTGGGTCAACCAAGAAAGAGAGGAAATAAGTGCTGAGGGATGGTGGAACAGCATAGCTGCAGGGGATTTCGACAATGATGGCGATACCGATTTCATATTGGGGAACCTGGGTTTGAACAGCTACTTCAAAGCCTCCAATGAATGGCCCTTGTACGTATACAAGGGTGACTACAACAACAACGGAAGTCCGGATCCTGTCCTTGGGCAGTACTTTGATGTAAACGGTGAGATGAAGATTCTTCCGGTTCACACCCGGGATGACATCGAAAAGCAATTTCCCAACAGCAAGATACTCCTGGTCACCTACGAGCAATTTGCAGGCATGGAATACGAGGCCCTGCTCGAAATTGAAGATCTCGAAAATCAAACCCTCAAAGTGACGACCTTTGCAAACAGTTATGCCGAGAATTTGGGCAATGGCACCTTTCAGCTTACTCCGCTGCCCAGGGCCTGCCAGGTTGCACCGATCAATGACATCCTGGTTCGGGACTACGACAACGATGGTTTTATGGATGCCTTGTTGGTGGGAAATGATTTCTCATCGGAATCCAACTACGGGCGGTTCGACGCTTTTACCGGCGGATTTCTCAAGGGCGGACCGGATGGGTTGAAATGGATTCCCAGTAGAGATTCCGGTTTCTATGTGCCTGAGCAATCCAATAAACTGACCACGCTAAAGGACAAAGAAGGACGGCATTTGATCCTGGCCTCGCAGAACAACGGGCCGGTGAAGGTGTTTGAAAAAACCGAATAGTTTCCCCATCTTTGCTCTGATGCCACAGCGTCAATTCACCTTACATTAAAATAATAAATGAGCAACGTAATTGTAATCGGAGCCGGAATGGTCGGCAGCGCAATGGCCATTGACATGGCGAAAAATCACCAGGTAACCCTGACAGATCTCAACGAGGAAACCTTAAAAAGAGTACAGGCAAAATGTCCTGAGCTAAATGTGAAGAAATTGGACGTATGCGACAAGGTTGTCCTTGCCGAGACCATACAGCCTTTCGACCTGGTTATTTGTGCGGTTCCGGGATTCCTGGGATTCGAGACGCTGAAAACTATCATTGAATCGAAAAAAAATGTGGTTGACATTTCGTTTTTCCCGGAAAATTCGCTGGAGCTGGACGCCCTGGCCAAAGAGAAAAACGTAACGGCAATCGTAGATTGTGGCGTCGCCCCGGGAATGGACAACATCCTGCTGGGATTTCACAATGAAAAAATGAAAATCGAAAGCTTCGAATGCCTGGTAGGTGGACTTCCCAAGGTTAAAAAATGGCCGTTCTGCTACAAAGCCCCCTTCTCGCCCATTGACGTGATTGAAGAATACACCCGACCCGCCAGATACGTGGAAAATGGAGTTGAAGTTGTCAGGGAGCCCCTTACCGACAGTGAATTCATCGAATTCGAAAAGGTAGGGACCCTGGAATCGTTCAACACGGACGGTCTGAGATCAATCATTCAGACTATGCCCCATATTCCGAACATGAAGGAGAAAACCTTGAGATATCCAGGTCACGTGGAATACATCATGGCCCTTAAAGAGAGTGGTTTCTTTAGCGAAAAGGAGATTGAACTTGACGGACATAAAATCCGACCCCTGGATTTCACCAGCAAGGTGCTTATTGATGAGTGGAAGCTCGGTGAAAATGAAGAAGAGTTGACAGTTATGAGAATCACCATCAAAGGAAAGAACGACCGGGGAGAGTTACAGGAGATCGTTTACAACCTTTATGATGAATACTGCTCTGAGACCCATACCTCATCCATGTCAAGAACGACGGGATATACCGCCACGGCTGCTGCCAACATGTTTCTCGATGGGCTGTTCAAGGAAAAGGGCGTGTTCCCGCCCGAACTGGTAGGAAAGCATGAAGCCTGCTGCCACTACATTCTAGATTACCTCAGAGAAAGGAACATCGAATACAAACAGGAAAGCAGAACTCTATGAGAATCAGCGGCCGCCTGACAATAATTTGCACAGCCCTCGTTTTAAGCTGTCTTTTTGCCCATGGTCAGGACAAGGACAAGGACATTCCAATTTCGGAGTCTCTAAGACAAAACAGTGAAAAATGGTTGATTAAAATTGGCATGATCAATGGCAAGAAACCTCCGAAGGTGAAGTTTGGACCCTACGTGACTGAAAACAGAAGAGGTGCTGAGGCTACTACCGACCGGACCCGGTTGATCGGGCCATCTGCTGACAAATCCACTCAACTGAAGTTTGCCCTGGATGTCATCCCGCGAAAAACAGATTCGGCTTACGTCGAGGCCTCTGTGGAGACAAGCAAAGACAGTCTGAGAGATGTGACTGTCTACATGGCTACCAATCTCAAACCGGATGAGCTCTGGGTGCTGATTCTGAAAGAACCCACGGGAACCGGCATCATGTCGCTGAGTGACATGGTTCTGACCAATGGAGATGAGGACATCGACATATTTTCAACTGTAGGAGACCCTTTGGGCAAGTCTGAATTCACAGCTCCGAAAGGCATCACCTTGATGCAGGAAGGGCTGGCCCTGGGTTCCATGCAATATTATTCAGGGGGAAATTTTGCCTACAAAAAATACATTTGGATCAACAATTCGATTGAGCCCCATCTTCAACTGGTAACTGCGGCCGTATTCGCTTCGATCATGGAAGCAGCAGGTTATTTCGAAACCGTCACTCTGGAGGAGTAAGCTTATTCTCTCCGGGCTCGGGCGGAACCGTCTTGATATGAATGTCACGTTGAGGAAATGGTATTTGGATTCCTTTTTCTTCAAAAGCATTGTACAGTGCGACTGAAACATCACTCTTAGCCTGCATCCCATGTTCAAAAGGAACCCAGAACCTCAGCCTGAAGTTCAGAGAACTGTCTCCGAAATCACTGAATAATGCCTGCGGTGCAGGAGTTTTCAGCACATCTTCATGAGAATCGACGGTCTCTTTCAAAATCTCCAGTACCGCATTGAGATCGGTCCCATAAGCTACTCCGATCAGAATCTCTATGCGTTTTAGATTGCTGGAAAGCGTCCAATTGATCAGGTCATTCGAAATGAGATTGGAATTGGGCACGACCACCTCGGCTCCGTCAAACGTGCTTATATTCGAGGAGCGAACTCCAATGCGCTTGACCGTGCCGAGCAGATTGTTCACTTCTACGGTGTCACCAACCAGTATAGGTCTCTCGAATACGAGTATCAGTCCCGAAACAAAATTGGAGATCACATTCTGAAGACCAAAACCTATACCCAGGCCCAATGCACCTGCCATGAGGTTGAACTTGCTCAGATCCACACCCAGGGAAGAAAGCGCCAGAATAATACCCGTTGCAATAATGAAATATCGGATTACCAGGGAAATCGCCGCGGGTATTCCTTTCGGAAGATTGATGTACTTGGACTTGAATTGCCCGCTGTCGATAAAGAAGGCAACCAGGGAAGTAATCATGAATGAGATCAACAAAATGAACAAGAAGTTCAACACGTCACCAATGGTAATTGACAAACTGCCGAAGACATAGGGCTCTGACAACGCATCTGTGAGGTACACATTAACCGGGTTCAACATATCAATAATCGAGAGAAAGATTATTGACCAGAACACGATGACAACGAATCGAATGAAGTAAAGTGACTTTAGCTCAATGATTTTTTTCTGCTGGGAATCCCCGATCCCTCTGGATTCAAAATGGTTGTGAATGACCCCAATGGTCATTCCGCCCAACACAAGGAGCAACGCATAAGAAATTACCGCGTATACCCCACTCTTGGCTGCTATCTTTAGGGACAAATCAGTCAAGTTGGTGTATCCGAGCACATTGGATATGATAGAAATCAAAGCGATCAACTGAAAGACCGGTGCAAGACGAAGGAGCAAAGCGCCAAAGAAATGTTCCTTGAACTTGAGAACTCCCATGTAGCGGAAGGCATACCGGTAGAGCAAAAGAATGACCAGAAGCGCCTCAATCATCAAATAGATTCTGTATTGAAGGGAACTGAACCAGATATACGTCTTAACTGTGTCCAGGATAAAAACCAGAATCACGTAATAGAGCAGATTCTTGAATGAATCTCTCATAAATGGCCGGACCAGCGGAATGGAACTGATCAGGATCAAAAGATGAAGGACGTCGTTTAAAAGCGTTGGACGATTGTCCAGGTAAAATGTCAATCCCAAAAGCGACATAAAAATTATCACTTGCCGAGAATGCTTGACTATAGTATCCCTGGCCTTGACGATATTTCTATCTGTTTCTTCGTGTTCGTAATTCTCAAAAACCCGAGTGAGCCAACGAATGAAGAAGGCAAAAACCAGAACGTATATCAAATACCAAAATAAGCGTATGGAATTATCCCTGAGGTATTTAATCGACTCAGAAATGTTTTGGTAAAAAGCGGTCCCTCTCTCAGCCCCATCTGATTGCTTGGTAAGATTGGAGTAGTCTGATTGCCACAGTGGCTCATGTCTGAGATAAAACAAGCTGTAAATCTCAGATTCTTTTAGATTTTCGAGTTCGTCAATCACCTCGGCTATGTCAACCTTCTGTTTGTTGATCCTTG
>CBDUAY010000073.1:0-13099 GCA_965365245.1 uncultured Flavobacteriaceae bacterium | reverse complement strand
GTCTTTCGAACTGCTTCAGCGCTGTTTTGCAATTTGTCGTTTTCGGCTTCACTGAGATCGATGGATACGATCTCCTCGATGCCGTTTTTACCTATGATGCAAGGAACTCCAATGCAGATGTCATTGAGGTCGTATTCGCCTTCCAGCATGGCTGAGCACGGAAACATCTTCTTCTGGTTGCATGCGATGGATTGAACCAACGAAGACACCGCAGCTCCTGGAGCATACCAGGCACTTGTTCCCAGCATCTTGGTCAGGGTGGCTCCTCCTACTTTCGTTGCTTCAGCAACCTCCTGCAGTCTCTCATCAGTAAGGAATTTGGTGACAGGCACACTGTTTCTCACGGCTAGTCTGGTCAAAGGAATCATACCTGTGTCACTGTGACCACCGATTACCATGCCATCAACGTCTGAGGCAGGACAATCCAGCGCTTCTGCCAATCTGTACTTGAAACGAGCACTATCCAGGGCTCCACCCATACCGATGATTCGATTTTTTGGAAGACCCAGCGCTTTGTGCGTCAAATAAGTCATGGTGTCCATCGGGTTGCTCACCACGATGAAGATGACATTTGGAGAATGTTCAAGGATATTTTTAGCCACGGTCTGCACGATTCCAGCATTGATCCCTATCAACTCCTCGCGAGTCATTCCCGGTTTTCTGGGAATGCCACTAGTGATGACGGCAACGTCACTGTTGGCCGTTTTGGAATAATCATTCGTAGACCCTGTGATTTTGGTATCGAATCCGTTCAAGGTGGCAGTCTGCATTAGGTCCATGGCCTTCCCTTCAGCGAAGTTCTCTTTGATATCCACAATCACGACTTCAGATGCGAAGTCCTTAATGGCGATGTACTCGGCACAACTGGCTCCTACGGCTCCTGCACCTACGATAGTTACTTTCATTTCTATGTAGTTTTAAAATTAAATGTCAATATTCGCGTAAATGGCGTGTTTCTCTATGAAATCTCTTCGCGGAGGAACATCATCTCCCATCAGCATCGAGAACACACGGTCGGCTTCAGTCGCATTCTCAATGGATACCTGCTTCATGGTTCTGAACTCCGGGTTCATGGTAGTATCCCACAACTGCTCCGCGTTCATCTCACCCAGACCCTTATAGCGCTGAATGCTTCCTCCTCCAAATCTCTCCAGGATTTCATCGCGTTCGGGATCCGTCCAGGCGTATTCCTTCTTGGCGCCTTTCTTGACCAGGTACAATGGTGGGGCCGCAATGTAAATGTTTCCGTTTTCCACCAGCTCTCTCATGTATCTGAAGAAGAAAGTGAGGATCAAAGTGGCAATATGGCTTCCATCCACGTCGGCATCACACATGATCACGATCTTGTGATATCTTAGTTTGCTGAGATTCAGGGCTCTTGGGTCCTCTTCGGTTCCGATGGTCACCCCGAGGGCCGTATACATGTTTTTAATCTCTTCGTTCTCAAAGACCTTGTGCTGCATGGCTTTTTCAACGTTGAGGATCTTACCACGCAATGGAAGAATGGCCTGAAAGTTTCGGTCCCTTCCCTGTTTGGCAGTTCCGCCCGCTGAATCCCCCTCCACGAGAAAGATCTCGCATTTTTCAGGGTCACTCCAGGCACAGTCGGAGAGTTTGCCCGGAAGTCCGCCTCCTGACATGACTGTTTTGCGTTGAACCATCTCCCTGGCTTTCGCCGCGGCATGACGGGCCTGAGCAGCCAGAATCACCTTCTGCACTATGATCTTGGCGTCATCCGGATTTTCTTCCAGGTAGTCGGTCAGCATTTCTGAAACTCCTTGACTCACAGCTGAAGACACTTCCCTGTTTCCAAGCTTTGTCTTCGTCTGTCCTTCAAATTGAGGCTCGGCAACCTTGACGGAAATAATAGCTGTCAGTCCTTCCCTGAAGTCATCACCTGAGATGTCAAACTTGAGTTTGCTAAGCATCCCTGAGTTTTCGGCATATTTTTTCAGGGTATAGGTAAGTCCTCTCCTGAAGCCGGACAGGTGTGTTCCTCCCTCGTGGGTATTGATGTTGTTCACATAGGAGTGGAGATTCTCAGTGTAAGAAGTATTGTAGACCATGGCTACCTCGACGGGGATTCCGTTTTTCTCTCCTTCCATGCTGATCACATTAGCGATCAATTGTTCACGAGTCGCATCGAGATATTTGACAAATTCCTTAAGCCCGTCTTCGCTGTAAAACTTTTCATGGACGAAGTTCCCCTCGTCATCCTTTTCTCTGCGGTCGGTGATGGTGATGGTAATGCCCTGGTTGAGGTAAGAAAGTTCGCGAAGTCGAGCTGCAAGTGTCTCATAGCTGTAAACAATCTCCGTCTGGAAGATGGTGTCATCCGCAAGGAAAGTGACCTCTGTTCCATTCTTGTCAGAATCCCCAACTGTTTTGACGGGGTACATGGATTTTCCTTTTTCATATTCCTGCTCCCAGATTTTACCTTCTCTTTGCACGGTAGCCTTCAAATGGTTGGAAAGTGCATTTACTACCGACACCCCGACACCGTGTAATCCTCCGGAGACTTTATAGGAATCCTTGTCGAATTTTCCACCTGCCCCGATCTTTGTCATAACGACTTCCAACGCAGAAACTCCTTCTTTCTTATGCATGCCAACGGGAATACCTCTACCGTTGTCTCGCACTGTTACCGAATTGTTCTCATTAATGATTACATCTATCCTGTCACAATGTCCGGCCATGGCCTCGTCAATGGAGTTGTCAACCACTTCGTAAACCAGGTGGTGAAGTCCTCTGGAACTGACATCTCCAATGTACATCGAAGGACGCATCCGAACGTGTTCCATCCCCTCGAGGGCCTGAATGCTATCCGCTGAATATTGATTTTTTTTAGTTTCGTCGCTCATATTTTTCTACTGTGTTTTTATCCTTCAGTTTAAACCGTACAAATATAAGAAAACCCTTGTTTTATATGGGTTTAATTTGTGTTTATAAGGCTCTAAGTTATCAACATTTGGCGCGCTTGATTCGACTCGTGCGCACCGCTATGATTTTGACTATATTAGGGCATTTTTCACCCAAGGGATGAAAGCTTAAGCGTAGATAATGTGGTGCAAGAAATGACGACTGCGCCGTCCAATTAAACGAAGTGATATAAAGCAAAAAAAACCTGCTCAATACATTGAACAGGTTTTTTTTAATTTGCAAATTAAAATAGCTTAATATTTGTTGTATTTGCAACACTGATTTCGATAAAATATTATTCCCCTCAGTCCAATATTTTAACTTATCAGCAAAAACTACTAAAAAGTTTTACTTTTGTTTAAATGTCAAGAAGCAACAAGCGTTGCATTCAAAACTGTCGTAAAAGTAGGTATGAATTCTGAAGAAAATCTGAAGTTTTGTTCAGAATTGAAATCTTTAATATAAAAGCCTGTAATTTAGTAAATTACAGGCTTTTTATTGCAAATCAAAACAGCTTAATGTTTCAATTTTTATCAGATTCTGTTCGAAAACTTCATATTCCCCTCAAAATATTCAGTTTTCGTAAAGAATCTATTGATGTTTAGCTTATTTCAGTATTCATAGCATGAATTTTGAACGTCCTGAAATAGTTACGATGAGTAACAACATCCAATTACAGTGCAAACGTAGGGTATCATTCTAAAGAATTTCTGAAGCCCACCACACCCCGCTTAAATAATTTTCTGACCTCTTAGAAATATATGGATATATTATGCTGATCCTCAGCAAAGGAATGGGTGATCTTCCAGTTGTAATTGTCACAAACTTTTTTGACAATTGCCAACCCCAACCCGAAAGAATTAGACGAAGAGCTCTCTTTTTTGAATCGTTCAAACAGGGATGTGGAGTCCAGGGTGGGCGGGGATCCGGAATTCGAGACACTGACAAAGAGCTTGGTCGTAGATATAGTTATGTTTCCTCCCTTTAAATTGTGTTTGATCGCGTTGCTGATCAGGTTCGATATCACCATGTCGAACAGCAGTGGATTGGCTTCAATCGTGACGTCCATGGTTGTGTTCATCACCAGTTCAAGTTCTTTGTTCTCGATGAAGTCCTCGAAAATTTCCAACTGTTTCTCTATGCTTTTGTTGACGTCGATAGTCTCTTTTTCAGTGAATTGATTATTCTCAATTTTTGAAAGCAGGAGCAGCGTTTTGTTCAGCTTGGAGAGTCGTTGCACCGAAGTGTAGATCGCCCGGATGTGCTCTATATGGTCAGCGTCAAGGTTATCAGATTGAAGCAGCATCTCTGATTTTGACTGCATAATGGCCAAAGGCGTCTGCATCTCGTGGGAAGCATTCTCAGTGAACTCTTTCAGGTTGTTGAAATCCGAAACGATCTTGTCTGTAAGCCGCGTGAGGGATTCATTGAGCTCCTCGAACTCATCGATCCCGGATTTTTCCAATGTAATTGGTTTATTGTCTTCTACGCTAAAGTTCTTGACAATCTGCAAATTCTTGTTGAAAGGCAGCCAGGCCTTCCTCATAACATGCGTGTTGACAAAATAAACGGTGATCATCAACAAGAGAACCACGATCCCCACGGAGACCGTAATGATCAGAATGTAATCCTGGTTTCGGACAAGTGAAGTTCTTGTGACTATCCGGTAGGTTCTGTTCTGCAGGTTTTCGACTGAAGTAAGTTGTCGGTACAATTCGTATTTCTCGACCCCGCTGACTACCTGGTAGATCAATGTGTCTTTGAAATACAGGGTGTCCTTGACCGGTATCTCAGACTTGTAGTCATCTACCTCAAAAATCGGCAGGGGATAATCGTATTTTATCTTTTGGGCAATGAGCTCCTTGTCCCATTTGAGTTTTTCATCCTGCTTGGCGGTGGTGATTCTCTTCAAGGTGAAATAGATCACTACGCTGGACATGATAAAGATCAGAATGGCGTATGGGATGTATCTCCTTCTTGTTTTTTCAATTAACTTCACCAGGAACTCGTTTCTTCAGGATTATTCTCCAAATTTGTAGCCGAGACCGTAAATCGTCTGCAGATAGTCGTTGGCTCCACTTTTTTTGAGTTTCTTTCTCAAATTTCTCATGTGGGTGTAGATAAAGTCAAAATTGTCGACCATGTCTATATTGTCTCCCCAGAGGTGCTCGGCGATCGCCTCCTTGGTAAGCACCCTGTTTTTGTTCGTGATGAAGTACAGCAGCAGAAAGTACTCTTTCTTCGTGAGTTCCAAAGGCTTGTCATTGACTATGGCAATTTTGGCCACGGGATCGATCTCAATTTCCTCAAAAATTATATTGTTGTTCCCCTCGAACTTCCTTCGCCTCAACAGGGAATTGACCCTGGAATTCAATTCGGCCAGGTGGAACGGCTTGGTGATGTAATCATCTGCTCCCAGATCAAGGCCTTTGAGCTTGTCATCGAGCGAATCCTTGGCAGAAACGATCAGCACCCCGGTCTCCGGGTTTTTCTCCTTGACATATTTGAGCAGATCCAGGCCATTTCCGTCCGGAAGGTTGATGTCGAGTATTACTACATCGTAATTGTACGAAAGTATTTTATCCTCCGCTTCAAAGAAATTAGAAGCAGGCTCACAGACAAAATCCTCCTTCTGCAGGTATACGCAAGTGGAATTCAGCAATTCAAGCTCATCCTCAACAATCAATAGCTTCATTTCTAGACTTTCAGTGTTTCGCTGTACAAAAATAGTATTTTAATGCCATGCACCCTTCTTTTAACCCTATTTAACATCCTTCTTTCAGTTTTTTTGGAGGGAATGGATAAAATATTTGAGTTGATTCTTCGTTATAAACCTTCGAATGATTATCAAATAATTATTTGTTGCTATGAAAAATATTGCTATTACGTGTGCCATCCTGTGCGCGCTTCTCTTTCAGTCTAACGCCTTTTCCCAACGGTTTGATCAATTGGATGAAGCCCCTGTTGACATTGCCTATTTGAGGCCAAACCAGAAATCAGAACCCCTGGTCAAAGTGGTCTATGGCAGGCCATCTGCAGAGGAGGGCAAGGTATTTGGGGATCTCATCCCATATGGAGAGCTTTGGAGAACCGGTGCCAACGAGGCGACTGAAATCACTTTCTACAAAGACATGATGTTCGGAAATAAGCTGGTCAAACAGGGGACTTATGTTATGCACACTATTCCTGGCAAAAAGGAATGGACCATTATCCTCAATTCCAATACCGACACCTGGGGTGCTTTTTTCTACAATCCGGAGAAAGATGTTGCCAGATTTAAGATAAAAGTCAAGAAGGACGTGACAGAACCACTTGACGTTTTCTCCATTGCCTTTAAGAAAGACTTTAAAGACTCCTACATGGTTTTGGCCTGGGAAGAGACACGGGTGGATATTCCGCTGGATGACACCAGCCCGATGCTGGCCAAGATCTAAACGTGAAAACAAAGGCCAATAAAGAATTTGAAAAGATAATTGCGATGAAAAAGACCCTCTTATTTTCCTGTTTGATCACCCTGGTGACACTGATATGCGCAGAGACTGCAAAGGCACAAGACTTTAAAGGTCTGGACGAAAGTCCTCATGACATTGTCTATTTCAGGACGAATAAAATAGCTCCTCCCAGCATCAAGGTACTTTACGGAAGGCCAATGAAGAACGGACGAGACCTCTTCGAAGAAGTTATTCCCTACGGCCAGATCTGGAGAGTGGGAGCCAATGAGGCGACTGAAGTTGTGTTCTACAAGGATGTGGTCTTTGGAGGATCTGAAGTAAAGGCAGGTACATATGTGTTATATGCCATTCCTAACGAAAAAGAATGGACCCTCATTTTAAGCTCTAAAACCGATGTGTGGGGAACGTACGAATACGATGAAAAATACGATGTAGCCCGGGTTCAGGCTAAAGTTAGTCGCGCAGAATTCATCGAGGCCTTCTCAATAGCCTTTAAAGAAAAAGGCAAACAGGTGAATATGGTCCTGGGATGGGACACCGCGAGAATAACCGCGCCTATTCGTTTCGATATCTAATATACTTTTTCACCACCCAAATAGGTTTCCAGGACTTTAGTTCCCGGCACCTCATCGATATCGATCTCCATGATGTTCTTGTCAAGAATAACAAAGTCGGCGAATTTGCCAGGCTCAATCGATCCTTTCTCCTTCTCTTCGAAATTGCCGTATGCGGCCCATATCGTCATTCCTTTCAAGGTCTCTTCACGGCTCAATCCATTTTGAATCTGAAATCCTCCTTCAGGATAACCATTTAGGTCCTGGCGTGCAACAGCGGCATAAAAAGTGAGCATGGGATCGACTTTTTCCACGGGGAAATCCGTTCCCAGAACAACCCTTCCATTGATGTCGAGCAATTCCTTGAAAGCATAAGCTCCTTTGATCCTTTCAGCCCCTAATCGATCTTCGGCCCAGTACATGTCACTGGTGGCATGCGTGGGCTGGATAGACGGAAGAATCTCTGTGAAATACAAGAAATCATCCGGGGATACGACCTGGGCATGCTCGATCCTCCATCTTCGGTTGGTCTGGCTTTTCAGATTTTGGGCATAGGTCTTCAACACAAAAGCATTTGCAGAGTCGCCTATGGCATGGGTATTCATTTGAAAATCCGATTTAGAAAGCCTCGAGGCTATTTCACCCATGGTTTCCAGTGGAGTGACCATCGCGCCAAAATGATTTTCCCTGTCTGAATAGGGCTCTTTTAAAACCGCTCCCCTTGAGCCCAGGGCTCCGTCCGCGTAAACCTTGAAGGATGAGACATTGAGTCTGTCAGTCTTGACAGTTCCGGCACTCAGATAGTGATCGAGATTCTCTTTCGTAGCAGAAATCATGGCATAGACTCTCATCTTGAGCGACTGGGCCTTTTGGAGGCTGTCAATGAGCTCGATGACCTCTTTGCTGAGCCCGGCGTCGCTCACAGAGGTCAGTCCGAGGGAGAAGCATTTCTGTTGAGCGTCCATGAGACTTTTGATGTTTGTGTCCCGATCAGGAGCGGGAATGACGGCCTCGACCAGGTTCATGGCGTTGTCAACCAGGACGCCCGTGGCTTTACCGTCTTTTATCAGGATTTCACCTCCCTCTATTTTGGTTTCTCCGTTTATGCCTGCCAAATCCAGAGCCGCCTTGTTGACGAGCATGGCGTGACCGTCAATCCGGGTTAGGGCAAGAGGAGTGTCCGGGAACAAGCGATCCAGTTCTTTGCGTGTGGGATACTCTTTGTTGTCCCAGTCGTTCTGGTCCCAGCCCCGACCGATGATAAAGTCAGACTTTTTGTCTTTTTGAAATTGTACCACACGATCGAGGACCTCCTGGTAGCTCTTCGTGCCGACCAAGTCCACCTTTTGCATGAATATGCCCAAATTGTAAAAGTGGCAATGGCCGTCAATGAGTCCTGGAACTATGGTTTTTCCGCCCGCATCCAAACGGTTCTTCGACTGATACTCCGACAAGATGTCTTTTTCAGAACCCACAGCTAGGAACTTGCCATCCGCAACAGCGAAGGCATCCGCAGATGAAAAGGATTCATCAACGGTTATAATGTTGGCGTTAGTGACGATGAGATCGGCTACGGTCTTTTCCTGGCACCCGGTCAGGAAAAAAACCACCGCGACGTATATGAGGGGTTTATACATGCGTGTTTTTTAAAGGTGAGAACTAAAGCGTAAATATAGGAAAATTAAGATACAATTGGATTCTTTGCGCATTCGCTCTTTAAGCGTAACTTTGCGCTCCTCAAACCCTATATGAATAAAGGAGAAACGAACGGATAAGATGAAATATCATTTCAATGAAATAGAGGCCAAATGGCAAAAGTTCTGGTTGGAAAATGAAACTTTTAAAGCTGAGAATGAGAGTTCCAAACCTAAATTCTACGTTCTGGACATGTTTCCGTACCCGAGTGGAGCAGGATTGCACGTAGGACACCCCCTTGGATACATCGCTTCAGACATTTACGCTCGATACAAAAGGCACAAAGGATTCAACGTTCTTCACCCACAGGGATATGATTCGTTTGGACTTCCAGCGGAACAGTACGCCATTCAAACAGGTCAGCATCCGGCGAAGACCACTGAAGAGAACATCAAAACCTACAGAAGGCAGCTGGATCAGATCGGATTCTCCTATGATTGGAGTCGTGAAGTGAGAACCTCTGACCCCGAGTACTATCGCTGGACACAGTGGATATTCATCCAACTCTTCGAATCTTACTACTGCAATGACGCGGATCAGGCGCGACCCGTATCCGAATTGGTGGAAGTTTTCAATCAGGAAGGAAATCAAAGGATAAATGCGGCGTGCGACGAAGACGTCCCGGTCTTCACTGCGAAACAATGGAAAAACTGGACGGATGTTGAGCAGGAAACGGTCCTGGCCAAATACAGGCTGACCTATCTTTCGGAAACTGAAGTCAACTGGTGCCCGGAACTCGGCACGGTCCTGGCCAATGACGAAATTGTCAACGGGGTTTCAGAACGCGGTGGATTCCCTGTGGTGAGAAAGAAAATGAAACAGTGGTCCATGCGAATCACTGCCTATGCGCAGCGTCTTTTGGACGGGTTGGAGAAGATTGACTGGCCCCAGCCGCTCAAGGATTCCCAGAGAAACTGGATCGGAAGGTCGGAGGGAGCCATGGTTCGTTTCAAAGTGAAAAATTTGAATGAGGAGTTCCAGGTTTTCACTACCCGTCCCGACACGATTTTTGGGGTCTCCTTTATGACCCTGGCGCCAGAGCACGAACTGGTGGAAAAAATCACTACCCCGGATCAGCAGCAAGAAGTTCAGGACTATGTGACGGCGACTTCCAAAAGAAGCGAGCGCGATCGCATGTCTGACGTGAAAACCATCAGTGGGGTTTTTACGGGAGCCTATGCCGTGCATCCTTTTACCGGGGAAGACGTTCCGATTTGGATTGGAGACTATGTGCTCGCAAGCTACGGAACGGGAGCTGTAATGGCCGTTCCCTGTGGTGACCAGCGCGACTACGATTTTGCGAAGCATTTCGGGTTGGAAATCCCCAATATCTTCAAAGACCAGGATATTTCAGAATCCGCCTGCGAAGATAAAAGCGCAGTGATCGCCAATTCTGATTTCATATCGGGAATGGATGCTGCCTCGGCAATACGAAGGATCATCGATGAGATGGAGAAAAGAGAT
This sequence comes from uncultured Flavobacteriaceae bacterium, assembly GCA_965365245.1. Lineage (GTDB taxonomy): Bacteria > Bacteroidota > Bacteroidia > Flavobacteriales > Flavobacteriaceae > Lutimonas. Next base: position 3,015 of record CBDUAY010000073.1, on the reverse strand, counting down.
ATCGGGCAGGGTAAAATCAATTACCGGCTTCGGGATGCCGTGTTCTCCAGACAGCGTTACTGGGGAGAGCCTTTCCCGGTTTATTATGACAACGGAGTGCCTCGCATCATTGATGAAAAGCATTTGCCTTTGAGACTGCCGGAGGTTGAAAAGTACCTGCCGACGTCAGATGGTAAGCCACCCCTCGGAAATGCGAAGAACTGGGCCTGGTGCACAAAAACGGAAACAGTTGTCAGCAACGACCTGATCGATCAGAAGACTGTTTTTCCAATCGAACTCAATACAATGCCGGGATGGGCTGGTAGCAGCTGGTACTTCAATCGTTATATGGATGCCGGCAACAGGACTTCTTTTACGGGCAAAAAGGCCCTGGAATACTGGCGCGACGTAGATCTTTACATTGGGGGAAGCGAACACGCAACAGGACATTTATTGTATTCGCGCTTCTGGCAGAAATTCTTGTACGATCGTGGCCTGGTTCCTGTGGATGAGTACGCTAAAAAGCTCATCAACCAGGGGATGATCCTGGGCACCAGCGCATTTGTGTATCGTCTGGAGGGTGAAAACACATATGTTTCTCAGACCCTCATTGGGGATCAAAAGGTTCAACCCATCCACGTGGACGTTAGCCTGGTGAATGCCTCAAATGAACTCGATGTAGAGGCCTTTAAGAGGAACACTCTGAACAAAGAAACCCGGGAGGCCAGGTTTGTCCTGGATGACGGTAAATACATAGTCGGCCGTGAAGTTGAGAAAATGTCCAAGTCGAAGTACAATGTGGTAAACCCGGATGACATCTGCAAGAATTACGGAGCCGATACCCTGCGACTGTACGAAATGTTCCTGGGGCCGCTTGAACAAGCCAAGCCATGGAACACCGCAGGAATTTCAGGGGTGCACGGCTTTTTGAAGAAACTTTGGAAGCTTTACCACAATAACGAAGAAGGAGTCTTCTCTGTTTCGGATGCCGAGGCCACCGCGGAAGAACTCAAAACCCTGCACAAGACCATCAAGAAAGTGGACGAGGATATTGCTAATTTCTCATTCAACACCTCGGTCAGTTCCTTTATGATTGCGGTAAATGAGCTAACCGCCATGAAATGTGACAAAAGAGCGATTCTCGAGCCCCTTGTCGTTTTGATCTCTCCTTATGCGCCTCATATTGCAGAGGAGCTTTGGGAGAAGCTCGGTCATTCACAATCCATAGCCTCGGTTGATTTCCCTGTTTTTGAAGAGTCCTATCTCATAGAAAGCACAAAAGAGTATCCGATTTCCTTCAATGGAAAAATGCGGTTTACGCTTGAGCTCCCCCTCGATCTCTCACGAGAGGAGGTGGAGAAGATTGTCCTTGCAGATGACAGGACAGTTCATCAACTTGGAGGGCGTGCTGCTAAAAAGGTGATTTTCGTTCCTGGTAAAATCATTAACGTTGTCGGATAGATTTGGTCAATTCGATATAGAATATTTAAAGGTTTTATAAAATTGTTGATAAATATTCAAGAGTAATGATGTGAGTCCTTGTTTGAATTTCTTCAATTGAGCTATTTTTAGCAAAAAAAATAGCATCATGATCATAGGACTTCCCAAAGAAATCAAGAACAACGAAAGCCGTGTCGCACTCACGCCCGCAGGTGTGTTTGAACTCACACAGAACGGCCACCAGGTTTTTATTCAAACAGGAGCAGGAATAAGCAGTGGCTACGAGGATGAAGAATACAAAGGTGTCGGCGGAATGATTCTCTCATCTTTAAAGGAAGTTTACGATACTGCTGAAATGATCGTCAAGGTCAAGGAGCCTATCGAGGATGAGTACGACCTGATCAAGAAGGATCAAATTGTATTCACATATTTTCATTTTGCATCTTCAGAGAAACTGACCCGGGCCATGATAGACAGTGGTGCCATCTGCATTGCTTACGAAACGGTGCAAACGGATGACGGCAAACTGCCCCTTTTGACGCCAATGTCTGAGGTCGCTGGCCGAATGGCGGTGCAGCAGGGCGCGAAGTATTTGGAAAGACCCGTCAAGGGCAAAGGTGTTTTACTCGGCGGTGTTCCTGGGGTGCCTCCCGGGCGGGTACTGGTTCTTGGAGCCGGAGTAGTTGGGGTTCAGGCGGCAAAAATGGCCGCGGGACTCGGAGCCATGGTGACCATTATGGATATCAACATGGACAGACTGCGATACGTCAATGATGTCATGCCCAATCACGTTGTGACCGAGTTCAGCAACACCTACAATATTCTCAAGCATATCAAAACCAATGATCTCATCATTGGAGGGGTGCTTATACCCGGAGGGAAGGCTCCAAAGCTAATCACCAGAGAAATGCTTAAAGAAATGCACCCTGGAACCGTCATGGTAGACGTCGCGGTTGATCAGGGAGGCTGTTTTGAAACGACGCACCCTACTACACATGAGGATCCCGTTTATATCATTGATGACGTCGTACACTATTGCGTTGCCAACATGCCCGGTGCCGTTCCTTACACTTCAACCAAAGCCTTAACCAATGTGACCCTGCCTTACGTGCTGCAGATTGCGAACAAGGGATGGAGGAAGGCCTGCGATGAGGATCATGTCTTGGAGAAGGGTCTAAATATCGTTCATGGAAAAATTGTATACGAAGGAATCTCAAGTGCCTTTGAGTTTCAGAATTAGAACCTTAAAACTTCGAATATGTCAGAAAAAGTTATTAATTTCGAATGAAAAATCAAGCGTATGCCAAGATCATTACCCACTTCACTTTTTTTTCGAGTCCTCACATTTTGTTTCACAGTTCTATTCGGAGTCTCTGGGCTGCAAGCTCAGTCTCTTTACATAGGTGACAATTCGGTGTTCTACCTGGGCAATGGTGCAGCGTTTACAACCAGCAGCAACTTAGTTGAGGTAGCGGACAACGGTGACTTTTTTGTAGAGGCCGGAAGTACATGGGGTGATGAAACGGAGTATGTGACTGGCAGCCTTACTGCCGTGGGTTCTGGAACGACAAAGCTGCCGGTAGGAAACAATGGGGT
>CBDUAY010000072.1:0-13230 GCA_965365245.1 uncultured Flavobacteriaceae bacterium | reverse complement strand
TCCCAATTGGAACCCAGGTTTTTTCGATAACCCAGTTTGAAATTCACCACCTGGTACGCATCTGAATAGACCGAGTTGTCATCAGTGACTGGAATCTTACCGACCCCGTAGTAATTGACATACCCGTAAAGTCCGATCTCGGAATCGATAAAGAGCTGGGAGTTGAAGGTATGTGACGGAACACCTGTCAGGTCATTGCCTGAATAGTCTTCATCGAGGTCCTCAAATTCCTTGAATTCATGAGCGTTCAGACTCAGGGCATTGGCATGACTGATGTTGATATTGTCTGATCTTAAGAGAAAATAAGAAAGTCCGATCTCCAACCCTTTGAGTTCCGTTTGACCTGCGTTTACACCGATAAACTGATCATCGCCAGTCCGACGCGCCACCAGAAGGTCATCAACGTCCATGAGGTAAAGGGAAATCTCATATTGAAAAATGTCTTTTATCAATCTTCCGCGACTGCCAATTTCATAGTTCCATCCTGTTTCGGGTTGAATCTCAGTGTTAATCAATCCGTCGGGGAGGAGTGTCTCCTCCAATTTGGGGGGTGAGAATCCGTGACTGATCTGGGCATAGACCATGTTTTTGTCGCTGAACCCGTAGGTTAACCCTATCCGAGGTGAAAACATTGTATCAAAGGAGTAATCCCCTGAGAAGTCTGTGTCGTTCTCATCGTAGTTGTCATCGAGCCGGTAATTAGTTTGATTTATGTTAAAGCCCAGATCCAGAGAAGCTCTTTCCGAAAGTTCAAGTTTCGAGTCGGCAAATAGGTTCAGATAGTATCGGTTCTCGCTGAAATCACTGAGTTGATCCCCCTGAACGCTGCCAGTTCCGGGAGGGAAATCCCGATACAGGTTCTGATAGGTCTGGTAGCTGTTTCGATCGTAGAAGAACTCAGCACCTGCCGTCCAGCGAAGCCATTTTTCAAAAACCTTGTTCTGATTGAGGAACCTCGTTCTCAAACCCAAACCAAAGGAGTTTTCTGTTAGAATGTTGAAGGGTCTCGCCTCATAAGCGTCGTTGAACGAGCCAAAAACACTGGTGATCTGCTCGGCCTTGCCTCCATATTTATGATTCCAGGAGAGTCCGGCCAGGAATTTGTCGTAGTCTTCAAAGCCCTGTGCCTGGCCCCAGGTGAAAGCAGCCTTTTCGGGGTCATTGAGGTAGTCCTCCTCGTTGAGTGAACTTGGAATCTCAGCTTTGAGACGGATGAAGTTTGCTATGGCTATAAGGCTATTTTTTTCGTCCAGGTAATGATTCGAAGAAAGTGTCAGCGTCTGGCGATCTGTTTCATTGTTGTCGCGGTAACCTTCTTTTTGGGTATTCGAATAAGTCAGGAGGCCCGAGTTGGTTTTGTTTCCGAGGTTGGCTGTGAGCAGGTATCTTTGAAGACCGAAGGAACCGAATTGGGCCTCCCCGGAAACTTTGAATTGATCAAATAGCCCTTTGTCGGGAATCATCTGTATCGTTCCTCCAAGGCCTGCACCGTAAAGAGAAGAAGAAGGACCCTTTAGAATTTCCATCCGCCCTACGCCCTTGAGCTCGATGTCTTCAATGGTAGTTTCACCAGAACCATTCGTCAGTGGTATGTCCTGATAGTAGGCTCTGATCTTACTCGTGCCAAAAAGATTGCGGGAGCCTATACCCCGTATTGTGATCCGATTGGTAGTCAGGGTTCCGTTGTGCATGTACACACCTGGGGTCATGTTGAGAACGGGTGCGATGTTGATTTGATCATTGCTTTGAATCTCAATGGGTGAGAGCAGCGATATCGACGAGGCAATCTGACGAAGCTCGGTCTGAAAATTATCGGTTTTTATAAGGACCTCGTTGAGATTTTGGGGCTCTTCCTCCAGGGTGACCATTTCAAATGCTTCCGGGTCGATGTTGAGTCTCCTTGAGAAATAGCCCTGTTTTTCGAAGAGGTAATCTCCCACTGATGACACCCGAAAAAATCCATTTTGATCAGTGCTGTCGACAGTTATGCCAGTCGCATCAATCACTTTGACGCCATATAGCTCAAGGGAGTTTTCCCGGCTGATCACTTTTCCGGAAGGTGCTTGCGCCCTGGCAAGTCCAATGGTCAGGCATACGAAGGTCGTGAGCAACCCGAAATTGATTCTTTGACGGGAAACAAATCTCATTCCACCAGGCCGTTTTTGACACCATTTACGGCCCCATCTATTCGATACACAAACCCATTGACAACCGCATAGACTACCTGGTCGTTTTTCAATAAAAGGAAGGTCGGGTTTTTACCGAAATTGACCGGTGAAGTTGGCATTTCATTGTTCCTTGGTATCCGAATCTTTTTGATGTCTACCACGTTAATCGGGTCATTCACAAACTTTATCTCGGTCGGAAGATCGCTTATGCTGACAGAGGTGTAACCGCTTCGAAGCAATTGTGGGATGTCCAAATCCCTGAACTCTTCAAAACTCGAAAGTATGGTAGGATAGGTTTCACCTGTCTTGAATGTCAGGCCCTCTGCCGATAGCGTCTCATACCCGTAATGCGTTGACAGATCGCCTATGTCGACTATCTTGCCAACCAAATAGAAATCACTGTGACTGTTGTTTTCAATTTCATCGTAGACAATTCCTAAATCAACTGTGTAAGAAGCTCCCAGATAAGGAAAGGTGAGATTCTCGATTTTCAAATCAAAAAGCTTGCGATCATTCCTCGGGATGTCCCAATAAGCCTTTGTGCTTTTTGCCTTAAAGGACTGATCCGAGATTCCCTTGATTGCGGTCAGAATGGAAAGATAGTTCAGTTTTCGAATAAATTGCTTTTCCCTGTCTTCAGGATGACCACCCGACTCAATAAGAATCGTACTCGTGCCCCATTTTTGCATGTTGTCTCCGAATGCCCGTGGTTCAAAAGCATCCGAATAGCGGCCCACCTGCCCGTTCGCATGTTTCTGAACAACTTCGTTCATCATCGCGATTATCTTCATGGCAGATTCTCTTTTTTCACTCATGTCTTTCTCAAAATTGAAGGCAGGCGCAAGAAAAGACAGCGTGGCAGGTTTCGATGTTTTTTCAGCATTGTAGTATCGACTTTGGTCATGCAGGTTGAAACCGAAATCGGCTTGCAGGCTGTCACGTGCGGCCTTTAGAATCCTGGATTCAGGAGATTGGAGTCGCAAAGCGTCTCTGTTGATGTCGATACCAATTGCGTTTCTTCGTTGAAACAGCTCGGCGCCGTCCGGATTTAGCATTGGTATGAAATGCACCTTGAGTCCTTGCAGAATGTCTTTATTTTCTTTCAGGAAGTTGAATATGTCAAACATGGCCATGGTAGCAGTTGATTCGTCACCGTGCATCTGGGACCACAGCAAGACGTCCACATCGCCGTTCCCAATGCTGACCATGGAGATGCTTCTTCCCTGGATCGAATTCCCAAGATTCGTAACGGTAAACCCGTCTTCTTTGTCAAGGACCTCCAAAAATGGCTGGATGTCCTGATGCTTGAAGCGTCGGCTTTCAATGCCCTGCTCCCTGAAGCGGTCATATTGATCATTTAAGACCTGATCAAAGCTTTCCTGACCAAAGGTGATGAAAGGCAGGAGCAGCAGTAGTAAATATTTAGTCATATTGTTTGTTTTTCACGGGTAGAGGTTTCCAATTGAAATCAGAGGTTTCCGATCTGATTTTGTCTATGAATTCGACTCCGGGATCCGTTTTCTCAGTTCTGTAGGCATCATCTACTTCAAGCCATAGGGGATGACCTTCAAAAAGGGTGTATTCCAGGTGGCCGATGAGGTACTCGATCTCCGGATATTTTTCTTTCAGGTATTTAACGAGTTTGATATTTGACTTTAATTGTTTTCGGGTCAGAGGGGTCTCTTCGGTTCCCCCGACGTTTTCGATCCCCAAAGCGCAATGGTTCAGACCGATCACATGACGAGCCATAGTTGTCTCCGGCATCAGGCGGTAGACGGTTCCGTCCTGGTCAACAAGAAAATGAGCGGAAACGTTCAAGGCCCCGGCACTCGTAATATCGGAGCGGGAATTCGGCAACAGTGGATCTCTAAACGCATCAAAGGATTCTTCCAGTGAAGGTATGGCTGTCCAGTGAACGACTATCATTTGCGGTTTGATGGCAGGCTGACTTGCCTCCAGGTTGTACCGCGTCTTTAGATAGTCCAACGAGAGCTGTGTTCGCTGAGCATCGAAGTCAATCGGCTTGTCAACGATTTTGACGGACGAGCAGGACGCGAATAGCCCTAAAACGAAACAAAGGAAAACAAGAGTTTTTCGCATGACCATGAGGTATTGGAAATCTGTTGACTTGGTTTACGAAAATAGGGCAAATAAATCAAATCCTCCCCGAAAGAAGGATTCCTTTTGAGGTCTCATCTCGACACTCACATAAGTTTGAATAGTCAAAATATCGCTATCTTTACAGGTAGTGCAGTAATTAGTATTCTTTTACAAAACAGAGTTCTTACAATGCTTGAGAGAAAGCCCATGTCGAATCGAGTTCTGGATAAATTGCCTCTTCATCTGAGAGGTTTTATCCTGCCTCAACCCTATGATGATTACACAGAGCAAAATCAGGCCGTATGGCGCTATGTGATGCGTAAAAACATGGATTACCTGCGTCATGTGGCTCACGAATCCTACATTCCAGGGTTGGATAAAACAGGAATCACTCCGGATCGCATTCCAAGAATGGAAGGAATGAACCGTATTTTGAAAGACATTGGTTGGGCGGCAGTTTCGGTAGACGGATTCATACCTCCCAATGCTTTTATGGAGTTTCAGGCCTATAATACCCTGGTCATTGCTGCAGATATCCGAACGATTGATCATATCGAGTATACCCCAGCTCCCGACATCATCCATGAGGCTGCGGGTCACGCTCCTATCATCGCGAATCCGGAGTACGCCGAGTACCTTAGAAGATTTGGAGAAATAGGGTCGAAAGCCATCTCGTCCGCCAAGGACTACGAGCTTTATGAGGCCATTCGTCACCTATCCATCATCAAGGAGGACCCGAATACAAAAGCCAGAGAAATCCTGGAGGCAGAGGAGCAAATAGAGCATATTTCTTCCAATATGGGCGAACCCAGCGAGATGTCGAAGATTCGCAACATGCATTGGTGGACGGTGGAATACGGTCTGATCGGCAGCCTTGAAGATCCCAAGATCTACGGTGCGGGTCTGCTGTCTTCGATCGGAGAGAGCAAATGGTGCATGGGGGATGAGGTACGAAAACTGCCTTATACGCTGGAAGCTTCAAATGTGGAGTTTGACATCACCAAGCCCCAGCCCCAGCTATTTGTCACACCCGACTTTCCACATCTGAGCTTTGTTCTCGAAGAATTCGCCAATAAAATGGCTTTGCGCAGAGGAGGTCTTTCGGGAGTAAAGAAACTGATCGATTCGGAAGCTCTCGGCACGGTGGAGTTGAATACTGGCATCCAGATTTCAGGCAAGTTCATCGAGGTGTTGGAGGACGAGTACCAGAGACCCGTCTATATCCGAACCGAAGGCCCGACCGCCCTCGCCTACAAGAACAAAGAAGTCATTGGTCATCACAAGGAATACCATGCGGACGGTTTTGGCTCGCCCGTTGGGAAATTGAAAGGGATAAACCTGGCCATAGAAGACATGTCACCTACTGACCTGGAGGCTTATGGCATCTATGAGGGCCGTGTGACTACCTTGACTTTTGAAGGAGGTATCGAGGTGAAAGGAGAGATCATTACAGGCAAGCGCAATCTGCAGGGAAAGATCATATTGATCTCTTTCAAAAATTGCACCGTTAGAAGAGGTGATCGCATCCTGTTTCAGCCGGAATGGGGTATCTACGACATGGTTGTTGGCGGTTCGCTGGTATCTGCTTTTTCAGGAATTGCCGATCCCAATTCATTCGGTCTCGAATTTGAGGTTCCACGGGAAAAAACTCACAAAATCCAATACAGTGAAAAAGACAAGAATCTTTTCCGACTCTACGGTGAAGTAAGAAGCATGCGTGAAGAAGGCGTCACAGACCAAAATCGACTGTCTTCAATTCTCGATGAGCTGGAAAGAGAATACCGGGAAGACTGGTTATTGCCCTTGGAAATTTATGAACTGATATCTGAATCTGATTCCGAATCGTCCTTTCTTTTTGACCGCATCAAAAGCAGGTTGGAAGATCTGTCAAAAGATGAAAAGACAGGCCACCTGGTCTCAGATGGCCTGCGTTTGGTTTCTTACACCTGAGAAACGCGAAGCGTATTCACCATTCCCTTTTCCGCCACGGGCATGGAGGTCAGATTGATCACGAAGTCGCCTTTTTGTGCGTAACCTCTTTCAACAGTCATTTTATTCAGGTCTTCAACGGTTTCATCTGTGCTAACCATTTTATCGTAAAACTGGGCCTTGACTCCCCAAAGCAGATTCAGCATCGCGAGTATCCTTGGATTGTCTGAAAATGCAAGTATATTCGCTTTTGGACGTCTTGCTGAAATTTGGAAGGCGGTGTAACCACTGTTGGTAAGGGTCGTGATGGCCGAAGCTCCAATTTCGTTCGCCATTTTAGCAGCTGTGCTGCAGACGGCTTTTGAAATGAAACGCTCGTTGATGCATTGCACGCCATGAACATATCCTTCAATCAGTTCCGAATCTTCCACACCCACTATGATGCTTCGCATCGCCTTGATAACTTCAAGGGGATATTCACCGACAGAAGTCTCACCAGAAAGCATGACAGCATCCGCACCGTCCATGATTGAGTTGGCCACGTCATTGACTTCTGCGCGAGTAGGAATCTGACTCGTGATCATCGACTCCATCATCTGGGTAGCAATGATCACCGGAATTCGGGCCTCCTTGGCCTTTCTAACAAGCATTTTTTGAATAATCGGAACTTTTTGCATGGGAATTTCCACTCCGAGGTCTCCCCGGGCTACCATGATTCCATCGCAATAGGCTGTGAGGTGATTGATATTCGCTACAGCCTCAGGTTTTTCTATCTTGGCGATCACAGGGATCTTATAACTCGATTTCTCTTTAATCAGATCGGCCAGCTTGACCAAATCCTCCGGAGTTCGCACAAAAGAAAGGGCGATCCAATCGACTTCCTGCTCAATGGCGAAAATGGCGTCTTTGATGTCTTTTTTGGTCAGGGCAGGAAGTGATATCTTGGTATTGGGCAGGTTTACGCCCTTCTTTGATTTCAAAGATCCTCCGCGTAGCACCTTAGTAACAACTTTGGTGTCTCGGTCTGTGTCAATGACCTCGAATAGAAGTTTGCCGTCGTCAACCAGTATTTTCTCACCTGCCTCAACGTCTTTGGGGAAATTTTGATAGGTCATAAAGGCTTTCTCCCTTGTTCCAATGCATTCTTCGGTGGTAAAGATGAACTCGTCACCCGGTTTCAACTTCACCTTTTTTTCCATGACACCAACTCGAAGCTTCGGCCCCTGAAGATCCGCAAGAGCAGCTACGTTGAAATTATTATCCTTATTCAATTCCCTGATCCAGCGAATCTTGGTCTTCACATCGTCGTAATCCGCATGAGAAAAATTGATTCGGAAAACGTTCACTCCCGCCACCATCATCTCCTTCATCATTTCCTTGCTGTCTATGGCAGGTCCCAATGTTGCTACGATTTTCGTCTTTTTTCTTTTTTTGATCATCTCTAAAAAATTAAGTTATCTCGTGATTTCAGTTCCATTACATCAATTGAGTAGGAAGTGATCACTTTGTGTATTCTGTTGATCTTTTGCAGGGTTGTGTTGAGTTTTTGCTCATCCTCAAGGCCCTCAACCTTTATGAAATAGTCGACTTGCTTCTTCTCCGGGATCAGATAGGAGATTCGGGTTTCCTTTTCGAACAGATTCCTGTTGTGAAGGGCCAGATCATTCACTGAAACATGTTTGTTTGAAATCAGAGACCAATTCGTGTAGGTCGCCTCATCATCAAAAGTGTATAAGGAAAAAGAACAATTCCTGGATTTGAAATCCAAATCATCTTTGAAACGCGAAAGATATAGTTTCAATTGCTGATTCAGGTAAAAAGCCATGTGGTAGTCCTCCAACATAGAATGAATGCCGATCAAAGTGTAGTCGTGATCGAAATCGAAATCTATCGTATGTACCTTCGACACTTCTGAGGGTTTGTTATTGTTAGCGACACAAAAATAGCCATAGTTTTGTGAACTCGGCGCTAAATTCTGTGAAAACAAATGTTTGGTTTAAGCCTCTATTTCTTTTTGAAGCTTGTAATAAGCTCTCTTTGAGGCAATTTCTTCTGCTTTCTTTTTCGAAGTAGCACGCCCTTTGGCCGTCAGCTGCTCATCGATGAACATTTTGACGCTGAAATGCTTCAAAGCATCATTGCCTGTATCCTCGTAGACATTATAGCGAATTTTCTTTCGGTTCTTCTGACCCCATTCGATCAAAACGCTTTTGTAACTGGTAATTTTGCCCTCGAGGCGCTCTATATCGACATAAGGCTCTATCATGAACCGATATATGAACTTTTCAGTAAAGCCATACCCCCGGTCCGAATGGATCGCTCCTATCAAGGCCTCGAACAAGTTCCCGTGAATATTTTCACCAAAATTGCTGCTCGGGATGGCACTTCTCACAAATTTGATCAGGTCGAGGTCTTTGCCCAATTCGTTTAAATGCTCCCTACTTACAATTTTGGACCTCATCTGTGTCAAATACCCTTCGTCTCCTGTCGGAATTTTCTTAAACAAGTAGTTGGCTATTACAGAGCCCAGCACCGCATCTCCCAAAAACTCGAGCCTTTCATAATTCATAGGGAAGCCATCACTATTCAACTCTTTCAATGAACTGTGGGTAAAGGCCTCTTTGTAGAACTCGACCTTTCTCGGTCGGTAGCGCAAAATCTTTTTCATCGCAAGAACAAATTCTTCATCCGGACCGGAATTGGAATTTGTTATTTTGCGAATCAGATTCATTCTGCTTTACTCTTCGTATTTTTTCAACAGGATGCAAGCGTTGTGACCTCCGAAACCGAAGGTGTTGCTCATGGCAACTTTGACATCTCTTTTCTGAGCTTTGTTAAAAGTCAGATTGAGCTTTGGATCAATTGCATCATCATCAGTGAAGTGATTGATGGTAGGAGGCACCACTCCTTTGACTATGGACATGATTGAAGCGATGGCCTCAATGGCTCCAGCGGCTCCCAATAAGTGCCCTGTCATGGATTTGGTCGAATTGATGTTCAGTTTATAGGCGTGTTCCCCAAAAACTGCCTGGACAGCTTTCAGCTCGGCGACATCACCCAATGGCGTCGACGTACCATGCATGTTGATGGCATCAACTTCTTCGGCCTTGATACCTGCGTTCTTGAGACAGTTGATCATGACACTCTGCGCGCCAAGCCCTTCCGGGTGAGGCGCTGTGATATGATGCGCGTCTGCAGACAAGCCGCCACCGATCACCTCGGCATAGATTTTCGCCCCTCTGGCTTTAGCGTGCTCCAATTCTTCCAAAATCAATGCTCCTGCTCCCTCTCCAAGAACAAATCCATCTCTGTCTTTGTCAAACGGTCGTGAGGCCGTTTCCGGGTCGTCGTTTCTGGTAGAAAGGGCGTGCATGGCATTGAATCCACCAATCCCTGCAATGGCGACAGCCGCTTCAGAGCCTCCGGTCACAAGGACATCGGCCAGACCCCGTCGGATATAATTCAGGGAGTCGATTATGGAATTGGCAGAAGATGCACAGGCCGAAACCGTTGTAAAGTTCGGACCTCGCAACCCGTATTTGATTGAGATTTGACCCGGAGCGATGTCAGCGATCATCTTGGGAATGAAGAAGGGGTTGAATCGCGGTGAACCATCACCAGCCGCGTGGTTCAACATTTCGTTCTGGAAGGTTTCCAATCCGCCTATTCCGGCGCCCCAGATCACACCGATGCGGGAGGTGTCTTCTTTTTCCAGATCCAATCCGGAGTCCATGATAGCCTCATCTGCAACTACCATGGCGTATTGCGTGAATCGGTCCATTTTACGGGCCTCTTTCCTGTCCAGGTGATCATTGACCACAAAGTCTTTAAGCTCACAGGCAAAACGAGTCTTGAAATCGGAAGCGTCAAAATAGGTTATGGGTGCTGCACCACTTACGCCATTTTCAAGACCTTTCCAGTATTCTTCGACAGAGTTACCGATTGGAGTAAGCGCTCCCAATCCTGTAACAACAACCCGTTTCAATTCCATTTGGATCTAAATTAGTTATGAATACAACAAATTACGAGCCGTTCCGTGCCGGAAAAGCTCGTAATTTCAAAGATATAATAAAAAAATAATTATTTAGCCTCTTCGATGTAGCTAATAGCTTGACCTACAGTACCGATGTTCTCAGCTTGGTCGTCAGGGATCTGGATATCAAACTCCTTTTCAAATTCCATGATTAATTCAACAGTATCCAAAGAATCCGCTCCCAGATCGTTAGTAAAGTTGGCTTCATTGGTAACCTCATTCTCGTCAACACCTAATTTATCAACGATAATGGCCTTTACTCTTGATGCAATGTCTGACATAATTTTTGATTTTAAATTTAAATATTGCTGCAAAAATAATATATTTTGAATTTCTACACCGAAAAAGTGTAAAAAATTGAATTGCAGTGTCGGTCAGAATCTTCTGGAATCGTTTTTTCTTTCAGGCTTTTATTCTTTCTTTTGTCAAAATCAAATCCAAACTAATCGATGCAACGAATCGTGATTTTTGCCTCAGGCTCAGGAACCAATGCCGAAAATATCATACGTCATTTTCAGGACTCGTCGATAGCTCGTGTGACCTGGGTTTTGTGCAACAAGGAAGGAGCTGGAGTTCTCGGTCGGGCCGAACGTTTGGGAGTTCCCACCAGGGTGTTCACAAAACAGGAGCTCTTCAGCAGGGATTTTATTGATTTTGTAGTAGCCGAAGGTGACTTTGTCGTGCTTGCCGGATTCTTACTCAAGGTTCCCAATGAATTGACAAGGGCCTTCGAAGGGGCTATGGTCAACATTCACCCGGCTCTTTTACCCAAATATGGCGGAAAGGGAATGTATGGGATGAATGTGCACAGGGCCGTTGTTCAGAATCAGGAGAAAGAATCGGGAATTACCATCCACTATGTGAATGAGAATTATGACGAAGGAGCCATAATCTTCCAAAAGGAAGTGGCTTTGACCAAAGAGGACAGTCCGGAAGACGTTGCCCAAAAAATTCACGTCCTTGAGCAGGAATATTTTCCTGCTGTAATTCAGCAGCAGATAGAGAAGAAAAATGAAGGTTAATATCTACACTGATGGTGCTTGCAAAGGTAACCCGGGCCGGGGAGGCTATGGAATCATCATGGAGTGGGTGGGAAAACCCTATGTAAAAGAGTTTTCAAGAGGCTTTCGAAAGACAACTAACAACAGAATGGAGTTGCTTGCTGTGATTGTCGCCCTTGAGCAATTAAAGAAGGAGGGCTTAGAGACAGACATCTACTCGGATTCCAAATATGTTGTTGATGCGGTGAACAAAGGATGGGTCTTTGGCTGGCAGAAGAAAGGTTTCCAGGGGAAAAAGAATCCCGACCTGTGGCGGAGGTTTCTAAAGGTATACAAGAAGCACAAGGTGAGATTTCACTGGATCAAAGGACACAATGAGCATCCGCAGAATGAGCGCTGTGACGCACTGGCAGTGAAAGCTGCCTCATCAGAAGAACTGGATGTCGATGAGGGCTTTGAGTCTCAAGAAGCAGGTTTGTTCTGAAATCTATTCTGCGATCGCGAGCATGATCAGCTTATCCTTGGCATCGAAAAGGTGCAATTCACTTTTCACCATCTTGTAATACGCGATCTCATTCATTTTTTTGAGAAAAGCGTCTTCAACAGACATGTCTGCACACATTTTTCGGGTAGACCCTGCATCGCTGAAGCTCAGTTCGGCCCCTTTTAGATTGTAAGTGGCAAAGTAGTTATTGCATCCGGCATAACCGGAAACCCTGTTCTCATCTTCGGCGAATACAAAGGTGGGAAAGTTTTTCATCGACTCTAACCCGTCCATTTGAATGACTTTCCAGCTTCCGATCAGATCGTCTCCCTCTTGAACACTTTCTTGAGAAGGTGTTTTAGAAACCAATTCGGTCAACGTGTACTTCTTGCTGGACGCGTCTGCCGGTGGATTCTCGACATTTTCAACTTTGACGCGCAACTCATAAGAATAGCCTTCCTCGTAATCAAAACCGGCAATCCGGTCGTAGAAATACGTCCAATCCGCATCGGGGCTTTCTTTGATCAGCATGCATTTTTGCTTGGAGACTCCGGTGCAATCCGCCAGGTGATCAGCAATATAAAGAGTGCGAACCTCTTCAGATTGTGCCGAGGTACAGGAGAGAATGAGCAGTAATATCAAATATTTCATAATAGCATGTTTTTTGCGCGTTTGACGGCTTCTACAAAAATATCAATTTCTTCTTTAGTATTGTAAAAAGCGAAAGATGCTCTTACAGTTCCTGGAATCCGGTAAAAATCCATGATGGGCTGGGCACAGTGATGCCCGGTTCGAACAGCGATGCCCAGTTTGTCGATTATCGCTCCAATATCATAGGGATGTATGCCTTCAATGTTAAAGGAAATTACGGATGCCTTGTTCGATTCAGGCCCATAGATTCTAAGGTCTTCGATTTCCAGAAGTCTTTTAGTCGCGTATTCGAGCAATTCATGCTCATACGACGCAATGCGTTCAAAACCAATTCCATTCATGAAATCCAAGGCTACTCCAAAAGCAATTACCCCGCTGACATTGGGCGTCCCAGCTTCAAATTTATGCGGGAGATCTGCGTAGGTCGTCTTTTCAAACGTCACCTCGCTTATCATCTCACCACCTCCCTGGTAGGGCGGAAGCTTTTTCAACCACTCCTCCTTGCCAAAAAGCATTCCCACGCCCGTTGGACCACAGAGCTTGTGGGCGGAGCAAGTGTAGAAATCACAATCGAGTTCCTGCATGTCGGGTTTGATATGTGGAGTTGCCTGGGCCCCGTCGATCAAAACCGCAGCATTGTTTTCATGCGCCAGCTCGATGATCTCCTTTATTGGGTTGATGGTTCCAAGGGCATTCGAAACGTGATTTACAAAAACGAGTTGGGTTCTCTCGTTGAGCAGATCACGGTAGGCCGACATATCCAGTTCGCCTTCCTCCGACATAGGAATCACTTTGAGCTGGGCTCCTGTTCGCTCACAAAGCATCTGCCAGGGAACAATGTTAGAGTGGTGCTCAAGGGCGGAA
>CBDUAY010000071.1:0-13369 GCA_965365245.1 uncultured Flavobacteriaceae bacterium | reverse complement strand
TTTATTTTTGCACCTCGTTTTGAAATAACAATTAAAACAATCAGGAAATGTCAAGAGTTTGTGAGTTAACGGGTAAGAGGGCCATGGTTGGTAATAACGTGTCTCACGCTTTGAATAGAACGAAAAGGAAATTCAAGGTGAACCTGGTGAAAAAACGTTTTTATTTGCCAGCAGAAGACAAGTGGATCACTCTTAAGGTTTCTACAAGAGCCTTGAAGAACATCAACAAGAAAGGTGTTGAGGCCGTGATCGAGGAAGCGAGAGCAAACGGTTATCTAAAAAAGTAAGGACAGATGGCAAAGAGTAAAGGAAATAGAATTCAGGTGATTTTGGAGTGCACGGAGCACAAAGCTACGGGTCAACCCGGTACATCTCGTTATATTACAACGAAGAACAAAAAGAATACTCCTGACAGGTTGGAAGTAAAAAAATACAATCCGATCCTGAAGAAAATGACAGTTCACAAGGAAATAAAATAATTTAGAGTCATGGCAAAGAAAGCGGTAGCATCATTACAAACAGGATCGAAGAGATTGACTAAAGCTATTAAAATGGTGAAGTCTGAAAAGACCGGAGCCTATACTTTTGTCGAAAGCATCATGGATCCTACAAGGGTCAATGACTGGTTGAGCAAGAAATAAGAATTTGATCTTATCGATATAATGAAAGCTGCTTTCTATCCGGAGAGTGGCTTTTTCATTTTCATTAAATTTGTGCTGCTGAAAACCAATCAATCCTACCTTAACAATGAGTTTGTTCAAAAAAATATTTTCGAAGGAGAAAAAGGAAACGCTTGACAAAGGGCTCGAGAAGTCAAACACATCTTTCTTTAATAAGCTTTCCAAGGCTGTTGCAGGTAAATCCAGGGTCGACGATGAGGTCCTCGACAATCTCGAAGAGGTTCTTGTGTCCTCCGATGTGGGGGTGGAGACCACTTTGAAGGTAATTGACAGGATAGAAGAACGCGTGGCCCGCGACAAATACTTCGGCACGGAGGAGCTGAACAAAATTCTGCGTGAAGAAATAGCATCTCTATTGGCGGAGACCAATGCAGGGGACGAAACGGACTTTGTAATTCCTGAGGGGAAAAAGCCCTATGTCATCATGATCGTCGGTGTGAATGGGGTAGGCAAGACTACCACCATCGGTAAGCTTGCAGCCCAGTTCAAAAAACAGGGCCTGAAGGTGGTGTTGGGCGCTGCGGATACTTTCAGGGCAGCAGCCATTGACCAGTTGCAGGTATGGGCAGATCGCGTGGATGTGCCAATGGTGCGGCAGGATATGGGAAGCGACCCGGCCTCTGTTGCCTTTGACACTTTGCAGTCAGCGGTCAACCAGGACGCGGATGTCGTCATCATTGACACCGCGGGAAGATTGCACAACAAGGTGAACCTGATGAATGAATTGAGCAAGATCAAGCGGGTCATGGAAAAGGTAGTCGATAACAAACCTGATGAGGTACTACTCGTCCTGGACGGATCCACGGGTCAGAATGCTTTTGAGCAGGCGAAACAATTTACCAAGGCCACTGAGGTCACATCACTTGCCATCACAAAGCTGGATGGAACGGCCAAAGGAGGAGTGGTGATCGGTATTTCCGATCAGTTCCAGATCCCGGTGAAATATATCGGCGTCGGAGAGGGCGTTGACGATCTCCAGGTCTTCAATAAAATGGAATTTGTGGATTCCTTTTTCAAGGGACATTGATATGCGTACAAAATCTTCCAAAAAAAACAAGATCAACGTCGTAACCCTGGGTTGCTCCAAGAACCTTTATGACAGTGAGGTTCTGATGGGACAACTGAAGGCCAACAACAAAGAGGTCGTTCACGAGGATGAAGAGGATGACGGCAATATCGTCGTGATCAATACCTGTGGGTTCATTGGCAAGGCCAAAGAAGAGTCGGTGGATACGATTTTGCATTACGTGAACCGGAAAGAAGCAGGGGAGATCGATAAGGTTTTTGTGACCGGTTGTCTCAGCGAAAGATACAAACCCGACCTGGAAAAGGAAATCACCGAGGTAGACCAGTATTTCGGAACTCATGACCTGCCCCAGCTACTCAAAGCCCTGGAAGCGGATTACAAACACGAACTTGTGGGAGAGCGGTTGACGACCACTCCCAAACACTATGCTTATCTGAAGATTTCAGAAGGTTGTGACCGACCTTGTTCCTTTTGCGCCATACCTCTGATGAGGGGCGGACATGTTTCAAAACCTATTGAGGATCTGCCGCGAGAAGCAGAGAATCTGGCCGCTGAAGGAGTGCGCGAGCTTATCCTCATCGCACAGGATTTGACTTATTATGGACTTGACATCTACAAGCGCCGGGCCCTTGCGGATCTTTTGAGGGCATTGGCAAAAGTCGAAGGCATTAGGTGGATTAGACTCCATTATGCTTACCCTACAGGCTTTCCACTGGATGTGCTTGAGGTGATGAAAGAAGAGCCCAAAGTTTGCAACTATATCGACATTCCTCTGCAACATGTCAATTCCGAGCTCCTGAAATCCATGAGACGTGGAACGGATTCAGAGAAGACTATTCGTCTGATGAAGAAATTCAGGGAGGAGGTTCCCGGCATGGCAATTCGAACAACCTTGATTGTTGGGTATCCGGGTGAAACCCGGGAGCAGTTTGAGGAGCTCAAGGAATTTGTCAGAGATATCCGATTTGATCGCATGGGCTGTTTTGCCTATTCGCACGAGGAGAACACGCATGCTTACAACCTGGTGGATGATGTGCCAGAAGATGAAAAGGAAAGAAGGGTGGCAGAGCTCATGCAGCTCCAGGAGCAAATCTCTTTTGAAATGAACCAGGAAAAAGTAGGCAAGGTTTTCGACTGCATCTTTGATCGTAAAGAGGGAAAATTCTTTATTGGCAGGACCGAGTTTGACAGCCCGGATGTGGATAACAATGTCATTGTCGATGGAAGCAAGCATTATGTTCAGATTGGTCATTTTGTCAAGATCCGGATCACGGAGGCCACTGATTTTGACCTCTACGGAGAGCCTGTTTGAAGAATGACCCGATATTCTTGCCGGTTCATGTAATTTTTCGAGTTGTTTCCGTCTGACATTGAAAAGAAATCGGGGCCTGAAACCCCGGATGCTTGAAAAGAAAACTGTATTTTTACGAAAAAGAATTTAGCATTGGCAACGTTCCCGACTTCGATCACTTTTCAGGATACAGGCTATTTTTCAGATATGATGTGTGACTACCTGGAAAGGAGTCCCAAAATTTCAGCTTTTTACAATAATTTCCCGGACTTTGATGGCTTTGGCAAGCAATTGAAGGAGAAAGAGGAACATTATCCTCCAGCCTTCAGAGCTGTGCTTCACAATGCTTTGAAAAATCAATACGAGGGATTTTCGATAAGTGACAGAACCCGGGAAAACATTGCTTACCTCAAAGAAAAGAATACGTTTACGGTAACCACAGGACACCAGTTGAATCTCTTCACGGGACCTCTATATTTTCTCTATAAGATCGCCTCTGTGATCAATATGGCGAAGGAACTCAAAAACCAGTTTCCCGAGTACGAATTCGTTCCGGTTTACTGGATGGCCAGTGAGGATCATGACTTTGACGAGATCTGCTTTTTCAACTTCAAGGGATCCAAGCTAAGATGGAAGAGAGAAGCTGCCGGCGCGGTGGGTCGACTGTCTACAGATGGACTGGAGAAAGTTCTGAAGGAGTTCGATGGATTGTTGGGCCCGGGAAAAAATGCAAAACAGCTGCTTAAACTCTTCAGGGAGTCGTACCTGGAGCACAAGAGCCTGGCGGGAGCGACCCGATACTTGGCGAACGAGCTGTTCGGAATGGAGGGGCTTGTTATCGTAGACGGTGATGATCGAGAGCTCAAAGGCCTCTTTGCCCCCAAAGTAAAGGAGGAGCTGTTGAACCAAAGCTGTGTTTCAGAAGTTTCTGCCACCAATGAAGAACTTGGTGAGAAATACCATATCCAGGTCAATCCCCGTGACATCAATCTTTTTTATCTGACCGATGAGCTCAGGGAGCGCATTGTTTTTGATGGAGAGGTTTACCGGGTGAATGAGTCCGATCTGGTATTCTCGAAAGATTCGATTTTAGAGGAACTCGAGAATCATCCGGAAAGGTTTAGTCCGAATGCCCTCATGCGACCTTTGTACCAGGAAGTAATCCTGCCCAATCTCTCCTACACGGGAGGAGGTGGAGAGCTGGCCTACTGGATGCAATTGAAGTCTTATTTTGAAAAAGTGGACGTTCCTTTTCCGATACTTCATCTGAGAAATTCCGCTCTGCTTGTGAGTGAAAAAGAACTCGGAAAAATGGAGAGACTGGACATAGAGATTTCAGAGCTTTTCGAGGATCAAAATGTGCTGGTATCAAAAAAAGTGAAGGAAATATCCGATTTGAATATCGATTTTTCGCCTGAGAGAAAGCGATTGGAGGAGATGTTCGAATCGATGAAGGACATCGCGGAACAAACCGACAAGTCCTTCATTGGCGCCGTGCTCGCACAGGAAAAGAAACAACTCAACGGGCTGGACAAACTCGAAAAAAGACTGCTCAAAGCGCAGAAAAGAAAATTCGCAGATCGCGTCGATCGCATAAAAGCTCTTCAGGATCACCTGTTCCCCAAGCAGAGCCTGCAGGAACGCCAGGCTAATTTTTCAGAATTCTATGAGGAGCTGGGAGATAACCTGATAAGTTTGATTTTGGAACGCCTCGATCCATTCAAAATGGAGTTCGATCTGCTAAAAGTCTAGTTCAAAGAAGGTCGCAGAGCTGGAGCGCTCTGTAATAGGCTTTTGAGCGATATTCTGAGTTGTACTTCACAATCTCATGCGGGGGAATCCACAGCAATTCATCGAATTCGTCATCCTGGGGAACAGTCATTGCCTCTGGGAAATGATTGATCTTCACCACGTGAAGTTCCTGACCGATGAATATGGGATGAGAGTCTTTAGGAAAGGGATAACGCACCTTTTCATCGCAGACCTGGATAATTTGCTCGGATTTTAAAACGTATCCGAGTTCCTCCAATAGCTCCCTTTTAATTCCTTCCAATATATCCTCGTCTTCCTCCAGACCGCCTTGCGGGAATTTATAGCTCTTGTCACGAGGTGAATATCCAATGAGGACTTTCGTTTCCTGGTTCACAATGACTGCCATTGCCGCCTGCCTGTATATTTTTGCCATAGGTAAGACCCAATTTAAGTTGGGCACTCATTCAATGGATTTTGCCATCGATGAATGTCGCCACGAATTCTGTATCCGAAAGTATCAAAAAAAAATGACCGGTAAAAAAACCGGCCATTTCAAAATATGTACTTTTTCTTTTTATATCACAAACAAGAACGAGAAGAGGGAGGCGAATTTGCCAAATTTCAACAAATCGGCAACAAACAGTTTTCTGCTGCTGGCCATTTTGACCTCTACGCTCGATGTTTTTTCGGCTATCAATTCGGAAACTTCGGCGATCAATTGGTAACAGGCATTGATCAGCATCTCCTCACGTGGCAGGTATTCATTCTGCGGATAAAGAATCATCAAAAAATCATCATTTGCATCCGGTGAAGTAAAGCTGTCTTCCAAAGAATCGGCGTCAAAATTCAATTGAAATTCCCTGTAGATTTCTCTAAATACAGAAACCTTGCTCTTGTCGATAATGCTGAAAGCAGATGAATCGAGAAGTGCGTCGATCTTTTGATCGAAGGTCAGGCCTTTCTTACCGTTTCCTAAAAATTCAGAGCTGATCGGATCAGAAATTTCGAGTTTGCTGGACAGATAGTCATTGATCGCACTCTCTATAAACAGTGCCGATACCAGGAACTCATTTTTCACTTTTACCTCAGTTGTCTCCATAAACTTCATCCTCTGTCGAAACCTAAGCGGTCCAACAATTATACTTAATAACGTAATTTGAGGGGAGTTATTATAGGGGAATGCTCAAAGATACTGCCAAAGCATATGAACATATCTTAAAACAAAGTTAAAACTTTCCAGCTTCCGTGCAACTATTTTGCTGAAAAATACTTGAAAATCAGGATGGAAATCATGGTATACCGTGAAGGAAATCATAAAAAAATCCCCCCTGTAAACCAGGAGGGATTGTATATTTCGAGATTGATAAATCTCTTATTTCTTGAATTTGGCGTATTTTGACTTGAACTTGTCGATACGACCAGCTGAGTCGACCAATTTCAGTTTTCCTGTGTAATAAGGGTGAGAAGTTCTTGAGATCTCCAGTTTGATCAAAGGATACTCAACGCCTTCTACATCAATCGTCTCCTTGGATTTGGCTGTAGACTTGGTAAGAAAAACATCTCCGTTTGACATGTCTTTGAAAGCTACCATTCTGTAATTATCCGGATGTATACCTTTTCTCATCACTAACTCGTTTAAATTTTATACTTTCGCTTCTCTAACAAAAGATTCAGCACCCGCCGAATTTGAGAGTGCAAATTTAATGATTATTTTTAATTCTCAAACAATAATTCGTTTATTTTAAGAAAAAAGAGCTATGTACAGATATGCCTACCTCGCCCTGTCGGCGCTGCTGGTTTTGTCCGCTTCCTGCAGCGACAAGTACAAGTTGCAACTGGATACACCCAAGACCATCCAAATTGACGAGCCTCTCAGCATAGCAGTCAAGGAAAAGAATGGGAACCCTATAGATTCGGTACAGTATTTTATCAATGGTCAACCGGTCTCCTCAAACGAGGAACTGAACATCAGCGACTATCGATTGGGGAAACAAGCGGTTTCCGCTACGATTTATTTCGATGGGGAGAAAAAAGAGTTGAACAATACCGTCTATTTTTTGGCAGCTGAGGCCCCAAAAGTATACAGTTATGAGGTTGTCAACACATTCCCGCATGACGACAAGGCCTTTACCCAGGGCTTCGTGTTTCACGGTGGCTACTTTTATGAAAGCACAGGGCAATACGGGAAATCGACATTGAGAAAAACTGAGATCGAGACAGGAAAGGTAGTGCGGAAAGTGGATTTGGACAAGAAGTATTTTGGAGAAGGCATGACCATATTCAACGGAAAGATCTATCAATTGACCTGGAAGAAAAAGATAGGTTTCATCTACGACCTGGATACTTTTGAGCTGGAGAGAACCTTTGATTACGGCAAAAGCAATGAGGGTTGGGGGCTGACTCATAACAAGGAGCACCTGATCAAGACTGACGGAACGGAGAGAATTTGGTTCCTGGATCCCGAAACCCTTGTGGAGAACAGGTATATTGAGACCTACACAAACAAAAGAAAGGCTGAGAAGCTCAATGAGCTGGAATTTGTGAATGGAAAAATCTATGCTAACATTTGGCAACAGAACTCGATTCTCATCGTTAATCCCCAAAACGGAACCATAGAGGGCATCGTCAATCTCAAAGGTCTCCAGACCAAAGCCGGTCAGGAGGGAGAAGACAATGTGCTCAATGGAATAGCTTATGATGAAAGCAATGACCGTCTTTTTGTTACCGGGAAAAACTGGAACAAGGTATTTGAAATCAAACTGAAGGAAAAATAGATCCATGTTTAGAGTCACTGTCTTGATGCTAATCATCTGCTCATTGCTTACTGTGGCATGCGAGGATGAGATACTCGAGACCAGGCCCAGCAATGGTCAGCTTGAATTTTCCAAAGACACCGTGTTTCTCGATACGGTTTTCACCAACACCAGCTCAAGCACCAGAACCTTCAAGGTTTACAATCGCAGCAGCGAAAACATCAACTTGCCGACCATTGCATTGGCTAATGGGGAGTCGTCCTTTTATCGTTTGAACGTCAACGGAGTACCGGGAAAATCATTTGAAAACGTTCCCATTCTGGCAAGAGACAGCATATTCATATTTGTCGAGGCCACAATTGATTTCAATGCGGTAACTGATCCGTTATACATCGATCAGATCGTGTTTGATCAGGGTCCGAACCAGCAAGAAGTGGAATTGGTGACCCTGGTTCAGGACGCCTATTTTCTCTTTCCTGAGCGGGATGCCAATGGAATCAAGGAAACGATTGTGATTGGAGAGGATCAAGATGGAGAGGAAATTGAAGTAGAAGGCTTTTACCTGGAAGGAAGCCCCGTCTGGACCGATGAAAAACCTTATGTCATATATGGATTCGCAGGAGTCAGCTCCGGAAATACGCTGACCATTGGAAAGGGTGCCCGCATCTATTTTCACTCTAATTCTGGCCTGGTGGTCGCACAGGGAGCACGCCTCAAAGTGGAAGGCACCCGAGAGGCCAAAGTGATTTTTCAGGGAGACCGCCTGGAACCGTTCTTTGATGACATTCCGGGTCAATGGAGTGGCATCTTGCTCCGTGAAGGCAGCCGCGATCATTCTGTAAGCCATGCAATTGTGAAAAACAGCACCGTGGGGCTGCTCGTCGATGCAGCTGAAAGCAACAACGAGGCTTATGCACTGCGAATCAGGGACTCGGAAATCTACAATACCTCCAGTTTTGGCTTGTTCGCAAGGCAAACCGAAATCTTTGGTTCAAATCTTGTCATTGGGAATAACGGATCTGCATCCCTGGCCTGTTCAGAAGGGGGATTCTACCGCTTTGCCCATTCCACTTTTGCAAACTTCTGGTCTGGCGGCGTTCGGGTTTTACCCGCTGTTTTTATTAGCAACGTGACTGACCCCCAGCAGGGACAACAAGAGATGGAAGCGGCTTTGCAAGCTGATTTTGAGAACTGCATCATCGATGGAAACCAGGGCGTTGAGTTCCTGTTGGAGCAGGAGCCGGGATCTCAGTTTGAATTCAGCTTTGCCGATAGCCTGTTGCGGTTTGAAGATCCGGGTGGGTTTTTTCAGGATGACCCGCTCTATGATTTTACCAATGACAATCAGTACCGCAATAACATTTACAATGGGATCTCAGATTTTATTGACGTTGATTTGAACGACTTTAGAATTGGCCAGGAATCACAGGCCCGGGGGATAGGAAACATTCTTGTGGCCAGAGAGGTGCCTTTTGACCTTCTTGGCATTGACCGCAGGGAATCACCCGATGCGGGCGCCTATCAGCATATCGTTCTCGAGGAATAATGGTACAAGAGCATTGCCCGGCCAAGCAGCCAGGTCAATAAAAGGGCCAGGGTGCTTAAAATTTTCATATTTTTGAGGCTTTAGATTGGTTATATTCAAAGACTTTCTTCAGATATTGACAGGGTGACTAAGACAATTGCAATTACAGGATGCAGCCGGGGAATCGGTAAAGAAACGGTGAGATGTTTGCTCGAGCAAGGACATGAGGTAATCGCACTGTCCCGTGACTGCGGCACATTAAAGAGGTTGCAGGAAGAATTTTCGATGCTGAAAGCTCTGGACGTGGATATTTCTACCCAGTCAGGAAGGGATCGAGTATTTGATTTCCTGGAGGGCAACAACAAAACACTGGACGGAATCGTGCACAATGCCGGGCTCCTTCTCAATAAGCCGTTTGCCGAGACTACCATTGAGGATATGATCTCAGTCTATACGGTCAATGTATTTTCAGTTTCCGAACTGACCCGGAACCTCCTCCCTTTTTTCAAATCGGGTGCGCACGTGGTAGCCATAAGTAGCATGGGAGGTATACAGGGAAGCATGAAATTTCCCGGTCTCGCGGCTTACAGTTCTTCCAAAGGGGCATTGATCACCTTGATGGAACTTCTGGCGGAAGAATTCAAAGACAAGGATCTGGCGTTCAACACCCTGGCACTTGGGGCCGTTCAAACCGAAATGCTCAACGAAGCCTTTCCGGGCTATCAAGCCTCTGTCACAGCCGAAACCATGGGCGCTTATGTCGCGCAGTTTGTCGTCAATGGCCATGATTTGTACAACGGCAAGGTGCTGCAGGTATCAAACTCAACTCCCTGATCATTCGCGTGAAAAAGAAAAGAGACATTTTGTCGAAGTACGTTCCGGAAGCTTCTCTTGAGCTGGTTCTGACCCTTCTTGAAAGGCATCCCTGTCATCTGAAGATTACGAGACGCCGGGCAACCAAACACGGAGATTTCAGGCGCTACAGAGACGGCAGAGTGCAGATATCGATCAACAATGATCCCAACCGATACAGGTTCCTGATCACTCTCGTTCACGAGTATGCTCACCTGGTAACCTATCACGAAGGCAAGCGTGTAAAGCCTCATGGCAGGGAGTGGCAAATGAATTTTCAGCGCCTCATGCTTCCTTTTTTGAGGCCGGATATTTTTCCAGAGCAGATATTGCGAAGTTTGTCGGCCTACCTTAAAAAACCCAGGGCAAGCACAGACGGGGATATCGATTTGTCTCTCGCTCTGAGACAATGTGACCCTGAAAAAACGGGTGCGATGGTTTTTGAGTTGCCGGAGCAGAGCCTTTTTCAATACCGCAACAGGACCTTTGTCAAAGGAGAGAAACGTCGAACCCGATATGAGTGCATTGAAGTGGCAACACACAAAAAGTACGTTTTTCACCCTCATGCCGAGGTAGATCCCATAATGAATCAAAATTCCAAAGATGAATAAGAATAAAAAGTACTATGCCGTGATCATGGCAGGAGGTGTCGGGTCCAGGTTTTGGCCAGTCAGCACTCCTGACAATCCTAAGCAATTCCACGACATGCTGGGTACCGGCAAGTCGCTGATCCGCCAGACTTTTGACCGATTGTCACGCCTTATCCCTGAAGAGAATATTCTGGTGGCAACCAACGCCCGTTACAAGGATTTGGTCAAGAGCCACTTGCCCGGCATCGGAGAATCCCAGATCCTTCTGGAACCAGCCATGAGGAACACAGCACCATGTATTCTCTACAGCTCATTCAAAATAAGTGATATGGATGAGGATGCAGTCATGATAGTCGCGCCCTCTGACCATTACATTGAAAACGAGGAGAAGTTTTTGAAATATGTTCAGGACGCATTCGAATTTTGTCTCAAGTCGGACGTTTTGATGACCCTCGGGATTCAACCGTCTGAGCCGAATACAGGTTACGGGTACATTCAATTCGACAGTGAGGGCGGGGAGGTGAAAAAAGTACTGGACTTTACCGAGAAACCCGACATGGAGACGGCTCAAAAATTCCTTGAGCGGGGCGATTATCTATGGAATGCAGGGATCTTCATTTGGAGCGTGCGAAGCATTTTGAAGGCTTTCAGTTCAAACCTTCCCTCGATGCACGATTTGTTTCGCAAGGGATCAGGCAACTGGAATACAGACAGGGAGCGGGGTTTCATCGAAGAGAATTATGAAACGTCTGAAAACATCTCCATCGACTACGGCATCATGGAAAAGGCGGACAATGTCTATGTCATGGCTACAGAATTCGGTTGGAATGACCTGGGAACATGGGGTTCTCTCTACAACAAGCTGAACAAAGACGAGCAGGGCAACGCCCTGGTCAACGCGAGAGCGATTTTCAAATCATCGAGCGGAAATATGGTGTCCGGGCCCGGAGGAAAGAGGATTGTCATCCAGGGCCTTGACAATTTCATCGTTGTTGACACCGAGGATACGCTCCTTATCTTTCCGAAAGCGGAGGAGCAAAGCATTAAAGAAGTATCCAAAGAGGCTGAATCCAAGTTGGGCAATTCCTAACTCCTGTGAACAAATTTTAGTACTTTAGTTGTAAATCAGTTATGCATTAATTCAATGGAAGAAAAGAACAAAGAAGAGCTGGAACGCGACAAAGAATTGAAGGAACAGCAAGGCGAGGTTCAAAAGGAATTCAAAGGGTTTTTTGAGAGTCTCAAAGAGTATATTCCTAAGTTGCTCACTATCAGAGTTGGAACGGATAAAGAAGCTACTGCTGAACGAATCCGGGAGGGCATTTCGATCAAGGGTCAAACCGCATGGATTCTTGTTTTCTCCATACTCATTGCATCGATCGGATTGAACGTGAGCTCCACCGCGGTTGTCATAGGTGCGATGCTTATCTCACCGCTCATGGGGCCGATATTGGGAATCGGGTTTTCTATTGCAGTCAATGACGTGGATACCTTGAAGGGCTCTGTGATCAACTTTGGAGCCATGGTGGCGCTCAGCATCATCACTTCATTTCTTTTCTTCAGCATACCGATATTCAAAGAGGCGACGCCGGAGTTGCTGGCGCGAACCCAACCAGACGTTCGCGATGTGCTTATTGCCATTTCGGGTGGTCTGGCATTGATTATTGCCATCAGCAGGCCTAAACCCCAGTTCAACACGGTTGCAGGTGTTGCGATCGCAACGGCCCTGATGCCGCCACTGTGTACAGCTGGATTCGGTCTGGCGACAGGGAATTTCGGCTATTTCGGGTCTGCCATGTTCCTTTTCATGATCAACAGCATCTACATCGCTCTTGCTGCCTTTGTGATTACGAAGTATTTGAGGTTTCCGATGCGGAAATACATCAACCATGCAAAAAGGAGAAGGATTGCCCGAATTGCATCACTCGTTGCCCTGCTGGTTCTTGCATTCAGCATCTATCAATTCTACCTTCTTTATAATTACAACCGCTTCACGACCCGCGCCGAGAGATTCATCGCCGGTTTGAAAGAAGAGGGAGTTAATCTCATTGGTGAGAGCGAGGAGAGCATCGATTATAACGCCAATGAGATCAAGCTTTATGTCTTCGGAAGGGATTATTCTTCAAGAGATGAGGAGCGCTGGAAGGAACAATTGAATGAACTGGGCCTTGGAAGCACCAAGCTGGTGCTCCTTCAGAGCCAGGACAACGCCGGAATCCGCGAGGACATAGACAAAATCAAAGAGCTCTATATCAACAGTCATAAAATGTTGAGCACCAAGGACGAGACAATCCGCGATAAGGACCTTCGAATCGATGAGCTCGAAAAGGACCTGAGAAGATATTACGCCAATGAAATTCATTTCGACCGAGTTTTAAAAGAGATCCAAATCAATTATGATGACCTTCAATCGATCAGTTTTGCCCGCGAGTACCGATCTGATTTTGAGAAGATGGACACGATTAACATTGTTTCGGTGAAATGGAAGAACAAAGTGAGAAACAAGAATAAAAAAGATCAGGAGAAGAAACTCAAAGAATGGCTGGAACAAAGGCTCACGATCAAAAATATCGAGATTCGCGAAATGCCATGAGACTTCTTTGCCTGACGCTCGCTTTTTTAACCCTTCCTGTTTTGGGATTCGCCCAGCGTGTTAAACTAAACAAGGGAAAGCCTTCACAGCGGAAGTATTTATCCAGCGTCAATTACCGTGATGTTCGGGGCAAAATCATCATACCGGTCGAGATAGAAGGAAAGACCTACTCGTTTCTTTTCGACACGGGGGCGCCCAATTTGATCACTAAAGAGTTGAGTGACAAGATAAGCTCCAGACCGTTGAATATGATCAATGTTCGGGATGCCAATGACAGCAGCCGGAAGCTCGAAGTCATATCAATTC
>CBDUAY010000070.1:0-13378 GCA_965365245.1 uncultured Flavobacteriaceae bacterium | reverse complement strand
AACGTCGTCCTGTTGGATGAGCATGGGTATTTCTGTGCATCCCAAAATAACCCCTTGAGCCCCATTTTCCTGAAGGTCTCCTATGATACGCTGAAACTCCTGTTTGGAAGAAGGTGAGATTTCTCCCCGGACCAGTTCCTTGTAAATGCAGTCGTGAACAATCTCGCGATCTTCTGCTTTGGGAATGATAACCTCCACTCCGTATTTATCTGTCAGAATCTTCGAATAGAAGTCCTTCTCCATCGTGAATCGGGTCCCTAAAAGCCCTACTCGATTCAATCCCTTGGAAACAATCGCTTCTCCTGTCGCCTCCGCGATATGAAGAAAATCCGCTTTAAGATCCCGGGTCATTTCGTGTTCGCAGACGTGCATGGTATTGGTGCAGAGAAGAATGATCTCCGCCCCTGCCTTTTCAAGTTTCAGCGCTTTGTCTCTCATGATTTGGCAAAGCTCTTTCCATTTACCCTGGTGTTGAAGTCGTTCGACAGGGTCGAAATCCACAGAATCCATGATGCATTCACATGAATGGGAACCCCCGAGCATGCTCCCAACTCGTTCGTTGAGCAGCCGGTAGTAAACAGCACTGGACTCCCAGCTCATTCCTCCTATGAGACCTATGATTTTCATGTGTGTTTTTCATTCTCTTTGATTCCGGCCTCACCTGATTCTTCAAACCGGACCACCGACTGACGCTCCCTGTTGACAATCAAACGCGTGACGTCCGGCCGGGAATAGTGGCCACTGGGATCAAAATTTTGACGCTCCTCCAGAACGCGATTGAAATCCACTTCAACAGAAAACAACTCTTCCTGTCCAACCTGGGGTTCCAGGATCCACTCCCCATCGGGTCCGGCAACGCATGATCCTCCATTGGTCAAAACGTCAGGCGCTTTTTCAAGTATCTTCGAGAAATAGGGGGTTGTCTCAGGAAAGTCTTCCTTGCGCATCAGGCTGGAAACCGAAACGACATAGGAGCGGGACTCCCTTGCGATGAATCGGGTTATGTCCCGGGTATTGTGATCCGAACCGGGCCAAACAGCCACATGCAGGTTTTCTCCCTGGGCATAGAGAGAACTGCGTACAAGGGGCATCCAATTCTCCCAGCAATTCAGGCCACCCACCGTGAATTCCTTCATACTGTGAACCTGCAACCCATGACCGTCACCAGGAGACCAGGTCAACCGCTCGTCATATGTAGGTCGTAATTTTCGATGCACGGATTGCACTATTCCATGTTTGTCTATAAACACAAGCGAAGCGTACAGGCTGTGACCACCCCGGTCAAGGGGTCTTTCGATCACTCCAAGGTATGCAGCCATATCGTAATCTTTCAAAACAGAGCACACCTCATTGAGATCGCCCTTCTCAATGACTACAGCATTTGCCGCATAGTGGGCATGAAGCTCTTTTTGCATTGGAGAATCGAATATGGTTGCATCGGTCAGTCCTGTCCATAGGGGGTAACCCGGCACAAGTCCTTCTCCAAAGACCAACAGCTCGATTCCTTTTTGCCCCGCTTCATGGATAACCTGGACGATTTTCTCAAGGGTTCCCTTCTTGTCAAGCCACACAGGTGCCAGCTGAGCCAGGCCTACCTTGAGTTTTCCATCGTTATTTTGCATGTTTTTCAACTTTTCTCAATCCAATGCTAAAGATACTTGAATATTTTTTCAACCTTTCCATTCGAAAAACAACCTATTGCTCAGGTCAACGGTCCGATGACAACCTTAATTTGACCTTATGTACCGGACGTCTTTTACGGACTCACTGAGACACTGAGAATAATTCTATTCTTCAAGAATGATCGCAGGCAGGTTCAATTTCTTGAATTCGGCATTGTATCCCGCCATTTCGTTTTTGACAATGGCATCACGCTCATCTGAATATACCTTCCAGTCATTCTGCAAGTCAGCAAAGCGTTCTCGGGCGCCCTCGGTCAACTCGGGATCGGCATTGTCGATAAAGCCCCTCAGATACATGATTTCGGCATTGAGCTGATTGTTAAAATTGATCACGTCCTGAAACGTCTTTTGATCCGGTTGAATCAGATTTCTTTCCCAGCTATCGATTCTACCGATTAGCGAATCACCCAGTTCTAACAGACCTTCTGCGCTTTCATTATCCTTAAGAAGTGCCTTGTAACCACTGAGTTGCTTTCTGGCTGAGCGCATTTGATTGACAGAATTGTGAATTTCCTCCATCATGCCCGCCAGATCGGCCAACATTTTCTGCTGTTCAGCATACTCTCCTGTTTTATCTCCCATATTGGGATTCGCAAGGATATTGATCGCCTGCTCCGCAGTTTCATCCTCCAGTGAAAGTCTTAGGGTATAAGTCCCGGGGCCAACCCTTGAACCCCTGTAGTCTCCAAACACAAATACATTGTCAACCGCCGGAAGTTGATCTCGTCTAAAGTCCCAGGTAAAACGCTGATGCCCCTCGGAAGAGGGCAAAACAACGGGTTTCGGTGGGCCTCCTTGCCAGCTTTTGAAATCTTTTGGCTTGCTGTTGGTAACTGTTCTAATCACTTTTCCATCTTGCAGAACCTCGAGTTTCAGCTCCAGCGAATCGGCATTAGAGGGGAGAAAGTAATCGATGACTACCCCCGACTTCGGATTCGAACCCAGACCGGGAACCGGTTTTTCGGTGCTCCCTCCAAATAGCAAATAAGTGTCCTGAGGTTTGTAAAGTCTAAACGCCTCTTTGCCCGTGTCATATTGCTGCAACGCGCTCAAATCATCCAGTATCCAGAAGGAGCGGCCTGCCGTGGCCGCCACCAGATCGTTGCTTTGGACAATCAGGTCGTTGATTGGAACCACCGGTAGGTTAAGCTGAAACCTCTGCCAGTTCTGACCGTCGTTAAACGAAATAAAAAGCCCGGTTTCGGTTCCGGCATAGAGCAACCCTTTCCTCACAGGATCCTCGCGCACGACTCTCACAAACGTATGCTCATCGTCAAAACCATTGACTATTTTGATCCAACTCTTGCCGTAATTCGTAGTTTTGAATACATAGGGTTTCAAATCCATGGATTTGTAACGCATCACGGCGATATATGCCGTTGCCGGATCATGCGGAGAGACTTCGATTGAGTTTATGATCCCCTCGGGGAGATTGGAAGGGGTTACATTCTCCCAGTTGTTTCCTCCATCTCTGGTGAGGTGCACAAGGCCATCATCGCTTCCCGCCCAAAGAACTCCTTTCTCATGTGGCGACTCCACCAGGGCCATGAGTGTATTGTAGTTTTCACCTCCCGCAGCCTCATTTGTGAATGGCTTGCCCCCCGGACCCTGCTTGCTCTTGTCATTTCGTGTCAGGTCAGGGCTGATGACTTCCCAGGTCGTTCCCATGTCCGTGGTCCTGAAAACCACATTCCCCGCGTGATAAATTGTTGAACGATCATGCGGTGAGCTGATAATCGGGGCATTCCAGTTGTATCGGTATTTAAAATCCTCAGGGGCATTGCCCAAAGACAGCTCTGGATACTCCTTGATCTCCTTGCTTAAATGAGTCGCTCTGTACCAGCGATCGATGATTCCCTGGTAGCAACCTCCGAATATGATTTGCGGATCGTCAGGGTCAAAGGCAAGGAAGGCACTTTCACAGCCTGCCACAGAATACCAGTCCTTCCAGTCAATGCCCTCATCATAGGTTCGGCTGGCAATTCCAATGGCCGAATTGTCCTGCTGTCCGCCATATACGTGATAGGGCACCTGGTTGTCTGTGATCACGCGATAGAATTGAGAAGTCGGTTGGTTTCTCTGCGTGCTCCAGCTTTTGCCTCCATTATTCGAAATATTGGCTCCACCATCATTGGAGTTGATCATCTTCTGATTGTCATGCGGATGAATCCACAAATGGTGGTTATCTCCATGAGGAGTAGGAACGCGTTGGAATGTCTTCCCTCCGTCGATTGACTTCATGGCAGGGGCATTCATCACCCAAACAACGTTCTCATCCATAGGGTCGGCAAAGATCTCCATGTAATACCACGAACGCGTTATGTTAATTCGGTCCTTGTTGATCTGTTTCCATTTTTTTCCTCCGTCATCCGATCTGTACACTCCTGATTTATCACCTTCGGCCTCAATTACCGCGAAAACCCGCTCCGGATTGGCCCTCGATACGGAAATTCCCGCTTTTCCCATCAGCTCGGGCAATCCCTCGCTCATTTTTTCCCAGGTGCTTCCCCCGTCATTCGATTTGTACAAACCTGAACCGGGACCTCCCGATTCCATGGTCCAGGGGTGCCTGCTATGCTCCCACATGGCCGCATAGAGTATTCTCGGATTGGTCATATCCATAACTACGGAAGACGCACCACTTCGATTATTTACAAACAGAACGCGTTCCCAACTGTCTCCACCATCTTGGCTTCTGTAAACCCCACGCTCTTCCGTCGGGCCATACTGGGCTCCCTGAACAGAGACAAAGACGATGTCGGGATTTGTAGGATGGATGACAACGTCAGAGATGTGTCTTGATTGATCCATGCCCATGTGCTTCCAGGTCTTTCCGGCATCCTCCGATTTGTAGATTCCATCACCCATGGAAGTCATTACGCCGCGAGCGGCGTGCTCGCCCATACCGGCAAATACGACATTAGGGTCACTCTCCGAGACTGCAATCGCCCCTACCGTTCCTGTTTTCAGAAAACCATCTGATACATTTTTCCAGGTGATGCCATCATCGACAGTTTTCCAGATTCCACCCCCTGTGGACCCGAAATAGTAGGTCATCGGCTCCGTGCCAACTCCGCTTGAAGCCACACTTCGCCCTCCGCGGAAAGGTCCGATGTTTCTCCATTGAAAACCGTGAAAGATCGAATCTGATACAGCGGCGTATTCTGTTGTTTTACTCTTCTTTTTTCTTTTTTGCGAAAAGGAATCAGTTGGACTGAAAAGAAAGACAAAAATCAGGAGTAATAGGGCTTTTTTCATAAACTCGGTATGGATTTTAATTCTTGTGTTAAACGGTCAAGGTATGGGTTCATAAGTCGAAACCATAAGGGAGGCAAAAGGGCCAAAACCATCATGCCCGGATAACCTGTAGGCATTTGGGGGCTGTCTTCCAGGGATTCGAGAACCTGGTATTTTTTACTGGCCTTGTAATGATGATCCGAATGCCTGGATAGATTGAATAGCATGAGTCGCCCAATCTGGTGATCGGAGTTCCATGAATGCATGTGCTTCACGCGTTCATACCTTCCCTTGTCGTTGATTTTTCGCAGCAAAGCATAATGCTCTATATAGTTGACAGTCTCAAGCAATAAGATTCCTATTACAGCTGCGAGGACAAAGGCAATCAGCACCTGCAAACCGAAATAGTAATATATGCTCCCCAGAACAATGACATTTGCCAAAGTATAGACGACCATTCTATTTTTAAATGATAAGACAGGTTTCTTTTTCTTCCTCATCCTGGAGGCTTCAATTGTCCAGGCTTTGATATAGCTGCCAAAGTGAGATGTGATCCAAAAATGGAAAAGCCACTGCCCTTTTTTTGCCGTCGCAGGGTCCTGGGGTGTTGCCACTTCCCTGTGATGACCTTCATTGTGATACGGCAAGAAATGAGTGTTCAAAGAGGTCAGAAGCAATATTTCTCCGAGGAGTTGATCAATTCGCTCGGGCCTGTGTCCTAATTCATGGCCGATGTTGATTCCCATTACTCCACACATCAGTCCCATAGCGAATATTCGCCCATAGAACTCAAGTGAATCATATGGGGTAGCCGCAATCACATTCAGGAAATAGATCAGCATGCCAACCTGGACGGGCACGGCGAGATAGAGGATCCAATCATAGAGGCGACTGTTCTTCTCTAAAAGAGCTGTTTCCTGATCGAAATTGCTGTGATCCGGCTTCAAAAACAACTCCAATAACGGTACGAGAACGAAAAACACGAAAATCGGAAAAAATGAAGTCAGTCCCGTCCCATGAAACGATACATACACCGTAATTGGAAGCAAGTACACCGAAAAATATTTCAACCTTTTCATCGGAATCATAAATTCTTTGCCTCAGGGCTATTCAACCAACAGATAGTTCAATCGGGATTCATTGAAAGAATTGTTGAAATTCTCCACTTCTTGTGTCACCAATGCATCGAAGGCCTCGAGCTCCTTATTTATCTCAAGGACCAATTCGTCTTTGAGCTGAACATCCTGCTCTGTGGGAGCAAAATCATCCAGGGTAACCAGGCTGTTCAAATGCCCTAGCTTGTTGGTTAGGCGAATCGGGAAGTTCAAAGGATCCTGATTGCTTCTGTTCTTGGTCTGATAGAGTGCCTTCTCGATGTCAGATAGTGATTTCTTGAGATCTTTTGCCTTTTGAACCAGGTCAGCTACCTCTTTGTTATCCTCATATTGCTTG
Source organism: uncultured Flavobacteriaceae bacterium (assembly GCA_965365245.1). Lineage (GTDB taxonomy): Bacteria > Bacteroidota > Bacteroidia > Flavobacteriales > Flavobacteriaceae > Lutimonas. The sequence goes on along the minus strand of CBDUAY010000070.1, from coordinate 7,007 downwards.
ATGAAGGCGTCCAGCTGATCATTGATCTTTCGGATCTTCTTAATGGATTCATGCGCTCGATCCACGGTTTGATTGACTTCAGAGACAAAGGCGAATTGCTCTTGCATCTCCTCGAGAGTTGCCTCACTTCGGGGATCCGGCAAGACCTCAAATGTTTGTTCCATTTCCTCTCCGTTGACATTGAGGACAACTTTGTAGGATCCCGGAACCACCTTGGCTCCATCGAGGTTCGCCCACCATAGAATCATTCCTTCCAGTTTCTCAGCTCCCTTGGTTCGCATGTTCCAGGTGAAATGATTCGGACCTTTCTCCACTTTGAGCTTCTCCTGCTTCTTCTCAGCTTTGTTGAAGAACGATGCGAGAGTATCTCCTGCCGGAGTGAGGTAATTAAGGTAGATCGAATCTTTCTCCTTGTCAAATTGAGGCAAATTGAAATACGTCATTACACCATTGTCGCGGTTTGTTCCGTTGAGCTTGGATTCTTTTCCTTTGCTGCCTTTGGTCCTGTAGGTATCCCTCGGCTTGAACAGATAGTTTCCTTTGGCTTTGGATGCTCCATCAAGCTGATGCAGGACAGTCAGGTCATCGATCATCCAAAGGCTTCGGCCCTGGGTTGCAACAATCAGGTTATTGTCTTTAATTGCCAGATCCGTAATGGGAACTACAGGGAGATTCAACTGGAAGGGTTCCCAGCTTCCGCCATCATTGAAGGAAATGTACATTCCTGTTTCGGTTCCGGCATAGAGGATTCCCTTTTTGACAGGATCCTGTCGGACAACCCGTGTAAAATGCTCGTTGTCGATTCCTGTAGTTATTTTTCTCCAGGTTTTTCCGTAGTCAGTCGTCTTGTAGAGATAGGGTGTGAAATCTCCCAGTTTGTAACGTGTTCCCGCCACATAGCAGGTTCCTTCGTCGAAATAAGAGGGCTCGATGCTGTTGATCATCATCCACTCTGGCATACCAGAAGGGGTCACATTCTCCCAGGACCCACCACCATCACGGGTTACGTGAATCAGACCATCATCAGATCCCACCCACATAAGGCCTTCTTTAAGGGGGCTTTCATTGGCTGCGAAAATCGTGCAATAATATTCAACTCCTGTGTTGTCTTGTGTTATAGGACCTCCGCTAGAAACCAGGCGTGCAGAATCGTTTCGCGTCAAATCCTCACTGATCAGCTTCCAGCTCTGACCTTCGTTTTCAGAGACATGGACATGATTTGAAAAGGTATACAATCGCTTGGGATTGTGCCGGCTGAAAATAATGGGAAAGTTCCATTGAAAACGATACTTCATCCCTTCGGCGCCATAGCCCATCGGGTTATCCGGCCATACATTTATAGCTCTTTCGGTTTTATTCTTGTGATTGACTCGGGTCAGATATCCCCCGTAACTTCCTCCGTAAACGATGTCACTGTTCAACGGGTCAACCGCAATATGGGCAGATTCACCTCCCGCAGTTGGCTCCCAGTCCCTCTCTGTGATATGAGATTGTTCGCTTCTGTGTTTGATTCGAATTGTGGAGTTGTCCTGTTGGGCAGCATAGATTCTGAATGGGAAACTGTTGTCTGTTGTGACCCGGTAAAACTGAGCCGTAGGCTGATTGTGATAAGTCGTCCAGGTCTCACCTCCATCATAGGTGACCTGGGCCCCTCCATCATCTCCAATGATCATGCGTTGCGAATTGTTCGGGTCGATCCATAGATCGTGGTGATCACCGTGTGGCGCATTGTGGGTGGTAAAGGATTTTCCTCCATCCGTGGATTTGTGATACCTTACATTGAGAACATATACTACATTCTCATCCTCGGTATCGGCATAGACACGGGTGTAGTACCAGGCTCTTTGTCTCAGTTTGCGCTCTTCATTGACGCGAGTCCATTTTTCACCTCCGTCTTCGCTTCTATACAACCCACCTTTGTCTTTGTTCTCTACCATGGCCCACACGCGATTCGGGTTTACAGGCGAAACAGTTACCCCAATTATGCCCAGGGTGTCCTCAGGAAATCCTTCGTTCTTCGAAATCTCTTTCCAGGTTTCACCACTATCAGTACTCTTCCAAAGCGCCGATCCTTCGCCACCGCTACTCAGGCTATATGGGGTTCTCTGAACACGCCAGGTAGAAGCATATAGAATTCTGGGGTTAGTAGGATCCATCTTCAAATCAACGGCACCGGCCAGATCATTGGCAAAAAGCACCTTTTTCCAGGTTAAACCTCCGTCGGTGCTTTTGAAAACACCCCTTTCCTGAGTTGGCTTGTATATGTTACCCATGACCGCCGCGTAGATAATGTTTGAATCATCCGGATGAATGGCCAGCCGGGATACATGTCTGGATTTCTCCAATCCGGAAGCTCTCCAGGTCTTTCCTGCATCCTCACTTTTCCACACTCCATATCCGGAAGATACATTCCCCCTTACGGTTTTTTCACCTCCTCCAACATAGATGACATTCCTGTCAGATGGGGCAACAGCAACCGAGCCTATGCTCCCTCCAAAAAATCCATCTGAGATGTTCCCCCAGGTTCGACCTCCGTCTTCTGTCTTCCAGATTCCTCCTCCGGCTGCTCCAAAATAAAACAGATTGGGTTCTCCGGGCACTCCTGTTACAGCGGCCGATCTACCTCCTCTAAAGGGTCCGACCAATCGGTATTCCAAAGAAGAATAGAGGTCTTCAGAGTAGACGGCTTCAGGTTCTGCCTGTTTTGACTTTCTCTTTTTTTGGGCCTCCGCTGCTGGGTTGAATATCATCAGCATCAAAACAAAGAGACCGGTTCGGATCAGGGTAGTTTTATATGTCATAATTTGAATTTGAATGCAGCTAAAGTAAGGAATATCTCCCCTATTTATCAAATTGACACAATAAAAACCACTGCCCTTTGAGATATGGTTTTGAACATGCTTTTGTCAACTTGTAAATCTTCTTGATCTGTTGTATCTTAGAAGTGTGAAGAGCTATAAGAACATCAATGACCCCCAAAGAAGCTTCGTCAGTGCTTATGTCGAAAAACACGTAGAAAAGAATCAATTCTTCAGAAAAGTGAAAAAAGTGATTGACTGGCGGTCGATTGACACCGAGCTTCGGTCGGTGTACACAAAAGGTTTAACCGACCGCGGTGCCAAAGCCTATGCTCCCTTGCTTCTCTTCAAAATGCTTCTCATTTCGGAGTGGTATGACCTCTCAGACACACAAACTGAATCCATGGTAAATGACAGCCTCTCCGCCATGAAGTTCTGTGACCTTACCATAGAAGACAGTGTTCCTGGTCACAGCACTTTGAGCAGGTTTAAAAAAGAGCTTCGAGACAAAGACGCCTATGATCAGATATTATCCAGATTCAATGAGCAGCTTGAAAGTCAGAGTCTTTTCGTCGAAAACGGAAGCGCACGTGTAGACGCCCGACTGAAAAAAGCCGATTAAACTCCCCAGGCTGTCAGGACCAATTTCCTGGACCCTCCATGATCTCTGTGCTCACAAAGATACACGCCTTGCCAGGTGCCTAAATTCATACGCCCGTTTGTGATGGGTATCAACAACGAGGAGCCCAGAAGAGATGCCTTGATGTGAGCGGGCATGTCATCGTCCCCTTCATAGGTGTGGGTGTAATAGGCTTGTCTTTCAGGCACGAGAGCATTGAAATGGGACTCCATGTCTATTCGAACCGATGGATCGGCATTTTCATTCAGGGTTAGGCTTGCTGAGGTGTGCAGAATAAAGACCTGTAACAACCCGGTCTTCAATTCGCGAATCTCTTCAAATGAGGATGCGATTTCATTGGTGACCAGATGGAATCCTCTTGTCCGGGCACCTAGTTGGATATTTTTCTGAAAGAATTTCATGAACAAATAGCTTTAACCGCTGGATTGCGAACTATGCCTTCACAAAATTACCGAATTTATACCAGTGCGAAATGGACCCGGGGAAGCCTCGGGAAGCTTCCCCGAAATACCAGACTCAATCGCGACTTCCGAGAAAGACAATTTCGCTGCAGACAACTTCAGTAGAATACTTTTTCACTCCCTTGTCATCCTCCCAGGAGCGAGTGACCAACTTGCCTTCCAAAGCGACTTCTTTCCCTTTTTGCAGATAAGTCTCGATGAGATCCGCTGTTTTGTTCCAGGCAATAACCTGATGCCACTCTGTTTCGGTCACCTTCTCTCCGGACGAATTCGTGTAGGTTTCATTTGTAGCCAGAGTGAACTTGACCAGCTTGCTGCCCGACTCCATGATTTTCACCTGTGGGTTCATTCCCAAATTGCCAATTAACTGTACTCTGTTTCTTAAACTGTTCATATGCTTTTTTTTGTGATCCTCCTTGGATCGTTAAACTTGATTGCGAAAAGACTTCATTCGCTTCTGCAAATTTGTGATACTGGCAATCAAGTATTTACATGATAACTATTTACTTTCGTATGTAATTGAATGTAGTCGACTGTAATCGGATGATTATGCTTATATTTCACATTATGTTACGAAGCTATCTTGAATCGAAAAGCCTGTCCTTTAGCATATCAGGGCAGTTTACTTTTGCCAGGACCATGGAATAACCAATAATCGAATACTATGCAAGAAAGAAAATGCCTCGAATGCGGAGAAGTCCTCAAAGGAAGAAGCGACAAGAAATTTTGCAGTGATTATTGCAGAAACACCTTTAACAACAAGGTGAATCGTGACAGCAAGAACCTCATAAGGAATGTCAACAACCACCTGAGAAAGAATTACAAGATCCTGTCAGAGCTCAATCCCGGAGGCAAGACCAAGGTAAAGAGAAGAACCCTCCTTCAAAAGAACTTTGACTTCGAGCTTTTCACATCGATCTACGTTACCCGAACTGGAAGTCAATACTACTATGTTTACGATCAGGGCTATCTCGAGCTCGAGAATGATTTTGTACTACTGATCAAGAGGGATTGATATGACAGTAGAATAGAATGTCTGTAGATTCCTGTAACAAAACCCCAACTGGTTCGTCGAACAGAAAAATTCTTTTATGCAAAAGAAGTACTTCTTTCTATTCATTCTACTGTTTGCAATATCCATGGGTCTTCACGCCCAGGTGCCAGCTGCAATTTCCGGGGCCATTGTGAATAAAGAGAATGGGGAGCCACTACCATATGCTTCTGTTCGCCTCAAGAACTACCCCATTGGAACTGTGAGCAACGACGATGGGGCATTTGATTTCTACATCCCCAAATCGAAGCGCAACGACACCCTGAGCATCAGTTTTATCGGTTTCAATTCGTATGAAGTCCCTCTTTCGGCCGTTGGCGAATTTCTCAATATCGAACTCTCACCGAGCGTAAATGTTCTCGACGAGGTGTTGCTCACCGAGAAGAGCCCCTTGGACTATATTAAAAAAGCAATAGAGCGAATGCCCGAAAACTATCCCCAGGAACCCTATCAGAGCCTGGCCTATTATCGGGAGAAGTTCATAGAAAATGGTGCGGTGATCAACAAGGAAGAGGGTGTCTTCAAGACCTATTATCCCGAAGTATCCGATTCGAGTAAAAACAAGCACCAACTGCTTCTCTATCGCCCGGAACCGGATCCCCAGCAATTTCAATTCATGCGGGAATGGTTTGAGAAAAAGCAGGAAAAGCGCAAGAAGAAAGCCATTAAAAAAGGCGAAGAATTCGATGAGGATGAATACGATACCGACATCGACATGGACCTGGGCGGCCCGGAATCGGTGATCGATCTGGACATCAACAATGAACGCGACAGTTACCTCGACCCAAAACACTTCAGTAAATACGAATACAGCTTTGGAGATGAAACCTGGTTGAATGGCGAACGCCTTGTGACCATCCTTTTCAAGGCGAAGAAAAAGATCGATCACAAAAAAGACGAGGGGAAAATCCTTATCAATACAGAGGACTATGCCATTGTATCCATTGAGCAGAAAGGAAAGTTCAGCATTCCTTTTATCGTCAAACCCATCCTTTTCGTCGTTGGGCTAAAAATCGGGAATCCGACCTTCAGCACCGTGATCAACTATCAGAAATTTGACGGAAAATGGTATCCCGAGCTCTTCAGGTGGGATGCCAACGTCATGCTCACCAAAAAACACACCTTCGATCCGAATGAAAATTCGGACATCAATATTGGCCAGGTTTTTTTCATTAACGAACTCAATGGGGAGGCCATGCCTGTGCCTGAAGAAAAAGTCTTTGACCCGGGCGAGGATATGGAAAACCAGGTGTTCAATGATCTCGACCTCAACTGGAACGGTCTGAATATCATCAAGGACTGAGGAAATTGCCGAAATTGACGGGAATTGTCTAATTTCGGATTCCATGAAGGCGCCTCACAATCTTAAAACCACGGTTTCAATTCTCCTGATCTTTTTGACCTGCCTGTTCGCATTGAATCGCATCATGCCGCGGGTAATCATAAATGATTCCGTTCCTTCACAAGAGTTTTCAATGGCCCGGGCCCTTGAACATTTGAAAATCATATCCCAAAAACCTCATTACGTCAGTTCTTCCGCGCACGAACAGGTGAGAAATTACCTGGTATCCGAATTGGAAAAACTCGGACTGGAAGTGGAGATCCAGGAAACTCAGGTTTTGGGGCAGAAGAATCGCACCGGGACAAAAGTTCGTAACATTCTAACCCGCATAAAAGGCAGTGAGCCTGGGAAAGCCCTTATGCTCTTGTCCCATTACGACTCGGAGGTATCCACCTCCTTTGGAGCCAGCGATGCCGGAAGCGGGGTAGTCACCATACTGGAAAGCGTCAGGGCTTTTCTAGCTAAAGGAATTCAACCTAAGAATGACATCATTGTTCTCATTTCAGATGCCGAGGAAATTGGCCTTCTGGGGGCTCAGGGATTTGTCGACAAGCACCCCTGGTCGAAAGACGTCGGGCTGGTTTTGAATTTTGAGGCTCGCGGAAGCGGTGGCCCTGTTCTGATGTTCGTGGAGACCAACCAAGGGAATCAAAACCTGATTCGCGCATTTGACCGGGCCAATACATCACGTCCTTTTTCCAATTCCCTTTTCTAC
>CBDUAY010000069.1:0-13414 GCA_965365245.1 uncultured Flavobacteriaceae bacterium | reverse complement strand
AAGGACACAATTTACAAGAACACTCGATAGTATTGGTTAGAGGTGGAAGAGTAAAGGATTTGCCTGGTGTCAAGTATCACATCGTTCGTGGTGCTTTGGATACAGCAGGTGTGGAAGGACGAACTCAGCGTCGTTCGAAGTACGGAACCAAACGTCCGAAGAAATAATTGAAAAGCTTTAATGTAAACGACAATGAGAAAAAGATTATCAAAGAAAAGGATTCTTTTACCCGATCCGAAGTTTAACGATCAGATGGTCACGCGCTTTGTGAACAACCTGATGTTGGACGGTAAAAAATCTGTTGCATTCAAAGTTTTTTACGATGCCTTGGACATCGTGGAGCAGCGCAAGCAAGACGAGGAGAAAACCGCGTTGGAGCTGTGGAAGGAAGCACTGTCAAATGTAATGCCTCACGTTGAAGTGAGAAGCCGTCGTGTAGGTGGAGCTACTTTCCAGATTCCTATGCCGATTCGTGCTGACAGAAAAATCTCTATGGCGATCAAATGGATGATCCTGTATGCGAGAAAGAGAAATGAAAAATCAATGTCGCAGCGATTGGCAGGAGAAATCCTTGCCGCTGTGAAGGAAGAAGGGGCCGCAGTGAAGAAAAGAGTGGATGTCCACAAGATGGCTGATGCTAACAAAGCTTTCTCACATTTTAGATTTTAACAGAGCGTAACAATGGCAAGAGATTTAAAATTAACGAGAAATATTGGTATTGCCGCGCACATTGATGCCGGTAAGACAACAACTACAGAGCGCATCCTTTACTATACAGGGGTGTCGCACAAGATTGGCGAGGTGCACGATGGTGCCGCTACCATGGACTGGATGGAGCAGGAGCAGGAAAGAGGTATTACCATTACTTCAGCTGCAACAACCTGTACCTGGCAGTTCCCAACTGAAAATGGCGTACCGACTTCAGACGCAAAAGGATATCAATTCAACATCATCGACACTCCGGGTCACGTGGATTTCACCGTTGAGGTGAACCGTTCGCTCCGAGTTCTTGATGGTCTTGTGTTCCTTTTTAGCGCCGTAGACGGTGTTGAGCCGCAGTCAGAGACCAACTGGAGACTGGCTGACAACTACAAAGTGCCGCGAATCGGGTTTGTGAACAAGATGGACCGTCAGGGTGCTGACTTTCTTAATGTTTGCAACCAGGTGAAGGAGATGCTGGGATCGAATGCGGTTCCTATCGTTCTTCCTATCGGTGACGAGGCGGATTTCAAAGGCATCGTTGACCTGGTAAAGAACAGAGCGATCGTATGGAACGAAGAGTCTTTCGGCTCTACCTTCGACATTATCGATATTCCGGAGGAATTGAAGGATGAAGTGGCTCAGTACAGAGCGCTTTTGATCGAGGAAGTAGCAAGTTACGACGAGAATCTTCTTGAGAAATTCATGGAAGACGAGGATTCAATCACTGAGGAAGAAGTGCACAACGCTTTGAGAGCTGCTGTAATGGACATGGCGATCATTCCTATGATTTGCGGTTCTGCCTTCAAGAACAAAGGAGTTCAGTTCCTTCTCGATGCGGTTTGCAGATATTTGCCTTCTCCCCTTGACAAGGAAGCTATCCTCGGAAAGGATCCGGTCACAGGAAACGAGATTGCGAGAAAACCTTCTGTACAGGAGCCTTTTGCAGCATTGGCATTTAAGATTGCTACCGATCCTTTTGTCGGTCGACTGGCTTTCTTCAGAGCTTACTCAGGAAGACTTGAAGCAGGCTCATACATTTTGAACAACAGATCCGGCAAGAAAGAGAGGATCTCGAGAATATACCAAATGCATTCCAACAAGCAGAATGCGCTTGACTTCATCGAAGCAGGTGACATTGGAGCGGCAGTTGGATTCAAGGACATCAAGACGGGAGACACCATGTCTTCTCTTGACGCGCCGATTGTACTGGAAAGCATGGAGTTTCCTGATCCTGTGATCGGGGTGGCTGTAGAGCCAAAGACAAAGGCTGATGTGGACAAACTCGGCATGGGTCTGGGTAAGTTGGCTGAAGAGGATCCGACGTTCCAGGTAAGAACTGATGAAGCTTCAGGTCAAACTATCATCTCAGGAATGGGAGAGTTGCACCTTGAGGTCTTGATAGATCGCTTGCGCAGAGAATTCAAAGTTGAGGTGAACGAAGGTGAGCCACAAGTTGAGTACAAGGAAGCTATTACGCGAAATGCCGGGCATCGTGAGGTTTACAAGAAGCAATCCGGTGGTCGAGGTAAATTTGCCGACATCATTTTTGAAATGGGACCTGTGGATGATGATTTCGAAGGAGTAGGTCTTCAATTCGAAAACAAGGTAAAAGGAGGTAATATTCCTAAAGAATTTATTCCTTCTGTTGAGAAAGGTTTCCAAATGGCCATGAAGAATGGTCCTTTGGCCGGATATGAGATGGACACCATGAAGGTTACATTGACAGACGGTTCTTTTCACCCGGTTGATTCGGATGCCTTGTCTTTTGAATTGGCTGCTAAAATGGGATACAAAGCTGCGGCTAAAGCAGCGGGTGCCGTTATCTTGGAGCCCATCATGAAACTCGAGGTGGTAACGCCGGAAGAGAACATGGGTGACATTGTAGGTGACCTGAACCGAAGAAGAGGCCAGGTGAATTCAATGGATGACCGAGCCGGCGCGAAAGTTGTAAAGGCCAATGTGCCGCTTTCAGAGATGTTTGGATATGTGACTACGCTGAGAACGCTGTCTTCAGGACGTGCAACGTCTACGATGGAATTCTCTCATTACGAAGTGACTCCATCCAACATTTCGGAGGAAGTAATCAAAAAGGCACAAGGATAATCTACTAAAACGTAAAACAATGAGCCAGAAAATCAGAATAAAGCTAAAGTCTTATGATCACAATTTAGTAGATAAATCTGCTGAGAAAATCGTAAAGACGGTAAAGAACACCGGAGCTGTTGTAAACGGCCCGATTCCTTTGCCTACGCAAAAGAAGATCTTCACTGTGCTGCGTTCGCCGCACGTGAACAAGAAATCTCGCGAGCAGTTCCAATTGAGCGCGTTCAAGAGGATTCTCGATATATACAGCTCTTCTTCCAAAACCATTGACGCTCTCATGAAATTGGAGCTGCCAAGCGGGGTGGAAGTTGAGATCAAGGTCTAACGAACAAGTTTCGCATGACCAAAGGCCGAAAAGGAAATTTCGGTCACATGTCCCGAGCGGTTGACGAGGGAAAAACGGAAAAATAGATTCAGGGTTGAAGATATTTTGACCCTGTTTTTTTGAAATAGAATCAATATTAAATTAAATTAAAATGTCTGGGTTAATAGGAAAGAAAATTGGAATGACCAGTATTTTCGACGAGAACGGGAAGAACATCCCTTGTACTGTCATCGAAGCTGGTCCGTGTGTGGTTACCCAAGTCAGAACCAAAGAAGTTGACGGCTACGAGGCTGTGCAGCTCGGTTTCGATGACAAGGCAGAGAAGCAGTCTAACAAGGCGCTTAACGGTCACTTTAAAAAGGCCGGTACTTCTGCAAAAAAACGTGTCGTTGAGTTCATTGGTTTTGAGGAGGAGTACAAACTAGGAGATGAGATCTGCGTAGATCACTTTGAAGAAGGTGAGTTCGTAGATGTTTCAGGAACGTCAAAAGGAAAAGGTTTCCAGGGGGTTGTCAAACGCCATGGATTTGCCGGTTCGGAGCGTACTCATGGTCAGCAGAGCATGAACAGGGCTCCCGGGTCAGTTGGTGCAGCCTCTTATCCTGCTCGTGTTTTCAAAGGAATGAAAATGGGAGGAAGAATGGGTGGCAGCCGTGTGACGGTTCAGAATCTCCGGGTTTTAAAAGTGGTTAAGGACAAGAATCTTTTGGTTGTCAAGGGAGCAGTTCCAGGTCACAAGAATTCATATGTAATTATTCAGAAATAATGAAAGTAGCAGTTATTGATATCAACGGGAAAAAGACTGGAAGAAGCGTTGAGCTTTCAGATACTGTTTTTGGTGTTGAACCGAATGATCATGCTATTTACCTGGATGTGAAGCAGCACCTGGCCAACAGGAGGCAGGGAACTCACAAGGCAAAGGAAAGAGCTGAGATTACAGGAAGTACGAGAAAGATAAAAAAGCAGAAAGGAACCGGTACTGCGAGAGCGGGTAGCATCAAGTCTCCCGTATTCAGAGGCGGAGGTCGAATTTTTGGTCCCAGACCGAGAAATTACGGCTTCAAACTGAACAAGGGTCTCAAGAGACTTGCTCGTCAGTCAGCGCTTTCGATGAAGGCAAAAGAGGACAATATCGTCGTGATCGAGTCCTTTGATTTCGAAGCTCCAAGAACCAAAGAATTCACTAACATATTGAAAGCTTTGGAGTTGGAAAACAAAAAATCTTTGTTTGTGTTGGAAGGGTCGAATAATAATGTATATTTGTCATCACGAAATTTGAAGAAGGCAGATGTTATAAGAGGCTCAGAATTAAATACTTACAACGTTTTGAACGCAAGCAAAGTTGTAATTTCTGAGGCTTGCCTGGAAGAAATTGAGTCTAATTTTAGCAAGTAAGGGTCATGAGTATATTGATAAAACCAATCATCACGGAGAAGGCAACAGACCAGAGCGAGTTGAACAACTGCTTCAGTTTTGTAGTCAGGAAAACAGCTAACAAGATCCAGGTCAAGGAGGCTGTTGAGAGTGCTTATGGCGTTTCAGTTAAAGATGTCAGAACAATGAACTATCCTGTCAAGAGAAAGACCAAGTACACCAAACAGGGCTTGGTTGAAAGCATGAAAGGCGGCTTCAAGAAAGCAGTCGTTCAATTGGCCGATGGTGAGAACATTGATTTTTATAGCAATATCTAAGTAGATAAAGATGGGATTGAAAAAATTAAAACCGATAACTCCCGGACAGCGTTTCAGAGTCGTTACAGACTTCGATTCGGTAACCACGGATAGGCCAGAAAAGAGTCTTTTGGCTCCGATTAAGAGATCGGGAGGACGAAACAGTGAAGGTAAAATGACCATGCGTTTCATGGGTGGTGGTCACAAGAGAAGGTACCGTGTCATTGATTTCAAAAGAAACAAAGACGGTGTGCCTGCCACAGTGAAGACCATAGAGTACGATCCAAACCGATCTGCTTACATTGCTCTGTTGAACTATGCGGACGGCGAAAAGCGCTACGTGATCGCCCAAAATGGAATGAAAGTCGGACAGACTATTGTTTCAGGTGATAAAGTTGCTCCGGAAATCGGAAACGCTTTGACCCTTGCAAACATTCCCCTGGGAACGGTCATCTCATGCATCGAGCTGAGACCCGGACAGGGTGCAGTTATGGCGAGAAGTGCCGGTTCTTTCGGTCAGCTCATGGCCCGTGAGGGCAAATACGCAACCATCAAATTGCCTTCGGGTGAAATTCGAATGGTGTTGCTCACTTGCAAGGCTACCATAGGAGCTGTATCTAATTCTGACCACCAGCTTACCGTTTCTGGTAAAGCAGGTCGAAGCAGATGGCTTGGAAGAAGACCGAGAACACGTCCTGTTGCGATGAACCCGGTTGATCACCCAATGGGTGGTGGTGAAGGTAGGGCGTCAGGTGGACACCCGAGATCTAAGAACGGTATCCCTGCCAAAGGGTACAAGACCCGTTCCAAGACGAAAGCCAGCAATAAGCAAATTGTAGAACGCAGAAAAAAATAAATCGATAGAAGTATGGCACGTTCGCTAAAAAAAGGACCTTATGTTTTCCACGCGCTGGATAAGAAAGTCCAAAAAAATATAGATTCAGGCAAGAAGTCTGTGATCAAGACCTGGTCAAGGGCATCTATGATCACTCCTGACTTCGTCGGGCAGACCATCGGTGTGCACAACGGCCGTCAGTTCGTACCGGTGTACATCACTGAGAACATGGTAGGTCACAAGCTAGGTGAGTTTTCTCCGACCCGATCGTTCAGAGGTCACGCCGGAGCTAAGAATAAAGGAAATAAATAACAGGTTATGGGAGTTCGTAAGAAGTTAAGAGCAGATCAGCGCAAAGAAGAGCGCAAGAACACATACGTTGCTAAACTCAATGGTTGCCCAACCTCTCCGAGGAAAATGCGCCTGGTTGCAGATTTGATAAGAGGAGTTGAGGTAGAGAAGGCCTTGCAGATCCTGAAGTTTAACCCTAAAGAAGCTTCAATAAATCTTGAAAAGCTCATGCTTTCGGCCATTGCCAACTGGCAGGCCAAGAATGAAGAAGCCAACATCGAGGACGCAGGATTGTTTGTGAAGGAGATCTATGTAGACAGCGCTACCATGCTGAAGAGACTGCAAACCGCACCTCAGGGTAGAGCCCACAGGATCAGAAAGAGATCAAATCACGTAACCTTGGTTTTAGGAACTAATAATTTAAGTAATTAACGAGCATGGGACAGAAGACAAATCCAATAGGAAATCGATTGGGAATCATCAGAGGATGGGAATCTAATTGGTATGGAGGAAATGACTACGGAGACAAGATTGCTGAAGACAGCAAAATCCGTAAGTACATCCATGCACGTTTGTTTAAAGCCAGCGTTTCCAGAGTGATCATTGAGCGCACGCTGAAACTTGTAACCGTTACTATCACCACGGCCCGCCCGGGAATCATCATCGGTAAAGGTGGCCAGGAGGTAGACAAGTTGAAAGAGGAGCTCAAGAAAATCACCGGAAAGGAAGTACAGATTAATATCTTCGAAATCAAACGTCCGGAACTTGACGCACAGTTGGTTGCGGCCAGCATCGCTCGTCAGATAGAGAACAGAATCTCTTACAGACGCGCGATCAAAATGGCCATCGCTGCCACCATGCGTATGAATGCCGAGGGTATTAAAGTACAGATCTCAGGTCGTTTGAACGGTGCTGAGATGGCGAGATCCGAAGCCTACAAGGAAGGAAGGATTCCTCTTTCCACCTTCAGGGCTGACATTGACTACGCTTTGGAAGAAGCGACTACGACCTACGGGAAAATAGGTGTCAAGGTTTGGATCATGAAAGGTGAGGTTTACGGCAAGAGAGAATTGTCACCGTTAGTCGGTCTTTCGAAGAAAGGTAAAGGCGGAGGTAAAGGCCCGAGTCGCGGAAAATCTCGTAGATAATTTTTTTTAAGACTTTAGAAAATGTTACAACCAAAAAGAGTAAAATACCGTAGAGTACAGAAAGGGAAAGGGAACATGAAAGGGATCTCTCAGAGAGGTCACCGACTTTCCAACGGTATGTTCGGTATCAAATCATTGGAGCAGGATTTAATCACTTCACGTCAGATCGAGGCGGCTCGTGTTGCAGCGACTCGTTATATGAAAAGACAAGGAAGTTTGTGGATCAAGATCTTTCCGGACAAGCCTATCACCAAAAAGCCTCTTGAGGTTCGTATGGGTAAGGGTAAAGGAGCGCCAGAATATTTTGTGGCGGTCGTCAAGCCGGGTAGAATTATGTTTGAAGTAGGCGGAGTGCCGATTGAAGTTGCGCGTGAAGCATTGCGCCTCGCAGCTCAGAAGTTACCCGTTAAAACGAAGTTCGTAATTGCGAATGACTTTGACAACGCTTAATTTTTTAGAAAGATGAAACAGTCAGAAATCAAAGAATTATCAGTAGAGGAGCTTCAGGAGAAGTTGGAGATCAACAAGAAGAAATACACAGATCTCAAGCTTGCTCATGCGATCTCTCCGTTGGAAAGCCCGTTGCAGTTGAGAAATCTTCGCAAGACGGTTGCCCGAATTGCCACTGAATTAAATAATAGAGAATTACAATAATTGTAATTGAATTGAAGAGATGGAAAAAAGAAATCTTAGAAAGGAAAGAATAGGAGTAGTTTCAAGCAACAAGATGCAAAAATCGATTGTTGTCTCTGAGGTGAAACGGGTAAAGCATCCCTTGTACGGTAAGTTCGTTTTGAACACCAAGAAATATGTGGCGCACGATGAGAATAACGACTGCAATGAAGGTGATACGGTGCGCATTATGGAAACGCGTCCGATGAGCAAGTCAAAGCGTTGGAGATTAGTAGAAATCTTAGAAAGAGCTAAATAATTATGTTACAGCAAGAATCAAGATTAAAAGTTGCGGATAACACGGGAGCCAAAGAGGCACTTGTCATCCGGGTCCTGGGAGGAACGAAAAGACGCTATGCTTCTGTAGGCGACCAGATCGTTGTTTCCGTAAAGGATGCCACTCCGAACGGTACGGCTAAAAAAGGACAGGTTTCAAAAGCTGTTGTGATCAGAACCAAGAAGGAAGTTCGTCGCAAGGACGGATCGTATATCCGTTTCGATGACAACGCCTGTGTATTGCTCGACTCGAATTCAGGAGAAATGAGAGGTACCCGTGTATTCGGGCCTGTTGCTAGAGAACTTCGTGAGAAGCAATTCATGAAAATAGTATCATTGGCACCTGAAGTGCTTTAATAAAAAGGATTATGACTAAGCTGAAAATAAAAACCGGAGACACGGTAAAGGTTATAGCAGGTGATCACAAAGGCGAAGAAGGCAAAGTGGTGAAAGTATTCATCGAAAAGAACCGCGCCATTGTGGAAGGAGTCAACATGATCTCAAAGCACACCAAGCCAAGTGCCGATAACCCACAGGGTGGAATCGTCAAGAAGGAGGCGTCGCTGCACATTTCGAACCTCATGTTGGTCAAAAACGGAGAGGCTTCTCGCGTAGGTTACCGCATGGAAGGTGACAAGAAGGTGAGATTTTCTAAAAAATCAAATGAAGTATTGTAGTTATGGAATATATGCCAAGACTGAAAAAAGAATACAAAGAGCGCGTAATTGACGCTCTGACCAAGGAATTTGGTTACAAAAACGTAATGCAGGTTCCTAAGCTTGAAAAGATCGTTATCAGCAGGGGTGTCGGTGCTGCAATCGCAGACAAGAAACTCATCGACTACGCTGTGGATGAGCTGACCCAGATCACCGGCCAAAAGGCGGTGTCAACGATCTCAAAGAAAGACGTTGCCTCTTTCAAACTTCGTAAGGGCATGCCGATCGGAGCCAAGGTGACATTGAGAAAGAACAGAATGTACGAGTTTCTCGACAGATTGGTGACAGCTTCCCTTCCCAGGGTGCGTGACTTCAAAGGAGTAAAGGCCACCGGTTTTGACGGTAGAGGCAATTACAACCTGGGGATCACAGAGCAGATCATTTTCCCTGAGATTGACATCGACAAGGTGAACAGGATCAACGGTATGGACATTACGTTCGTTACAACTGCTGAGACTGACAAAGAAGCAAAATCGTTATTGAACGAATTGGGTATACCATTTAAAAAGAATTAAGAAATGGCAAAAGAATCAATGAAGGCTCGTGAAGTGAAAAGAGCCAAGACTGTTGCAAAATACGCTGAGAAGAGAAAGGCTCTCAAAGAGGCCGGTGATTACGAGGCACTACAAAAGTTGCCGAAGAACGCTTCTCCAATCCGCATGCACAACAGGTGCAAGCTGACAGGTCGTCCGAAAGGATACATGCGACAGTTTGGAATTTCACGTGTTACCTTCCGCGAGATGGCGAATCAAGGTTTGATTCCCGGCGTGAAGAAAGCGAGCTGGTAGTAAGTCGCTTCTAAAAAAGAACATTTAACTGGTTTGAAGTTCGGATCCGCGTGAGCAGTGACGAAAACCAAAACCGCAAATAAATCTATATGTTAACAGATCCTATAGCAGATTTTCTGACAAGAATCAGAAACGCTTCGATGGCAGGACACCGAGTGGTGGAGATTCCTGCCTCAAACTTGAAAAAGGAAATGACCAAGATTCTTTTTGATCAGGGTTATATCCTCAGTTACAAAATCATTGAGAACAAAGTTCAGGACGTAATCAAGATTGCCTTGAAATACGACAAGAACAGCAAGGAATCAGTGATCAAAAAACTCGAGCGAGTGAGTACTCCCGGGTTGAGACAATACCGCGGAGCTCATGAAATGCCACGTGTATTGAACGGATTGGGTATTGCAATCATCTCTACTTCAAAAGGTGTGATGACCAATAAGAAGGCTCGCCAGGAGAACGTAGGTGGAGAGGTTTTGTGTTACGTTTATTAAAAAAGAAGAGAGATGTCAAGAATAGGAAATAACCCAATATCGATTCCGGAAGGAGTTACTGTTGATATCAAGGATAACACAATCAACGTCAAGGGAAAGCTGGGAGAGTTGACCCAGAACTTCGACGGGGTTGAACTCAAGAACGAAGACGGCGTGATAACCGTTGAACGCGCAACTGAATCTAAAGAGCACAAAGCCAAGCACGGATTGTACAGGGCTTTGATCTTTAATATGATGGAAGGAGTTTCAAAAGGATGGACCAAGGAACTCGAATTGGTCGGAGTCGGATACAGAGCTTCAAACCAGGGACAGAAACTTGATCTTGCGTTGGGATTCTCGCACAATATCTTGTTGGAAATCGCTCCTGAAGTGAAAGTTGAGACAGTATCAGAGAAAGGAAAGAACCCGATCATCAAGCTGACTTCTTATGACAAGCAGCTGGTAGGTCAGGTAGCCGCCAAGATACGTTCCTTCCGTAAGCCAGAGCCTTACAAAGGAAAAGGTGTCAAGTTTGTAGGTGAACAATTAAGAAGAAAAGCAGGTAAAACTGCATAATAAATAAGGTTATGGCATTAACAAAACTTCAGAGAAGGACCCGGATAAAGAAGAGAATCAGAAAGATTGTCTCAGGGACGGCTGCGAAGCCTCGCATGTCAGTATTCAGAAGCAATAAAGAGATCTCGGTTCAGTTGATTGACGACGTAGCCGGTGTGACTTTGATCGCTGCCTCGTCAAAAGGTTTGAAAGACGCGAAAGGAACGAAGATTGAAACAGCTGCTGCAGTGGGCAAGGCACTTGCCGAAAAAGCCGCAAAAGCAGGAATAGAAACCGTAGCCTTCGACAGGAACGGATATTTGTATCACGGCAGGGTGAAGGCGTTGGCCGACGGAGCCCGAGAAGGAGGTTTAAAATTTTAAGATTATTCCATGTACAAAGATTATAATAACGTAGAACGAGTAAAGCCAAGCGGACTTGAATTGAAAGATCACTTGGTGGGAGTACAAAGAGTTACCAAGGTAACCAAAGGGGGTAGAACCTTCAGCTTCTCAGCAATTGTCGTGGTAGGAAACGGTGACGGAGTCGTTGGACACGGATTGGGCAAGTCACAAGATGTGGCTTCTGCAATCGCCAAAGCCATCGAGGACGCCAAGAAGAATTTGGTGCGCATTCCAATCATCAACCAGACGCTTCCGCATGAGCAAAAAGGTAAATACGGAGGAGCACGCGTGTTCTTGCGTCCTGCCTCTCACGGTACGGGAGTAATCGCCGGTGGTGCGGTTCGTGCGGTACTTGAATCTGTTGGGGTACACGACGTACTTTCAAAGTCTCAGGGATCATCCAACCCGCACAATGTGGTCAAGGCCACATTCGACGCGCTGCTGAACCTGAGAGATGCGAGAATGATAGCCAAGCAAAGAGGAATCTCTGTGCAAAAAGTGTTTAACGGATAACGATGCAGTCATGAAAAGAATAAGAGTCAAACAAGTTCGAAGTAAGATCAGACGTCCTAAAAACCAGAAGTTGACACTTGAGGCCCTGGGATTGAAGAAGATGGATCAGGTTGTTGAGCACGATGCCACGCCACAGATCCTCGGAATGGTAAAAACAGTTAATCACTTAGTTTCTGTAGAGGAAATCAAATAAGAATCGAAGAGATGCAATTACACAATTTAAAGCCTGCCAAAGGATCAGTCAAAGCAGGCAAGCGAATAGGCAGGGGAGAAGGTTCCGGTAAAGGCGGAACGGCTACCCGAGGACATAAAGGTGCAAAATCGCGCTCAGGTTATTCAAAGAAACTCGGTTTTGAAGGAGGTCAGATGCCTTTGCAACGTCGGGTTCCCAAGTTTGGTTTCAAGAACATCAACCGCAAGGAGTACCAGGGCATCAACCTGGACACGCTTCAGACTTTGGTTGATGAAGGCAGAATCAAAGACAACGTGACCCTTGACGTGTTGATCGAGAACGGACTTGCAGGCAAGAACGATCTGGTCAAGATCCTGGGACGTGGAGAACTGAAAGCAAAACTGAATATCACAGTGCATAAATTCACGGCGACCGCCAAAGCGGCCATTGAAAAAGCCGGTGGAGAAGCTGTAACCCTTTAAGGCTGGAATTAGTAAATGAAAAAGTTTATAACTACAGTCCAGGAAATTTGGAAAATTGAAGAGCTCAGGAACAAGATCATGCTGACGCTTGGTTTGATGGTCGTTTACCGTCTGGCTGCTCAGGTGCCCCTTCCGGGGATTGACCCGACGCAGCTTTCCGGTTTAGCCAACAAAACCGCTGACGGCTTGCTGGGGCTTCTCAATGCCTTTACGGGAGGTGCTTTTGCGAAGGCGTCTGTCATGGCTTTGGGGATCATGCCTTACATCTCGGCGTCGATCGTGGTGCAGCTGATGGGTATCGCCGTTCCTTATCTGCAGAAATTGCAGAAGGAAGGTGAAAGCGGAAGAAAGAAGATCAACCAGATCACGCGATGGCTGACCATTGCGATCCTGATCATCCAGGCTCCGACCTACCTGATCAGTCTGCCGAGCCTTGGAATCCCGGAAAGCGCATTCTTGCTGGGAACAGGTCCTTTGTTCTATTTCTCATCAATTCTCCTGCTTACCACAGGTACTATTTTTGCCATGTGGCTGGGAGAGAAGATAACAGATAAAGGAATCGGAAACGGGATCTCTTTGTTGATTATGATAGGTATCATTGCGGTGTTCCCGGCATCTTTCATGCAGGAAGCCACTTCAAGGATCAACCAGTCAAATGGTGGATTGATCATGATTCTCATCGAGGTCGTAGTTTGGTTCATCGTGATTTTTGCAAGTGTTCTGCTGGTGACCGCAGTTCGGAAGATCCAGGTGCAGTATGCGCGCAGAACCGTTGCAGGAAACATAAGGGACGTGGCAGGAGCCAGACAGTACATCCCATTGAAATTGAATTCATCAGGTGTTATGCCGATAATCTTTGCTCAGGCTTTGATGTTTGTGCCAGGTTTATTGTCCAGTTCGGACAATTCCGTGATCAAGTCCATCGGTGTGGCCTTTACGGATATCTTCGGATTGTGGTACAACATTCTGTTCGCTGTGCTGATCATTATTTTCAGCTATTTTTACACGGCGATCACCATACCTACCAACAAAATGGCTGATGACTTGAAACGAGGCGGAGGGTTTGTGCCTGGCATACGCCCAGGAAAGGAAACCGCGGATTATCTCGATACGATCTTATCTCGTATCACGCTTCCGGGATCTCTTTTTCTTGCCTTTTTGGCTATTCTTCCAGCGATTATCACCAAAGCCGGGGTACAACCGGGTTGGGCGATCTTCTACGGAGGAACTTCACTGTTGATTATGGTGGGAGTTGCAATTGACACCTTACAACAAATAAATGCGCATTTGTTGAA
>CBDUAY010000068.1:0-13482 GCA_965365245.1 uncultured Flavobacteriaceae bacterium | reverse complement strand
CATGGATGGCGTGGTGTCATCCCGATTGGCGCCTGAGCAGAAAGTGGCGCTGTCATAGGTCACCAGGTAGGATTCTTTCTGATGATCCTTCTCAAGTTCGGCGATCTGTTGATCCAGGGCCTCAATATCTCCTTTGGTATAGGCTTTCATTCCTTCAAGGAACCTGTACTGCGATCGGGTTGACACATTTAGGTCATCGATATCCACAGGTATGTCGGCAATCTCTCCTGTCCATTCTTCTGATTCCACAAGGTAGGTCCCCTTTAGAAAGACGAGGTGGGTGCGGGCTCTTTTGGAAGGGGTTTCCCGGGTATAGACCACCATGTCTTCAACAAGTTTTCGAGCATCTTCTGTACGTCCCTGTTGCAAATATCCGTATTCAAGCCAGTGGTAGGCGTGATAACCTCGGGCGTCATTGCCGAGGCCTTTTCTTTCCATCCGGTTCAGGCTCGCCTGGTAACTGTTTTCATTGCTGCTCACCACCTCATCCCACATGCCGAGTGCCACATAGATATGTGAAGGCATGTGCAGCGCATGACTCGCATCGGGAGCCACAACCGCGTAAGAATCCGCGGCACTCAGGGCGTATTGAGCGTGGCCGGGGTCGTCATAGGAATGGATCAGGTAATGCAGGGCCCCCGGGTGATTCGGGTTTTCCTCCAGTATCCCTTTGGCAATCACTGCTCCCTGTCCGTAGATCTGCTCATCTCTGCCTTCCTCAACAGAGCCCAACAGAGACAATGCATAGAATGCAGACACCTCGTGATTGTCGGGATATTTCACGCTGAGTCGCTGCATTTCATTCGCATAATTTTTGTCCCGGACGCTTTTGATCGTGTCTGATTCGTAGAGAATCCGCACGGCTGAAATAAAGTCCTTTTCAAGCTCGGTGACTTCAGACAAGCTCTCTTGATCGATATTCTTAAGGGCCTCGACACCTTTCTCATAGTCCTGTTCGTGCCATAAGCTGTGATTGTGGGTCATAGCCACTCCCCAATGAGCCATAGGCATGTCTGGATCTATTTCACTCGCTTTTTCAAAGGCTTCGCGGGAGTCTGCGTATTCGAAACTGTGCAGGAGCAAAAGCCCTTTTTCAAAATGGGGCAGGGCTTCTTTTTCACCGGTAATCTCAATATTGACTACGCCCAGATAAGCTGGATCCGGTTTCTGTTCCTTGCAACCAATCCAGAAGACGAGGCTGAGTGTCAAAAGGGCGAATTTAAATAGTTTGGGCATGGCTGAGTTTTTGATTTAATGTTTTTTAATGGCTCAAAAAGATACGATAATTTCTTATTCCGGGGTTTCCCTGTACTTTTCGAACCAGGCCAGAATGCTTGCAATTTTGGCAACCAGGTTGCTGGGCCGGTTGGCTATCCCGTGAGAAGCACCCGGAATTCTGACAAGGGCCGTCTCAACATTCTCCAATTTCAGCGCGGCATAGAACTGCTCCGATTCGGCTATCGGAGTTCTGTAGTCTTCCTCTCCGGTCAATAGCATGGTTGGCGTTGTCACGTTGCCCACATACGACAATGGAGAGCGTTTGAGGTAGTTCTCAGGATTCTCCCAGGGTTTGTTTGCAAACCAGTATTTGGAGAAAAACGCAGCTCCGTCGGCATAAAGCACGAAGCTGTACCAGTTGATCACGGGCTTCGCTACCACAGCCGCTCTGAAGCGATCGGTCTTTCCTACTATCCATGCGGTAAGAACACCGCCGCCGCTACCCCCGGTAACGAAGAGGTTCTCTTCATCGATAAAACCCTTTTTGATGACCGCGTCAACACCTGACATCAGGTCGTCATAATCGTGATTCGGATAGTCGTGATGGATGAGGTTGCCAAATTCTTCGCCATAGCTCGTGCTTCCTCTTGGGTTGGTGTAAAGCACGGCATAGCCCTCTGCAGCATAGGCCTGGATTTCTGCTGAAAAAACGGATCCGTAACTTAGAAAAGGCCCTCCGTGAATTTCCAGTATGAGGGGATATTTCTTTGAAGGATCAAAGTCGGGAGGAGTGACCAACCATCCCTGGATCTTGCGTTGATCAAAGGAGGATTCCCACCAGACTTCTTCAACTTTTCCGAGCTTCCTGAAGGAAAAAAGATCATCGTTCAGGGAGGTGAGGCGCTTTTTGTTCTTGCCGTCACTTACTCCCAGATCGGCTGGGTGTTGCGTGCTCCCCAGCGTATAGGCCAAACGATCGTTGTTGGACACTGTGAATTGAGCTGCATTGTAGGGTCTTCCGAGAGAGAGCCCGCCCAATTGATCTACTTTTACAGTGACTTTGCCAGCTGTAGACATATAACCGATTTTCGTGTCGCCCTGGTCATCGAATTGGAAATACAGTCCTTTTCCATTTTCCGCCCAATATGCGTTTCCGACGCTTCGGTCAAAATCTCCTGAGATGAGTTTTGAATCGCTTCCATCGGCATTCATGACATAGAGTTGTGTGAGCTGATAGCCCTGGTGCCTGTCGTCAAAGCCGACATATGCGATTTTCGAGCCATCAGGTGAGAGTCTTGGGTTCTGATCGGGCCCATAGCGTGAAGTGAGTGTTTTAATCTCTCCGTCAGAGACACGCATCTGGTGGATCTCACTGTCAAGGGGTTCCAGGTCTTCATCCTTGTGAAAGTTGGCTGAAAAGTACAACAGATCATCTTTGATGGACCAGGTGGGTGCCCCGTGATCGAATTCTGTGAAAGTGAGCTGACGAGGTGTTCCTCCCTGTGTGGAAAGAACGAAAAGCTGTTGATTGCCCTGTCTTAGGTACCCCGCACCATCACCACGGTAGTTGAGACGATCGATGTAGGTGGGAGGGACGTTCCATTCTGCTCCTTCAGGCATTGCAGGCATTTCAATAAGACTCTCAGCCGGGCTAGGAACAAACATGTTAAAAGCCAGGTGCCTGTCGTTATGCGACCAGGAGATGTTTTGAGGCGTCTCGACCGTATTTGTAAGGGGTACAGTTTCCCGTGTGTCCATCCACATCATGTATAATTTCATTTTGTCATCCTCCTTGTTTGACTTGAAAATGATCCGATCTCCCTTGTGCGACCACCTGGGGTAGGAATCATTTTGATTTCCTGTTGTCAAAGGGCGGTTATTGCTACCGTCAAAGTTGACGATCCACAGGTTGGACAGGTTCTTGTCGGTCATGATGTCCTTGAAATTCCGAACGTAGATCACTCGCGTTCCATCGGGTGAGATTTGAGGATCCGACACGTATTCCAGGCTGAATATGTCTGTGAGTTGCAATTCTGTTTTTCCCTGGGCAAAGCTCAAGCAGGAAACCATAAGGAGTAGATTGAACAGCACAAATTTTTGAGGTTGGAGAAATTCTTTGATTTGTCTCAACATGAGGTTTTTTTTGAGTTGATTAATTGGTCCGAAGATATCAAAATTGGAAATAAATAAACTGTTCTCCTGTTCCCTGAGCGATAAGAATCAAAAAGATCATGACAGCCCAGCCCACCCCTAAGAGTGCTGGTGACATTTTTGAGGCCACTTCTTTGACATTTGTATTTCGCATGCCCCAATGAGTCAGGAAAAGCAGGGCAATCAGCGTCAAGACCTGGATGATCTGAAAGGTGGGCAATATCTTCGACCCATCCGGATTGAGGAAAAACATAGATTTGATCATGTTCCAGGCGGTGTCGAACTCACGCGCCCTGAAAAAGACCCAGGTGATATTGACGCAGGTGAATGTTATAAAGGCCAGAAAGATACCGTTCCATTTCGTGATTTTGAATGGGAGGTATTGTTTCTGAAGGCGCTCCAGGATGAGATAGATTCCGTGCAGTCCGCCCCAGACGATAAAGGTCCAGGCTGCACCGTGCCACAGACCGCCGAGAAGCATTGTGATCATCAGTGCCGCGTACATTCGTGTAATCCCGTGGCGGTTGCCACCCAGGGGGATGTACAGGTAATCCTTCAGCCAGGAAGACAGCGAAATGTGCCATCGTTTCCAGAGGTCGGAAAATCCCAGGGAGGCATAGGGGTACATGAAGTTGTCCGGAAGTATGATTCCCAGCATCAGGGCGATTCCTATCGCGCAGGTGGAGTATCCGGCAAAGTCAAAGAAGATTTGTCCTGAAAAGGCCAGTGTTCCGGTCCAGGCATCCAGAAAATTGAGGGTCTGGCCCGGTGAAAAAACAGCGTCAGAAGTTGCTGAAAGCAAAACGTCAGCAAGCACTACTTTTTGAAACAGCCCAAGCGTTAACAGGAAGAAGCCCCATATGAACTGATTCTGCGATGCTTTTTTTGGCTCATAAAATTGAGTGATGAGGTCTTTCGCACGAACAATAGGCCCTGCGACCAGCTGTGGGAAGAAGGTAACATACAATGCGAAGTCAAGGAAGGTCCGGGCGGGTTTGATCTTTCGTTTGTAGAGGTCAATGGTATAGGACATCGTCTGAAAGGTGTAAAAGGAAATCCCCATTGGTAAAATGATGTCCATCTTATAAGGCTGATATTCGAATCCTGCTGCATTTGCCAGAGCAATGAAGTTTTCAAGCAGAAAATCGCCGTATTTGAAGAACGCCAGGAAGCCCAGATTGACAAACATACTGAGTAGGAGCCACATTTTGCGTACAGCCGGTCTTTCTTCTTTGGTCAGCTGATTGCCCGCGGTCCAGTCGACCATGGTGGATATCCATAGGAGAATGATCAGGGGAGGGTTCCACATCCCATAAAAAACATAGCTCGAAAGCAGCAGCATTCTCTTTTTATTGGTCCAGTTTAAAAGAGGTGCGTAATAGAGAACCAGGACTATAGTCAGAAAAAGGACGAAACTTAATGAATTGAATAGCATAGGGCAGGTCTTAATTATTGATTGCCTGATCCTTGATCAGAATTCTGGCGAGTTCGGTGGTGAATGTGTTTGCGTCCTGGGCTGATAAATGAGACCACTCAGGGCAGTAGAACTGGTTCAGTTGTTCGTAATCTTCGAAATGATACGCAGGAACATCTGCAGCTGCAACAATCTCTTCCCAATAATTCTCGCGGGAAAAGGCTTCATTTTCAAACTGCAGCAATCCGCCACTGGACGGAAATCGAATCAAGATGACCTTTCCTCCCCGGGCTTTGAACTTCTCGAGATCTTTCATGAAAAAAGCTGTTGTCCCGGCTTTGTCTGGCGGCGGCATTGGTTCAGGACCCTGGTAAGTCCAGGCCTTGATGATCGAATTCGCAAAAGCCGTGTCTTTCACGACCTTGTCAAACATTTTCACATTTCGGTCAATTTCAATGTCCTGGAACCGGTAGAAAGGTGGGTAGCCACCTATGGCTCGGTCTCCAAGACGCACATTGCCCAAAAGAGTTTTGAGGTCGAGATCATCAGTCCAGTCCTCATCATCGGCTCTCATGAATGTAAAAGTTCTTTGAAGCGGTATGTCGAGGATGTGATTGAGCCTCTGCGCATAGGTCCTGTCATAAAAGTGATCAATTCGGGATTTGATTCTATTCCAAAGAAAATCAGACTCTTGCGTTGAAAAGAAAAAGATTATTGGATGCACTGAGATGACTGCCGTGCCAGAGAACTCCGTGTTTTCGACCAAATCGTGAAAGGCGGGCAGGGGAGTCGTACCCGCAGAAGCCAATTGAATTGGGCGGATCCCGGTTTCTTCTTCCCAGGGATCCAGCTGAATATCAAAAAGCATTCTTGAATCACCCAGCAACACAACGTCGTTGTCGCTAGCTTTCTCTACTCTGGATCGTTGAACAGCCCATAATTCTTTTGTATCCTCCAAACCTGGCTTGTAGCCTTGGGATCGCCAGTATAATTCCCATGAGGTGATTGCCGCAATGCCGACGATCAGGGCAATGAGCAACGATTTTTTTAAATTCATATAAGGTTCAGTTAGTCGATTTTCTGATAGTTAGTCGCTGTTGAAGATAACTAGTTTTTCACAAAAGGCAAAACACGTATAATGAACACTTTCCCCTTTTTAAAATTATTCATATACGTGCTCTTGCCAAAATGTCATAGCTATCCTAAGCTTTATTCTGTAAGAATTCATCAATTCATCAATGGTGTCATTTTCGAGCGATAAGAGCGCTGGCTGGCCCGGTTAGGTGCATGGCATCAATTTTTCTGAATCCCGACTCTGATGCCCACTTCCTAAAATCGGATAGCGAAAAATCATAACCATGATCGGTCTCTATTAACATATTGAGAGACATCATCAGCCCGAATGCATTTTGACTTCTGTCATCGTCAATGACATTCTCAATGATGACAAGAGCTCCTTCTGAGGGAAGTGCAGAATACGCCTTTGAAATGAGCATTTTCTTATCCTCTGTTCCCCAGTCATGCAGAACATTGCACATAGTGATCAAATCAGCCTTTGGCAGCTCTTCCTGGAAAAAATCTCCGGATTTGGCCTTAATCCTGTCACTTAGCCCCAGAGAACGAAAGTTGCCCTCGGCGATTGGTGCTACCTGTGGCAGGTCATAACAAATTGATGAAACATGCGGATTGTTTTTGGCAATATGCACGCATAAATTACCACCTGCTCCGCCGACGTCACAATGTGTTTTAATTTCTGAGAAATCAAAGTTTCGGGCGAAAGAATCGAAATTGCCAGCCTGGGCACCTCCCATGGCATGAAGAAATTCTCTTAGACTTTCTTCATTCGAATAAATTGCTTCAAAAAGGGGCTTGTCACCATATTTGCTCTCATTTTGAGGCTTGCCGGTTTTCAGGGCTTCTTCCAGGTCGTTCCAGAACCTATATAAGCGATTGTTCGACATTTCGAGGATGCCCCCTATATAGGTAAGTTTGTCTTGATCCAGAAACAGGTCTGCATCTTCTGAATTTTGATATACGGCTCCTTCTTTGAATCCTTTTCTCTTTAAAAATCCAAGAGCGACAAGTGTGTCGAGAAAGTCGAATAGCGACCTGTCGTGCAACCCAAGTTGATTTTGAATTTCTCTTGCAGTCATCTCTCTTTTGGCGAGATGAGAAAAGAGTTTCAGATTGACAGCGGTAAGGAGGGTTTTGGAGGCCCAAAACCCCATACCGATCTGCATAATTTTGGAAGGATCCGGTCCTTTCAATGCTGATTTTTCCATTGGGAATTCATATTAATTAGCATATTTTGTGCGTAATCAACCTGCTTCCTCTTCAGCCGCTGCAGCTGCTTCAGCCGCCGCTTGCAAGGCCTGCAATTCATCTGTCATTTCAGATAAATTCCAGAAACCGTACTCCTGAACGATTTTACCGTCGACATATTCAGCCGAGATGTGGACCGGAATATGTATTTCCTTGCCATTGGCCTTAAGGGTCCCTTTCCAAAGTCCCCAAAAGTTCACCCAGGTTTCGCCATCATCATCCAATATCTGCTCGAAGACCATTTGATCCTTGTCAAAACCATAACTTGACAAATTGGAAAGCGTATTTATGTGACGTTCCTGCACTTCAGCAGCCGAGGCCGGATTGTCCCAGTCGTTGTGATAGATCTTTACTGTATCGGCAAAATTGGCAGACCAGTTTGCCCAATCGGCTTTCTCATAGGCTTCGATTCCTTTTTTGTAGGACGATATTTCTGCCGAGGAGGTAGTGAATCGAACAGGTTGTTTTTCCTGGCACGCGACTATAAAAAGGCCTGCCAGCGCTAAAAGAATTAATTTTTTCATGGTTGGGTATTTAAATGTTTAATATTAGAGGTTTGGTTAAGGTTCGGTTAGTTAGATTCAGTTAATTTATTTTGCAGGGGTATAAGCGAGATCAGGTCTCATCCAGCCACGTCTTTCCTCCATTTTGCTCGTGTGTTTATTGAGCTCTTTGAGCAAAGGTTCAAAGTCATCCTTCATGAGGTCCCAATTCTCATCTCCGCGTTGGGCTCCATCCGCTTCTCCTTTAGAGGCCACAGCCACCATGTAGAAGGTACCCATCACTCCAAAGCCTGATTTGTATACCCTGAAATGCATCTTGGAATTGTTTTTCTCAAAGGCTGCCTTCATTTTTTTCATCGTATCGGCAAACCCTTTGTCGTTCTCCGGGGTTACATAGTTATAATACATTACGCGATAGTTCTCCCCTTCGACGGTTTGTGAGATTCCTCCCGGCTGGTAGGAGAGTTCTTTGTTCAAATAAATTACATAATCGCCGTGTTTGTTGTAGGTTTCATTGTAACGTGCAAAAAGCGCATTCATCTTATCAGCACCCATTTTTTCGGATAAAGTGGCAAAGCCATTCTTATCCAGGTCAGCCAATGAGTTTATTGGAGTTACGAACAGATACGTGTTGTCGTTCATCCTAAGTGAAATCCATTGTGTGTCCTGCACGTTGTGTTCCTTGCAAGCTGCCACGAGATCTTTGGTCACTTTTTCATAAGTGTCTGTCATTCCCGGTTTTACTCGGTCTTCATGGACCCAAAAGGCCTGATGGCTTTTTTCTTCCTGAGCCAGGCCAAGGAAAGGAGCGATGATCAATAAAATCATCGAGATAGTAATTTTTACTTGTTTCATTTTAAAGGGTTTTTAGTGATTGATTATTTTTGGTTTTTGTTTAATTCTATTCCAATATCGGCGGGCTCAATGTATGCCCCATCTGCTGTAGAAGTGACAATTCGTTATAGTAGACCTCTTCAACTTCTATTTTTCCTTCATCGTCAAATTCCATCCTGGTTACTCCACTGATCTTAATTTTTTTTCCTGTTGGAGGAAGCTCTCCGAACACACCCGTATTCGTTCCTGTTATGGTCCAGCTCATATAAATTTCTTTTCCATCGGAGACCATGTTGTCCATCTCGAGTTTTAGGTCCGGAAAACCCGTGAAATAGACTTGCAAGTTGGCCGTTAGCTCATTCTTGCTCGAGGCGAGATTGACGCAATTAACCTTGCGCACTATGTTTTCAGCGAAGTAGGAGTCAATTGCATCCAAATCTTTTTCATTCCATCCCTTGTCCAAAAAGGCCATCAAAGTGTTTCTATTCCTGCTTTCCTGACTATCTGGTTCACTACTGGTTTGACCATCTGTGCAGGAGCTCAGCAAAATAATAACCGTTAAGGTGGCAGCTATAAATTTTAGCATAGAGAGATTTTTGATTCTCAAAGAGGTTTGACGCGACAAAACTAGCAATGAATGTTGCATCCTGACAGGGACTTAGGACAAAGGGGCGGGATTACTGTCCGAAGGCGTTCATTTACTTATCGGAATGATTTTGATCAATTATTCGTAACTTTCTGCGGCTGAGTTTATAAAATCAGCCTCTTCATGATCAACATTACAACTCTGAGCCTTACTCTCGTCCTGTTGTTGACGATGCCAATGATGCCACTGTTTTCGCAGGAGCAGAATTCGGACAGATCGACTTGGTTGGTCGACCCTGACAGGGATCCCATCTATCAGAGAGTTTTCGTCGACACTGACAACTTCGGGCCGTCCTATCTGGATTCCCTGGAAGCTTCGTACGAAAAGGTTCCTGTTGATTCAATCAGATTTTCGATACTCAATGACCTGGCCTATTATTGGCATACCCGAAACCTCAAAAAGTCACTGGATCTAACCCGGAAGGGTTTGGAGATGACGCGTAGCGCCGGGGATGAATTGTGGGAAGGACGGTTTATGATCACAGAAGGAGCGGTGCTCCTGCGGATGGAGAAGTTGGATTCTGCCTATGCGGTGTTGGAGGATGCCAAACCGAAGGTAAATGTGTCGGACCTTCCACACTTGTTAACCCAGCAGGGGTATGTCTTCGAGAGACGTGGTGATCTCAACAGGGCTACAGATCTTGCCTATGAGGCGCTGAAATTATCTGAAGACCTGAATTACAAGAAAGGGATAGCGGTAGCTTACAGCGATCTAAGCAATCTGTTTTGGAAATACGAAAGATATGAGGAAGGGTTGGAGTCTGGGCTGAAGTCTTTAGATTTGTTTGAGTCCAGGGGGCTCAACGATATGGATTACTGCTTCACGCTTTACGTGGTTGCTAATAATTATTGGGGGCTGGAGCAGACTGATCAGGCTCTGAACTTATTCAATCACAGCATCGCCATGGGAGATCGCTATGGTTTTTACAATAACCTGAGTGATACTTACATCTCCCTTATTAACATTCATTCAGAATTGGGTCAATTCGAACAGGCGGCCTTGGCTGGGGAAAAGGCTGTGTTGTGGGCTGAGCAAATCGACAATGATTTTTTGCTAATGAGATCATATCTTTCACTTGGTCGGATGCATAATCTTCAGGGAAAGTTCGGCTCTGCTATCGAAAGTTTCAAAAGAAGTCTTGAAACAGCCACCCCCGAGTTTGGAGACAAGTTCTTTTTGAGTCAAGCATACGAGGGCCTGGCCCGGGCATTTGCCGGCACCCACAATTACAAGGAAGCTTTGGAAGCCTTTTCCGAATACGATCGTTTGAAGGATGAGATGTTCACGGAAGAGGCGGAACAGAAAATATCCTCTGTTCAAACCCAATTTGAAGTGGCCAAGAGAGACAATACCATACTCGATCAGGAGCAACAACTGCAAAAGCAGAAGTCGAGTCAGACCATGATCACGGTAGTGACAGGGCTACTGACACTATTGCTGGTTTTGCTTTTCGTCACCTACAACAACAACAAAAAGAAAAATGCCCTGCTTCTCGAGCAGAATCTGGAAAAAGAGTTTCTGCTCAAAGAAATTCATCACAGGGTCAAGAACAACCTGGGGATTGTGTCAAGTCTGTTGGATCTGCAATCTGCAGAGATGCACGACCCAAAAGTAGTTGAGGCGATTCACGAGAGTCAGAACCGGGTATACTCGATGAGCATGATCCATCAGAAGCTCTACCAGGGCAAAAACCTCTCCGCTATTGAAATGAAAGATTACTTCATTGAGTTGAGCGATCACATTCTGGATTCATTTGGATTGAAGAATCGGGTCGAGTTTGGCTTCAACATGGAGGAGGTCGAACTGGATGTCGATACTGCCATTCCTTTGGGGTTAATAGTGAACGAATTGATAACCAATGCTTTGAAACATGCATTTCCGAAAGACAGCAAGGGGCGAATTGAACTGTATTTTCGCAAGACCGACGACCGAACGATTAGACTTGAAGTAGCTGACAACGGTATCGGAATTCATAAGATTGTGCAGAACAAGGAAAAGTCAAGTGGATTCGGAACCAAGCTCATCGGTCTTCTAATCCAGCAGCTTGACGCCAAAATGGTTCGGAAAAGTGATGACGGAACCTCGGTTCAGATCGAATTCAAATTTGCTTAGAAGGTTTGCAACCGGTTCAGGAGCTCGTTTCGCAGGTTTTTGCTCATGGGAATGGCCTTTTTGCCTATCACGACATGACTTCCTGCAACTTCATCCACATGTGAAAGATTCACGATGTAAGAGCGGTGTATTCTTAAAAAGTGTTCTTTGGGAAGTTTCTCATCTATTTCCTTCAAGGTCATCACCAGCAAACACTCTCTGTTTTTTGCATGGACCTTGCAGTAGTTTCTGTCTGCCTCGAAGTAAAAGATGTCCTTGATCATAATTTTGATCATTCTTTCGTTCTTCCTGACAAAGATGCTTTCACTCTGAACATAAGGTGAGTCGCATAAAACCTCCGGGACCTTTTTGTCTCCATTCTTGCTAATCCGATCAATTGTTAGTTCGATGGCGTGCTGTAAATCCAGTTTTTTAAAGGGTTTGGATATAAAAGCGCTGGGATTGGTGGCTTTTGCCCTATTAAAATGCTCGTCATCTGTATTGGCCGTGAGGTATATTATCGGCAGTGGATACTCTCTTTGAATGACCTGCGCGGTTTCCACCCCATCCATCTTTCCCTTGAGCTGTATGTCCATCAAGACAATGTCCGGCTGATTCTGCTTGACATGATTCAGGGCTTCTTCTCCTTTGGAAATGATTCCTGTAACCTCGTAGCCCAGCTTGGACAGTTGCAGAGAAATGTTCGCTCCAATGATCATTTCATCTTCTACAATCAATATTTTAAAGGGGGATTTCATAAGGGGGGAGTGCTATTCAAGGTTTTATTTCATGCCGATCTTGCGTTTACTTTTTTCATCGAGAGGGCTATTACAGCTCCGCAGACTCCATATAGAAAAATGTACCAGATACCATCAACAAGAAGCGCGGTTAGGTCAAACAAATTGGAAGTTCCGTACATGATCAGCGTCATTCCAAATCCCGCAAAGGCACCGGCAAGGGCTCCAAAACGAGCTCCGCTGGAAAGGTCGTGTTTCCCATCAGCCCATTTGACGTAGAGAAAAGTAAGTGCAATAGCCTGAACAACGGTTCCGAGAAAAATGAAGATCATGTCAACTTCTTCTTTTTGAACTCCGGTGGCTGATCCTGCATGGTTTTCAAAAAATTCGGCCGCAACGACGCCATAGAAGATATAGTTGAGAAAAAAGAGAATCAAAAAACTCGCCACGATGGCGACAAGGTTGGGTAGGGAGTTCATGGCCAGATTATAATTTGTTAGAAATGAATCGAATATAAGCAAAATATAACAGATGGGCAAGAAGCGGGTTCATTCGAATGAAATGAATAGAAAGCTAATGAGCCTCCTTTCTTATGAACTCCCGTGGATTCGGGTAAAAAATCGTATTTTTGCGTTGGACTGATAAGGCGAAAAAAATGAATTTGGAAACAGCCAAAAAGGAACTGGACAATGTTGGATTTCTCAAGGTGGAAACCCCTGACGGAATAGACTATGCTGCCGAAATTCTCAAGTTGAAGAAAGAGAAGAATGCGGTGATCCTGGCTCATTATTACCAGGAGCCCGCGATACAGGATATTGCTGACTTCGTCGGAGACAGCTTGCAACTGTCTTACAAGGCCAAAGAGGTGGATGCGGATTTGATTGTTTTTGCAGGCGTGCACTTTATGGCAGAGACAGCCAAGATTCTCAATCCGTCTAAAAAAGTGGTTCTGCCTGATCTGAATGCGGGTTGTTCTCTAGCAGAGGCTTGTGAAGCTGAGGATCTTCAGGCTTTCAAGGAAAAACATCCGGATCATTTGGTAGTGACCTATGTGAATACTTCCGCTGAGGTCAAAGCAATAAGCGATATATGCTGCACTTCTTCAAACGCAGCGAAAATTATTGATTCGATTCCTGAGGACCAGCCTATCATATTTGCTCCTGACAAGAACCTCGGGGCCTATATCAACAAAGTGACAGGACGAAACATGCTCCTCTGGGAGGGTGCCTGCATCGTTCATGAAGCCTTCTCCATCGACAAGCTGATCAACACGCACAAGGAGCATCCCAAGGCGCGAATCATTGCGCACCCGGAATCCGAAGCCCATATTCTGAAAACGGCGGAGTACATCGGTTCGACTTCAGGATTGATCAATTATGTCAAGACCAACCCGGCCCAGGAGTTCATTGTGGCTACCGAAGCGGGAATCCTGCACGAAATGCAGAAGGAAGTCCCTGAAAAATCACTGTATCCTGCCCCGGCTCATGAAGACAATACTTGCGCCTGCAGTGAATGTCCTTACATGAAAATGAATACGATGAAAAAGCTCTATCTCTGCATGAAGTA
>CBDUAY010000067.1:0-13754 GCA_965365245.1 uncultured Flavobacteriaceae bacterium | reverse complement strand
CAGAGAAGATACCTGCCTGAGTACATGGCTACCAACTACATCGGCTTCAGGTGCGCGACTGACAAACTCGGACAAATGTCCTACTCGAGAAGACGAAAGGAAATGAGAAAGTAATTTTTTTCATCCTTTGAAAGAGTCAAAATAATTTGAGCTCCGTATCCAGACGATACGGAGCTTTTTTTTACATTTATCACATGAGAATAGAAGAACTTTACTCCTTGTTTCGCGCTCATCCCAAAGTTGTAAAAGACACGCGCCTGAATGTTGAGAATGCCATTTATTTTTCGCTTAAGGGCGGGAATTTCGACGGCAATGTTTATGCCCGGCAGGCTCTTGACAAGGGAGCCGCTTATGCTGTGATTGACGATGCCGAGTTTGAAACAGACAGTCGAATGATTCTTGTCGATGATGCCCTCAAAGCACTTCAGGAACTGGCAACTTATCATCGGAAGAAATTGGGAGTGCCGATTCTCGCATTAACAGGCAGCAATGGGAAAACCACGACGAAAGAACTTATCTATGGGGTTTTGAGCCGGAAATACAACTGTTGGGCAACCCAGGGGAATTACAACAATCACATCGGGGTTCCACTGACCCTGCTTCAGATGGATGAGACCACAGAGATCGGCGTTGTGGAGATGGGGGCGAACAATCCCGGCGAGATTGCGGCTCTCTGTGATATCGCTTATCCGGACTATGGATACATTACGAATTTCGGAAGAGTCCACCTTGAGGGATTCGGCAGCCTGCAGGGGGTTATCGAGGGGAAAACTGAAATGTACCGGCATCTCGCGGCGCATGATAAAATGGTTTTTGTCAATGCCCCTGATCCGGTTCAAATGGAGCGAACGGCTTCTATGAATCGCTATGTCATTGGTCAGGATGAAAAGTCGGGTAATGGTGACAAGGGATGTGAGGTTCGGTTCGTCGACGCGGATCCGTTCGTGAGGATGGAGTTTGAAGGCCACGAGATCAGGAGCGAGCTGATCGGAGCCTACAATTATCAGAACATGGCGGCAGCGGCGTGCATAGGAAAGTTCTTTGAAGTGGACCCAGGGGATGTGGTCAAAGGAATCGAATCGTATCGGCCTTCGAACAATCGGTCCCAGGTAATCCACAAAAGGTCAAACACGATCATACTGGATGCCTACAATGCGAACCCCAACAGCATGGAGGCGGCCATCGCCAATCTAAAAGGAATTGCTGCAGAGCACAAAGTTGCCATTCTGGGTGATATGTTCGAGGTTGGTGAAGCCAGCGCCCTGGAACATCAGAAAATAGCAGAACTCATCGCTTCGACACCGGTGGATTCCATCTTTTTAATTGGACAAAATTTCGCAGAGGTAGTCCTTGAAAACCAAAGGGTTGTGATCTTTCCAAAATACGAGGACTTTGCGGCACATTTTGCCACTCTTGAATTTGAAAACACTACATTTTTGATCAAAGCTTCACGTGGAATGGCCCTGGAAAGGGTTTTGGAATTAATGTGAAGCTAGACTACCAGTCTTCTTCCGGCTTTTCCATCGCCCCGTTC
The DNA here is from genome assembly GCA_965365245.1 of uncultured Flavobacteriaceae bacterium. Lineage (GTDB taxonomy): Bacteria > Bacteroidota > Bacteroidia > Flavobacteriales > Flavobacteriaceae > Lutimonas. The sequence goes on along the minus strand of CBDUAY010000067.1, from coordinate 12,220 downwards.
ATAACAAAGAAATTCAAACTGTTGATGGCCTTTGTTATCTCGGCATCTATAGGCTCCTCGATTCCTATTTGGTAGGTTTGTGGAAAGCGGTCTATGTAAGTCTTCAGACTCATGCTCTGCAATTCACCTCTGACCATTTTTCCTTCCCTGAAATCAGAGAACGCATATTTGTATTTGCCATCTTTGAACCGAATGCTCACATCGAAAAAGACCTCGATGTCAATTCCTTTTTTGATCAGGATCCATTTGATCTCGTTTGAGCAGAGTCTGCTGATGCCCGCAGAGTCTACATGAACCGAATCTTCTGAAACATAGTACTCACTTAGCCATCTTGTGGCTCTTTCCCTGATTTCACTCATCGATAAACCGGGTGCTTGCACGACCTCTTCGTATTTAAACTCACCGGTCTCACCATCAATCATGATCAGCTGTGCCTGACTCATATAAAATGATAAAAGTAAGAAGAGGGGGATAATTACTTTTCTTTTAATCATAACAGAAACATAAAAAACGTACTTCTAATACGTGTATTAGTAAAAAGTTTAGCGTACTAAGGTACCGAATTCCCGTCATTTGACAAAAGAGTCACCAATTGAGGCTCTGCCAGTTGGGTTACATACGCGCTGGAACTTCGATCCCCAAAAGCGAGCATGCCGACTTGATGGCAAAGCCGATTGCTTCGGAAAGCTGCACCCGGAACTTCTTCTCTCTTTCATTTGTCACCCCGAGAATAGGAACCGTTTGATAAAAAGAATTATAGGCTTTGACCAGGTCATAGGTATAATTCGCAATTAGGGCAGGACTGAGACTTTTGGCTGCCGTTTGAAGTAATTCAGGGTATCCTTCCAGAAGCTTTATCAGGTCTTTTTCCTTTGGATCGAGACCGAGCTGCCCTACGGGCTCGCTGTAATCAAAGTCAGCCTTTCTGAGAATGGATTGAATCCGGGCGTAGGTGTATTGGATAAAAGGTCCGGTGTTCCCGTTGAAGTCTATGGACTCCTTAGGGTCGAACAGGATTCTTTTTTTCGGATCCACCTTCAGGATGTAATACTTGAGTGCCCCCAGGCCAATAATGCGATAAAGCTCCTCTTTCTCAACTTCCGAGTAGCCGTCTAGCTTTCCGAGTTCACGCGAAATGTCTCTGGCCGTATTGGTCATCTCGGTCATCAGATCGTCAGCGTCGACAACCGTTCCTTCTCTCGATTTCATTTTTCCCTCGGGAAGGTCTACCATGCCGTAAGAAAGGTGATGCAGGTTTTGTGCCCATTCGAAGCCCATTTTCTTTAGTATGAGAAAAAGCACTTTGAAATGATAGTCCTGCTCGTTCCCAACCGTGTATACCAGCCCGTTTATGTCAGGAAAGTCAGCGATTCTCTGAATGGCTGTTCCGATGTCCTGGGTCATGTAAACGGCTGTTCCGTCGGCTCTGAGAACAATCTTTTCATCCAGTCCCTCTTCGGTGAGGTCTATCCAGACGGAGCCGTCGTCTTTACGGTAAAAGATTCCTCTTTCAAGCCCCTCGGCCACAAATTCTTTTCCGAGGAGGTAAGTGTCACTTTCATAGTACTTGGTGTCAAAATCGACTCCCAGTGCTTCATAGGTCTCGTCAAAACCCTCATAAACCCACTGATTCATCGTCTTCCACAAGGTCACCGTATCGGCGTCGCCGGATTCCCATTTCCTAAGCATTTCCTGCGCTTCCAGCAGAATTGGAGCCTGCTTTGCCGCATCTTCCGGGTCAAGTCCTTCATCAATCAGGCTTTTCACCTGTTCTTTATACTCCTTGTCGTACCTGACATAGTAGTTGCCCACGAGCTTGTCTCCCTTGAGTCCTGAGCTTTGGGGTGTCTCTCCGTTTCCGAAATGCTGCCAGGCTACCATGCTCTTGCAGATATGGATTCCCCGGTCATTGATTATTTGGGTTTTGTAGACTTTTTTGCCTGAGGCTGCGAGAATCTCGGATACCGAATAGCCAAGCAGGTTGTTGCGAATGTGTCCCAGGTGAAGCGGTTTGTTGGTGTTTGGCGAGGAATATTCGACCATTATCGCATCACCGCCCGGAACAGGCTCTATCCGCCCAAAATCCTCATTTTTATCCAGCTCATTGAAATAGTTGAGATAGTATTCATCTGTAATGACCAGGTTCAAAAACCCTTTGATCACATTGAACCCCGAGACAAACTCTGAGTTTTCGACCAGGTAGTTTCCGACGGCTTCCGCGATAGCAGCCGGATTTCCCTTGATCTGTCTGAGCAGAGGAAAAACCACCAGGGTGACGTCACCTTCAAAGTCTTTGCGCGTTTCCTGAAACTCGAGGCTTTCAACCTCTACGTCATAGATGCTTTTCAAGCCTGTTTTTACTATTGGATCTAATATGCCGTGGATCACCTGGAATTGTTTTTTAATGAGCGGCAAAATTAATTATTTTCCGGTGATTTCTGTCAAGATGTCTTACTTTTGAACCTATGTCTTCATCCGTAGAACATTTATTGAGTGATCTGCCTCAAAAAGCTGAGGAAAAAAGAGTTGAAAACAAAAAGTATTTCAGCAAACTGAGGAAAAAGCCCAGAAAGAGGCTTGATCTGATCATGCAGGAGCTTCATGAGGAAGAATTTGCCAATACGGATTGTTTGACCTGCGGCAATTGTTGCAAAACCACGAGCCCTATTTTCACCGACAAGGACATCAGTCGCATCTCTCGGGTGTTGAAAATGAAGGAGGCCAGCTTTGTCGGTCAGTATTTGCGCAGAGATGAAGATGATTTCATGGTTCTCAAAGAAGCGCCCTGTCCGTTTTTGGGAAGTGACAACGCCTGCTTCATCTATGAGTCCCGACCAAAGGCCTGCAGGGAATATCCGCATACCGACCGAAAACGATTCATTCAGATCACAAATCTGACCGTCAAAAACACGGAAATCTGCCCGGCTGCGTTCAACATTGTGGAAAAGCTGAAGAAACGTCTGCCTCTATGATTCTGTGAGGTAGGAGATTGACTAAAGCTTCTACAGGAAGCAGTCCGATTAAACTAGGAGCAGTCCGATTAAATATGTATTTTTGGTCGGATTTAGCAGAGAAGAAAGTTGAACTACGAATTGTTTATTGCCAAAAGGATCATTGCTTCCAAGCGATACAAGAACAGTGTTTCTTCTCCCATCATCCGCATTTCCATTCTGGCTATTGCTATCGGCATCGTTGTCATGCTATTCTCGGTTGCCACGGGAGTGGGCCTTCAGAAAAAGATAAAGGAGAAGATTTCGGGATTCAACGGTGACATTCAGATCAGTCACTACGATGCGAACAACTCCAAGGTAACGGTTTCACCGGTATCCCGCAATCAGGACTTTTACCCTGATTTCAAAGGAGTCCCCAATGTTAAAAAAGTACAGGTTTTTGCGACCAAAGCGGGAATCATCAGGACTCCGAATGAGTTTGAAGGAATCGTGCTGAAAGGAGTTGACAAAGACTATGACTGGTCCTTCTTCAGCTCTTATCTCAAAGAAGGAAAGGTTCCAAAGTTCGACAAGGAGCTTTCTAATGAAGTGCTGATCTCCAACAAGACGGCAAGTCGCCTCCGACTCAAGACGGGTGACAGCTTTCATATGTTCTTTGTGAAGGACGACCCGAACCAGGCCCCAAATTCCCGCAAATTCGAGGTGGCAGGCATCTTTGATTCCGGATTCGAGGAATTTGACGAGACCTTTATCATAGGAGACCTCCGCCACATTCAAAGAATCAACAAATGGGAAGCAGATCAAGTTGGGGGATTTGAAGTCTTTATCCATGATTTCGACCGGCTTCGCAACACCGGTGCGGAGGTTTATCGATCTATTGACCCGACCCTGAACGCCCTTACCACAGCTGAGAAATATCCAGCCATATTTGAATGGCTGAGCCTCTTTGACACGAATATTGTCGTGATCATTGGGGTCATGATCCTCATTGCAGGAATCAATATGATCACCGCGCTGCTGGTCTTAATTCTTGAGCGAACCCAGATGATCGGTGTGCTCAAGGCACTTGGGAACCAGAACTGGAGCATTCGTCGGATTTTCCTTTACAACGCCGCTTACCTGATTGGAAAGGGGTTGTTCTGGGGCAATCTCATAGGATTGGGTTTGCTCCTGATCCAGAAATATTTTGGGGTGATTCAGTTGAATCCCGAGACCTATTATGTCAATGAGGCTCCGGTGTACATCAGCGTGCCGGCATGGCTTTTCATCAATTTGGGAACCCTCGTGCTCTGCCTGCTCATGCTCATGATACCCTCTTACATCGTCAGTAAAATAAGTCCGGTGAAAGCAATAAAATTTGATTAAATTTGCAGTCCGAAATCAAGGAAGCGATTTTGCTGCAATTCGAAATAATTTTAAAATAAATGAAATACGACATCATCATTATCGGTAGTGGTCCGGGTGGATATGTAACCGCCATCAGGGCTTCGCAATTGGGCTTCAAAACAGCCGTAGTCGAACGTGAAGAACTGGGAGGAATTTGTCTCAATTGGGGATGCATCCCAACCAAGGCGCTTCTGAAAAGCGCACAGGTTTACGATTATCTCAAACATGTTGACAGTTACGGACTCAAAGCCAAGGAAATCGATAAAGACTTCGGGGCGGTGATCAAACGAAGCAGGGGCGTTGCCGAATCCATGAGCAAAGGCGTTCAGTTTTTGATGAAAAAGAACAAAATAGACATCCTTGAAGGTAACGGGAAGGTGAAGGCTGGAAAAAAAGTAGACGTCACTGATGCTGATGGAAAAGTGACAGAATACAGCGCTGATCACGTGATCATTGCAACGGGTGCCCGTTCGAGAGAATTGCCGTTTTTACCGATTGATGGGGAAAAGGTAATCGGATACCGCAAGGCCATGGTTCTGCCAAAGCAGCCGAAAAGCATGATCGTTGTTGGATCAGGTGCCATTGGAGTAGAATTTGCACATTTCTACAATTCCATGGGCACCGAGGTGACCATTATTGAATTCATGCCAAATGTGGTTCCGTTGGAAGATGAAGAGATATCCAAGCAATTCGAGCGTTCCCTCAAAAAATCAGGAATCAAGGTCATGACCTCATCCAGTGTGACTAAAGTTGATACCTCTGGCAAAGGGGTAGTGGCGACCGTCGACACCAAAAAAGGAGAAACCACGCTTGAAGCGGACATCGTGCTTTCTGCGGTCGGAATCAAATCGAACATCGAGAATCTGGGCCTCGAAGACGTGGGCATCGTAACCGACAAGGACAAAATCCTTGTGAATGATTTTTACCAGACAAACCTGCCCGGATACTATGCTATCGGTGATGTAGTGCCCGGACCGGCCCTGGCCCATGTTGCGTCCGCTGAAGGAATTACTTGCGTTGAGAAAATTGCAGGCCTGAATCCGGAGCCTATTGATTACGGAAACATTCCGGGCTGCACCTATGCAACACCGGAGATCGCCAGCGTAGGGTTGACTGAAAAGCAGGCCAGGGAAGAAGGGTATGATCTGAAGATCGGCAAATTCCCATTCTCTGCTTCCGGCAAGGCCAAAGCTGCCGGAGCGTCTGACGGTTTTGTGAAAGTCATCTTTGATGCGAAATACGGTGAATGGCTAGGATGCCATATGATTGGGGCCGGAGTGACCGATATGATTGCAGAGGCTGTTTTGGGCCGAAAACTTGAAACCACAGGGCATGAAGTGCTCAAAGCGATTCATCCCCATCCGACGATGAGCGAGGCAGTTATGGAAGCAGTTGCGGCTGCTTATGATGAGGTGATTCACCTCTAATCATTTTTGGCTCGTTAAGGTATCGGGCAAGCATAAAAATTTCAAACTCCGCAGTGGCCTGCGGAGTTTTTATTTTCCGTAAATTTGATGGAGTATAATCTCAATAAAAAGCAAACATGGCTAAAATAACACTCAAAGGGAATCGGATCAAAACTATTGGAAAACTTCCCAAAATTGGAAAAAAGGCTCCCAAGTTCAAACTGGTCAAAACAGATCTGAGCACCGGAAGGCTAAAAGACTTCAAAGGCAAAAAGGTCCTTCTCAACATAACCCCCAGCGTTGATACGGGCATCTGCGCAGCTTCTATGCGAAAATTCAATGAGTCGGCAGCTGGTTTGGAAAATACTGTTCTCATCAACGTGTCAAAGGATTTGCCCTTCGCTCATTCCCGGTTTTGCGCTGCTGAAGGAATTGAAAACGTGATTACCATGTCCGATTTCATCAACGGAAAATTTGGCAGACGATACGGAGTGACGATAAAGAACGGACCCATGAAAGGACTTCACTCCCGTGCAATCGTAGTCATTGACGAAGAGGGGATCGTAACCTATACGGAACAGGTTCCGGAAATTGCTCAGGAACCCAATTATGAGGCTGCCCTCGAGGCGCTCAAATGATATGATTCTGCTGATCCCATGCAGGGGTTGAGTAATTCATAAACCCTTTTTATCATGAGCAAAACTCAAGATGGCTTTGTCAAAGGCAGACTCAAGAGTTTGCGCTTTGCTTTTAAAGGCATGCTGACGCTTGTTCGTTCAGAACACAGCATAATGGTTCAGCTCGCGATAGGGGTGCTTGTTTCAATTCTTGGCTTTTTACTGGACATTTCGCCCACAGAATGGATGCTCCAGACGATTTGTGTCGGGATGGTTCTATCCGCTGAAGGTTTGAACACTGCGGTTGAAAAATTGTGCGATTTCGTGCATCCGGGGCCCGATCCTAAGATCGGCAGGATCAAGGATATCGCCGCAGGTGGAGTTGGGTTCGCAGCGGTATTGGCCATTGTGGTCGGCTTAATCATCTATGCGCCAAAGGTTGCAAACCTCTTTTGAGAAGGGCTGATTGACCCTATTTCTCTAGATTTCAACGGCCATGGTAAGCTAAATTATTTGTGTATTTTTGTGGCCTATGGCGAAACGGAAAAAACCCAGTTCCAAAGCAAAGAAAGGCAAAGGCGGGGCTAAGTTATCGAGCTTTTTTAAGAGCCAGCAAACGCACCTGGTTTTCGGAGTATTGGTCTTCAGTGCCTCCATCTTTCTTCTCATTTCGTTCTATTCCTTCCTTCATGTTTGGAAAAAAGATCAAAGCATACTCAATGATCTTTCAGACAAGACATTGAGCGCGGAAAACGTTCTCGGGAAATTAGGAGCCACTCTCGCAGATTTCTTCGTCTATGACGGATTCGGGGTGGCGACCTTTCTATTTCCCATCCTGTTGTTTTTTACAGGTCTTTACATTATTCTCAACATTCCGGTGAAACAATTGTATAAACCCTGGTTCAACGGCATGCTGATTATGATCTGGCTTTCGCTAGCCCTGGCCCATTTCAAGAAGGACAATGAGCTGATGGGTGGAAAAGTCGGATTTGAGATGAATGACTTTCTTCAGATCTACCTGGGAGAAACAGGCGTTTTGCTGATCCTGGTGTTTTCCTTCCTCATTTTTGTGATCCTGCGTTTTAAGATCACCCCTCAAAAGATCAAGAGCTGGCTGCCAAACCCTCCGAAGAGAAAAGAAAAGCCGAACATTTTGGAGGAAGATGTAACAGATGATGGATTTGTTAAAGGCACAGCCTTTGAGAGCACAGATGAGAGTGCAGAGCAGGAGATCGAGTTGGAGTTCGACTCTTTTGAGACGGTGACTGGTGAGTCTTTATCCTCAGAGAAGCAGGACTTGAATCTGGAAACAGTTCCGGAAACGACGCAAAAAGATTTTTCGAAACCATTGGCCCAACCTGCCGGCGAGATCGAAAAAGAAGAGGACATAGAAATTGAAGTTGAAAACCCGGTTTTTGAGGAGCACACTGTTGAGAACCTAAGCAACACCTTGCTGAAGGATTTTGGAGAGTTTGATCCCAAACTGGAGCTTTCCAAATACAGATTCCCCGAGCTTAACCTGTTAAGAGACTATTCCAATGAGAACATTCACATCAACAAGGCGGAGCTCGAAACGAACAAAGACAGAATTGTAGATACGCTAAACAATTACAAAATTGGCATAGCCAGCATTAAGGCAACGATCGGCCCGACCGTTACCTTGTATGAAATCGTTCCTGATGCCGGGGTTCGCATTTCCAAGATAAAGAACCTCGAGGATGACATCGCCTTGTCTTTGTCGGCCCTGGGAATTCGCATTATAGCGCCTATTCCGGGCAGGGGCACCATTGGGATCGAAGTGCCTAACAAGAAGCCTTCGGTCGTTTCTATGAAATCCGTGCTGTCGGCCCAGAAGTTCCAGAATACGAAAATGGATCTTCCCATTGCATTGGGAAAGACGATTTCCAACGAGACATTTGTGGTCGACCTGGCTAAAATGCCTCACCTTCTGATGGCGGGAGCGACAGGACAGGGGAAATCAGTCGGATTGAACGCGGTCTTGGCCTCGTTGCTTTATAAAAAGCATCCGGCCGAGGTGAAATTCGTTCTTGTCGATCCTAAGAAGGTGGAACTCACGCTCTACAACAAAATTGAACGTCATTATTTGGCTAAGCTACCTGATACCGAGGATGCCATCATTACCGATACCACAATGGTGATCAACACCTTGAACTCCTTATGCATCGAGATGGATCAGCGCTATGATCTTTTGAAGAATGCCTTTGTCAGAAATATCAAGGAGTACAACAAAAAGTTCATAGCACGTAAGCTGAATCCGGAAAACGGCCACAGGTATCTCCCTTATATTGTTCTTGTCATTGATGAGTTTGCGGATCTCATCATGACAGCAGGGAAGGAAATCGAGACTCCGATCGCGCGTTTGGCCCAATTGGCCCGTGCGATAGGAATTCACCTGATTGTTGCCACCCAGCGTCCATCGGTCAATGTCATTACGGGAATCATCAAGGCGAACTTCCCGGTTCGAGTGGCCTTCAGGGTGACTTCAAAAATCGATTCCCGTACGATCCTGGATTTTCAGGGTGCGGATCAGTTGATTGGAAAAGGTGACATGCTCATATCGACCGGCAACGAATTGACGCGTCTGCAATGCGCTTTTATAGATACCCCAGAAGTCGAAAGACTTACTGATTTCATCGGTTCTCAGCGCGCCTATCCCCATGCCCATCACCTACCTGAATACATCGGAGAAGAAAGTGGCACGGGAATTGACATAGACATCGAGGGAAGAGACAAGCTTTTTGAAGAGGCTGCCATGCTTGTGGTTACGGCGCAACAAGGTTCAGCTTCCCTACTACAGAGAAAATTGAAATTGGGATATAACCGGGCGGGCAGGATTATCGACCAGCTGGAAGCCGCAAACATCGTGGGCCCTTTTGAAGGAAGCAAGGCACGTCAGGTGCTTGTGACGGATCTGGCTACACTCCAACAACTATTAGAAGATGAAAAGAATTGATTTAAAAGAGATGGAATTATATACAGTTAGGACATTTTATCAGGCGAAAGCTATCGTTTTTGTCGTTTTATTTTTCCTGTCTTTCGGTCTCATGGCCCAGGGTGATCCCGAAGCGGGAAAATGGCTCGACGAAGCTTCCTCTACAATGAGTGGATATGAGACGATTTCTATGGATTTTGACTATGTGCTGGACAATCAGGCAGAGGATGTGAGCCAGGAGCTCACGGGGTCTTTGTTGCTGAAAGGAGAGAAGTACGTCGTAAACCTGTTTGGATCGACCCAGATTTTTGACGGATCAAAGACCTACACCATCATTCCCGAAAATGAAGAGGTCAATATCTCGGATGCTGATGTCGATCCGGAAAACACTTTTACGCCATCAAAGTTCTACTCATTCTACAAATCGGGTTATACCTACGAAATGGATGAGCAGACGAACAGGGATGGAAAAAAGATTCAGTTCGTCCGATTGACTCCTATTGATTCTGATTCAGAGGTGGCTTCCATCCTTGTGGGCATTGAAGTCAGCACTAAACACATCTACCAGGTGATTGAGATCGGCAACAATGAAACGAGAACGACCCTCACAGCTCGAAACATGCAAACCGATGGGAACATTGGAGACGATGCTTTTGCTTTTGACGAGAAAAAGTATACAGATATGAACTACCTGATAAATAGGTAGTTGTGACTCCGAAAAAATGAAGATTCTAAATCGGTACATACTTAAGAGTTTCCTGAGCCCGTTTCTTGCAACCTTTTTTGTGATCCTCTTTGTACTGATCATGCAGGCCCTTTGGCTTCAATTTGACAAAATCGCCGGAAAGGGAATTGGTCTGGTGATCATCATGAAGTTTCTGGGCTACATGGCCCTTATGATGGTTCCGACGGCTCTGCCGGTGGCGATTCTGCTGTCGTCCATCATGGCATTGGGCGCCCTGGCCGAGAATTATGAGTTTGCCGCGATAAAATCGGCAGGAATTTCGCTTCAGCGCTTCATACGTCCTTTGATCATTTTGATGTTTGTCATGAGCATTGGCAATTTCCTTTTTTTGAATTATGTGTTTCCGTATGCCTCTCTGAAATCCAAGAACCTTATTTACAACATGCGGATGAAGGAACCGGGACTGGCTCTGGTTGCGGGAACCTTCAACACTGAAATCCCTAATTACAGCATAAAGTTTGACGAGAAATTCGGCAAAGATGAGAACTTCCTCAGGAATGTGCTGATTTACGAGCTCAGGTCGAACGCGGTGAACAACAAGGTCATTACTGCGAAGCAGGGCGAAATCATTTCTGAAGAAGGAAGTCGGTACCTGACTCTCGTGCTGGAGGACGGCTTTTATTACGAAGACATCATCGGGAACAAGTCGACCCAGCTGGTTCGTAAAAAAATGGCTTTCACGAAGGCTCATTTTGACAAGTATGAGGTGAATATTGACGTTTCCAATATTGGGGATTTCGATCCGGACGACGTCAAATACAAAACAGGAAAAGAGATGTTGAGTTTGAGGCAGCTCGAGTTCTACATCGATTCTTTGCAGACGCCCTACAAGGAGTTTATTGGAAACAGAGCACAGCGCCTGTATTTGTCGCTCAAAGCCGGTGGTTTGAGCCAGGACACGATTCAAGGAAGCCCGTTGGAGCCAGAAATCATGGATAATTTTGATGAGAAGAGCCTCAAGATGCTGGTTGACAATGCCTATATCACGGCCCAGGGAAATGTCGACAATCTCAGTAATTTCAAGGACACCCTCAAAGACAGGCAAAAGATCATCAACGGTTATAACACAGAATTTCACAAGAGAATCGCGTTCTCCGTAGCCTGTCTGGTTCTGTTCTTTGTGGGCACGCCTTTGGGCTCCATTATTCGCAAAGGTGGCTTTGGGCTTCCCATGATTATAGCGATCATAATATTTGTCGTATATTTCTTCATTTCCACTTTGGGAAAGAACATGGCGGAGTCCAATACGGTATCTCCATTTATCGGCGGTTGGTTAGCGACTTTCGTATTGCTTCCATTTGGAATCCTGCTGATGATCCGGGCTACGAACGACAAGGGCATTTTCAATATCGATGCCTTTTTACAGCCGATTACAAATTTTATAAACAGAGTATTCAAACTGGACAAGAAACAAACCTGACGGATGGATAAGACCACGCGAACTGAAATAAGGCTCGATGCTATTGAAGCCGCCATTGAGGACATTAAAAAGGGAAAGCTCATAATCGTTGTTGATGATGAGAGCCGGGAGAATGAAGGAGACTTTATTGCGGCAGCCGAGAAAGTAACCCCGGAAATGATCAACTTCATGGCCACTCACGGAAGGGGACTTATTTGCACGCCCTTGACGGAATCGAGGTGCGAAGACCTCCATCTCGACTTGATGGTCGGAAAGAATACGGTACTTCACAATACACAGTTCACTGTATCCGTTGATTTGATCGGTCATGGTTGCACCACAGGAATCTCTGCACATGACAGGGCTAAAACGGTAAAAGCGCTGACAGAAGAAGATACAAGGCCAGAAGATCTGGGAAGACCAGGGCATATTTTCCCTCTTAGAGCCAAAGAAGGTGGCGTCTTGCGCAGAACGGGTCATACTGAGGCTGCAATAGATCTGGCGCGATTAGCCGGATTGAAACCAGCCGGGCTCCTCGTGGAAATCCTCAATGCAGACGGCAGCATGGCGCGATTGCCTCAATTGATGAAGGTTGCCGAGAAATACGATCTGAAGATCATCTCCATCGAGGATTTGGTAGCTTATAGGATGAACCATGACTCCCTGATCGAGAAAGTAGAGGATTTCAGCCTGGAAACCCGATTTGGAAGGTATTGTTTGAGAGCGTACAGGCAAACCACGAACAACCAGGTTCACCTTGTGC
>CBDUAY010000066.1:0-13769 GCA_965365245.1 uncultured Flavobacteriaceae bacterium | reverse complement strand
TCTTTTAAGGCCTTGAAGAGTATCCATTCTATCTGCCCGTTCACGGAACGGTATTCATCTTTCGCCCAATTCTCAACTGCCTTGAAAAGCTCTGAATCCATACGCAAGGCAAATGCTTTCTTGCTCATTGCTCCTCCTCTTTTTTATCTCGCTCGATCAAAGCCTTTAGAATTCCCCGGTGGGTAAACATGTTTACAACACGCCATTCCATCTTTGCATAGCTGTTGATCAAATCCTCAAAATTCTGCTGGGATTTTACAGCGGTTCCGGTCTGTTTGATGATTTTGTATTCTTTCATGAATCCTTGGTATTTAAATTTCGCCTATACAGAATCAAAACACGTCATTTCGAATCGATTTTCTGTATCTCAAAACAAATATAGGAAATTTATGAAATCTTTATGATACTATTTTAATATTATTACAACCTATATTGATATACTTTCTTGAAATTTTCGCTTTCAGTCTCTTGTTACATTCAAAATATTCACTTTTTAAATTATCAACCCCTAATTTTTGAGGGGTAGAAATTTCTATATGTATAATTTTATACTTAATACCCTATTTTTTTAGGGGGTATTAATCAATATAATATACATTTACCTTGATTAATTCTAACATTATACACGTATTACTAACTACATTATTATGAAAAATTACTCAAAAAAAAGATTCCTCACACTGGCACTGATGCTTTCAGCGACAATTATGTTTGCGCAAGATGCTGATAGCCTCAGCACTTCAGGGGAAACAGAAGCCAAAAAGAAAAAATTCACCTGGGGAGGTAGTGCCGATGTATACTACCGCGCGAACATGGGGGCGCCAAATGGTGGAGAAAATGGCCAGACCCCGAACACGTCCTTTGCCAACGGAAATGGTTTTTCAATAGGTATGGCGAATCTGATTCTATCCTATGAAGGAAAGAAAGTTGGAGCAGTAGCCGATCTGGTATTTGGTCCTAGAGGTGTGGATGCTGTTTTCGGGTCTTTGCAATGGGATATTGACGGTGACGGAACAGCTGACCTCGGCAACAGCTCACAGGTCGTGAACCAGCTTTATGTTTACTGGAATGTATCCGACCGTGTAACCCTGACCTTTGGTAACTTCAACACTTTTTTGGGCTATGAAGTGATTTCGCCCACCGGGAACTTCAACTATTCCACTTCATACATGTTCTCGTATGGACCTTTTTCACATACCGGACTGAAGATGGACTGGGCCATCACCGATGACTTCTCTTTGTTGCTGGCAGCGATGAACGACAATGACTTTACGAACTTCAACCCGGAAAACACTTATACTTTCGGGGCACAGTTGGCCTATAAAGACATCTACCTGAACTTTCTCTACGGATACCAGTTCCAGGTCGATCTTACAACAGGGTTCGACATTACCGATTCTTTCTACTTCGGTCTGAATGCAACTTATTTCAAGGATAACAACACCGACGCTTCTTTCTATGGAGTTGCCATCTATCCACAATTGCAGATTTCCGACCCTTTTGCCCTCGGATTCAGAGCGGAGTATTTTGCTGAAGGAGACGGAGGCGTAGGCGCCATTGGAGGCTATGATTCGGATGGAGATGCCAACGCATTTGAATTCACTTTGACAGGCAATTACGCGATCGGTGACCTGATGATCATTCCTGAATTCAGAATTGACACAACAAGTGAGGACACCTTCTTGAACAACGATCTTGAACCTACAGGTTCACTAGCGTCCTTCTTGGTAGCAGCTGTATACAAATTCTAAACAAACGATACATTATTATGAAAAAAATTGAAGCAATTATCAGAAAGTCAAAGTATTCTGATGTAAAAGAGGCTTTGCACAATGTGGGTGTAAACTTCTTCTCCTACTGGGATGCAACCGGACGGGGAAACGAAAAAGAGGGCCATGTCTATCGAGGTGTCACCTATAGCACAAGTGACATACAGCGTAGATATCTGTCAATCGTTGTCAATGATGACTTCGAAGAAGTGACCATCAAAGCCATTCTGGAAGCCGGGGCGACGGGTCAGGTAGGCGACGGAAAGATATTCGTATCTGACATCACCGAATGCTATCGAATCAGAACCGGAGAAAAAGGCGGAGAAACCCTGAACTAACATCAAATAAAATCTTAACGAATACTACTATGGAATTACTTACTATAAATAATGTCTGGATGATGATCTGTACGGCCCTTGTGTTCTTCATGCACATGGGGTTCGCTTTCCTCGAGATCGGACTGACGCGTCAAAAGAACACGATCAACATCCTGTTCAAGAACATCTTTATCATCACCGTTGGGCTTTTGCTTTACTGCCTTGTCGGATTCAACCTGATGTACCCTGGATTCGCTGAAGGCTCATCAGGCTTCTTCAGCTTTGCAGGATTTGGAATTACTCCCCCTGAGAACGGAATGACCCCCGAGTACGCTGATGGAGGTTACACCTGGTGGACTGACTTCCTCTTCCAGGGAATGTTTGCTGCCACGGCTGCAACCATTGTTTCGGGTGCTGTCGCAGAGCGAATCAAAATTGTGCCTTTTATGATCTTTGTAATCATATATGTCGGACTCATCTATCCATTGGCCGGATCCTGGAAATGGGGAGGTGGATTCCTCGACATGAGAGAAACGCCATTCTATGACTTTGCCGGATCGACACTGGTGCACTCCGTGGGTGGATGGGCCGCTTTGGTCGCCGTATGGCTCCTGGGAGCACGAATCGGCAAATTCAAAGACGGAAAACCCATGGCGATACCCGGTCATAATATCCCACTGGCCACGGCAGGAGTCCTGATTCTCTGGTTGGGCTGGTTTGGGTTCAACGGGGGCTATGTGCTCTCTGCCGATCCCGAGCTGACTTCCCTTACGCTTGTGACTACCTGTTTAGCAGCAGCGGCAGGTGGAGTGGTCTCATTCATGGTCTCGACGGCCATGTACAAAAACCTGGACCTCACCATGTTCCTCAATGGAATCCTGGGTGGACTTGTTGGAATCACAGCCGGGGCTGATCAAATGAGCCCCACGGATGCTATCGTCATTGGAGGTATCGCAGGAGCCCTTATCGTATTTGCGGTGGCTCTGGTTGATAAAATCAGACTTGACGATCCGGTTGGAGCCATTGCGGTTCATCTTATCTGCGGAATTTGGGGCACCCTCGCTGTCGGGCTATTCGGAGCTCTGGCAGGAGTGGATCAGTTCATCAGTCAACTTGTAGGTATAGTCTCATATGCTGCCATCTGCATTTCAGCATCATTTGTCATCCTGTTCGTTCTCAAAAAGACGGTTGGCATTCGAGTATCCGAAACAGAGGAGCTCGAAGGACTTGACGGGTACGAGCACGGAATGGACGCCTATGCGGATTTCAGGATGAATGAGCATTGATCCAAATCAAACAATTTACTTTCTCAATATGGCATATCTCAAAATTAACAAATGACTGTAAGCATCGTTTAGATTAAATTTGTGTTAGCCGGGGGGTTCACTAGCAATAGTGAACCCCCTTTTTTATACCTTTGATCCAAGTAAAATACCACCCTATGAATTCATTGTTTTCTTTCGGCTTTTCTTTGATATTCGTCCTGTGCTCTTTCGCAGCTCCGGCTGAGCAGCCCCATTGGGGACAAACCGGACACAGGGCCATTGGAGAAATTGCTACAGATCACCTGACAAACCGAGCCAGGAAACAAATTGAGAAACTGCTGAACGGCCATAGTTTAGCCTATGTCTCTACCTTTGGAGATGAGATCAAGTCAGACAAGCGTTATGACAAATACTATACCTGGCACTATGTGAACTTCCCAATCGGAGCCCGATATGAAGATTCGAAGAAAGAACAAAAGGGAGACATCATGACCGGGATGCAGCACTGCATATCCGTCCTGAAAGACGAGAACGCGAGTCGGGAGGACCAGATTTTCCACTTAAAATTGTTGGTTCATCTCATAGGTGATCTTCATCAGCCCCTGCATGTGGGCCGAGCGGAGGATCGGGGAGGCAACGACATCAAAGTCACCTGGCATTATAAAAAATCAAATCTGCACAGGGTCTGGGACTCTGAGATGATTGAGTCCTGGAACATGAGTTACACCGAACTGGATGAGAATGTCAGGCAATTGTCTAAGGAACAGATTCGGTCGATAGAAAACGGCTCCCTTTCAGACTGGATGTATGACTCCCGGCAATTGGCAGAACGCGTCTATGCTTCTGCATCTCAGGATGACAAGCTGGGATACAGATATTCTTATGACCATCTCGATACAGTCATGGAGCAATTGCACAAGGCAGGCATCCGACTAGCCAAAGTGCTAAATGAGATTTACAGTTAAGGCGGAATTACAAGGCCTACTATCTAACTACATAGGTGCGAATATCTTATGCCCAACCACCGGCTCAGCCACTCTAAGTATAGCAGTTTTTCAATTGCTGTGTTCAGTCTTGAGTGCGCATTAGGCAAAAAATCATGTACAATTGATAATAAACAAGTAGCTTCTTCGTTTTAGTACAAGCATTCTTAACAATTGCAATGATGAAATTGAATATAGTTTTAAAAGGTTTAGTCCTTTTTTCATTTCTTAGTTTTACCACACTGGGCTCACAGGTTCCTGTCGAGCCGCCTTCGAAGGAAAACTTTGTGGATCTCAAAGAATTGATGCCGAACTTAAGATCAGACATGCGTTATTTCAGCTCCAACAATTTTGTTGGTGCGCCCATTGACGGATACAACGAATCCAAGGTTCTGCTTACAAGGGAAGCTGCTGAGGCACTGAAAAAAGTACAAGATGAGCTGGAAAGGCTTGGATTTGGTCTTCTGGTATATGACGCTTACAGGCCCCAAAGGGCAACCGATCATTTTGTGCGATGGGCACAGGATGAGAACGACGATACGATGAAAGCACAGTTCTATCCTAATCTTGACAAGAAAGATTTGTTTTCCAAAGGATATATTTCTGTTAAGTCTGGTCACAGCCGCGGAAGCACGGTTGACGTAACCATAGTATCACTGAAAACCAAGCAGATTCTGAATATGGGTAGCCCTTATGACCTGTTTGATGAAGTATCGAGCGTAGAACATACGGCAACCATATCCAAAAATCAACACGCATTAAGGCTTCTTCTGAAGAGGCGCATGGAAAAACACGGATGGAAATCCTATCCCCAGGAATGGTGGCATTTCACCCTGAAAGACGAGCCCTTCCCGGACACCTATTTCGACTTTCCTATTGAATAGAACATTCGAACCAAAACATAAAAAAACCTTCTTTCAAATTTGAAAGAAGGTTTTTTTCTGCATTGATCTCGCAATGAGATCTTATCAATTGTTCATCAGCTCGTAGCTTCTTTTGATGAAATCAGTCATTTCCTTGCCCTGCAAAAGGTTCTGCGACAAACGGGCCAGGTCCAGGGCCTGATTGATGTATTCACCCCTTTTGCTTTTCGCCTTGAGGATCTTTTGCATCAAATCGCTGTTGGTGTTCACAACCAGGTTGTACATTTCAGGGAAGTTGCTCATTCCCATCATGCCTCCACCACCGGTCTGCTGCATTTCTTTCATACGTCTCAGAAATTCAGGCTGGGTAATGATAAATGGATTGCTCGATGAATCCATGGCTTCCATTTGAACCGTGTACTTCTCTTTTGGAACCACTGCTTCAATATAACCCTTCAGCTTCTCCTGCTCCTCGTCTGACAACTTGGAGATCTGATCCTCGTCCTTTTGAATCAGTTTGTCCATTGAATCAGCATCAACCCGAGCAAACTTGACCTTGTCACCTTCATTCTCCAATTTCTGGATAAGGTGAGACACGATCGGAGAGTCGAGTAAAAGAACCTGGTACCCTTTTGACTCCGCTTCTTCTATAAAGCCATGCTGCTCGTCCTTGTCATTTGCATAAAGCACAACTATATTACCGTCCTTGTCAGTTTGAGCGCTTTTGATTTTCTCTTTCAATTCTTCAAATGTGAAATACTCATCATTGACAGTCGGATACAAGGCGAACTTCTCGGCCTTTTCGAAGAACTTGGGCTCTGAAAGCATTCCGTATTCGATCACAATCTTGATGTCGTTCCACTTTTTCTCGAATTCCTCCCTGTCTTTCTTGAACAAAGAGCTCAGTTTGTCAGCAACCTTCTTGGTGATGTAAGTCGATATCTTCTTAACCGCGCCATCTGCCTGAAGGTAGCTTCTCGAAACATTCAGCGGGATGTCCGGCGAGTCTATCACCCCACGAAGCATCTGCAGAAAATCAGGTACGATTCCCTCTACATTGTCGGTCACGAAAACCTGGTTCTGATACAGCTGAATTCGGTCCTTCTGAACATCCATGTTGGTGGTCAGCTTCGGGAAGTAAAGAATCCCCGTAAGGTTGAACGGATAGTCTACATTCAGATGAATATGGAACAGTGGCTCCTCAAATTGCATCGGGTACAATTCTCTGTAGAAAGCCTTGTAATCCTCATCTTTCAGATCAGTGGGCTGTTTGGTCCAGGCCGGGTCAGTGTTGTTGATGATCTTGTCAACAGTGATCATTTTCTGAGGCTCGGTAGTTTCCTTGCCGTCTTTGTCCTTAACCGTCTTGGGCTTGTGGTCCGGATCAGGCACCTCTTCCGTTCCAAATTTAATCGGGATCGGCATGAACTTGTTGTATTTCAACAAGAGCTCATTGATCCTTTGCTCTTCCAGGAATTCTGTAGAATCCTCGTCAATGTGCAAAATAATCTCGGTTCCCCGATCCTTTTTGTCAGATTTCTTAAGGGTATACTCCGGAGAGCCATCGCAAATCCAATGCGCAGCTTCTTCGTCTTCTCTGTACGATTTCGTCAGAATCTCGACCTGGCTGGCCACCATGAAGGCGGAATAGAATCCCAGACCAAAGTGCCCGATAATCCCGGCATCGTTTTTCTCGTCCTTGAATTTTTCAAGAAACTCCTCAGCTCCTGAAAAGGCGATGTCGTTGATGTATTTCTTAACCTCGTCCTTGGACATGCCAATTCCCTGGTCTATGATGTGAAGCTTTTTCCCTTCTTTGTCAATTTTCACCTCAAGGCGGGCCGAATCGACATCTCCCTTGTACTCGCCAATTGAAGCAAGATGCTTCAGTTTGAGCGTCGCATCCGTTGCGTTCGAGATCAGCTCTCTCAGGAATATCTCGTGATCTGAGTACAAAAACCTCTTGATCAGTGGAAAGATATTCTCAACATGAACATTGATTTTTCCTTTAGCCATATTTTTAAATGTTTTTTTAATGTTTTAATTCATTCACTCTCTTGCCAATCAAAAGAAATACCAAACCCTGATCTATGACAAGATGACAGAACCCGCCGAATTCTTATCTTTGCTTCTTCACGGACAACTGAGTTATTCTCAAATGGCTCTTCGCTTAATAAGGACACGCAAATAAACATTGTAAAAAATGATGTACAATTCTACAATAACAGGCATGGGATTCTTCGTGCCGGAAAATGTTGTCACCAATGACGACCTGACGAAAATGATGGATACCAGCGATGAATGGATCCAGGAAAGAACGGGCATAAAGGAAAGACGATGGATCGCAGATGGAAGCGATGAAACCTCTGCCACAATGGGAGCGAAAGCTGCCAAAATAGCCATTGAGCGATCAGGACTTTCCAATGAAGACATCGACTTCATCGTTTTCGCTACGCTGAGTCCGGACTACTATTTCCCGGGGTGCGGAGTGCAGATCCAGGACATGCTGGGAATGAACACAATCGGCGCTCTCGATGTCAGGAATCAATGCTCAGGATTTGTCTATGCGCTTTCTGTCGCCGATCAGTTCATCAAGACCGGCATGTACAAGAATATCCTTGTCATCGGATCGGAATATCACTCGAACGGTCTTGACAAAACTACCCGGGGAAGGGGAGTTTCAGTGATATTCGGAGATGGTGCCGGAGCCTGCGTGCTCTCCAGGACCGAGGACTCCAACAAAGGAATTCTTTCCTCGCACCTTCACAGCGAAGGAAAATTCGCCGACAAATTAATCGTTGCCTCGCCCAGCATCAAACATTGGGTGCCCGAAATCATCGAGTCCAAAGAAGAGGATGTCTCGTACTTTCCCTACATGGATGGGACCTTCGTTTTTAAAAACGCCGTCGTCCGTTTCAGCGAGGTCATCATGGAAGCGCTAACTGCGAATCAGGTCCGTCCTGAGGATATCGATCTGTTTATACCTCATCAGGCCAACTTGAGAATTTCACAATTCATTCAGCAGAAATTCAAATTACGCGACGACCAGGTTTACAACAACATCATGAAATACGGAAATACTACTGCGGCCTCCATCATCATCGCCCTGACAGAAGCCTGGGAAACCGGAAAGGTGAAAGAAGGAGACATTGTATTGCTGGCAGCCTTCGGCAGTGGCTTCACCTGGGGCAGCGTTTTGATGCGATGGTAGAATAAATATCAGGAATCGTAAGTGTCATCCCAGTCCTTGACGTGGGGTTCACCAAGTTTGCCCTCTGTCTTGGCAACAATCATTGAAACCGTGGCATCACCTGTCACATTGACTACTGTGCGACACATGTCAAGCGGTCTGTCTACGGCAAAAATAAGTGCCAATCCGGCCTCCGGAATCCCCGCTTGTGCAAGGACAATCACCAGCATAACCATGCCCGCTCCCGGGACGGCGGCAGAGCCGATGCTCGCTAAGGTTGCCGTGGCAACAATACCCAACTGAACTCCCAAACTAAGGTCCATTCCAAAGGCTTGTGCTATGAAAACCGCAGCTACCGCCTGGTAAAGGCTCGTGCCATCCATATTGATCGTAGCCCCGATGGGAAGCACAAAACTGGAGACCTCCTCCTCCACACCCAGGTGCTCATGTACTCGCTCCATAGTTACGGGAAGGGTTGCCGCACTTGAACTGGTAGAGAACGCCAGTAGTTGGGCCGGAGAAATTCCCTGGAGGAACCAGGTGGGTTTCTTACCGGTGAATGCATAGACAAGACCAACGTAGAAACCGATCATCAAAGTCAGGCCCAAAACAACGGTAAGCGCATACCACAGCAGGGCAATGAATAAGTCGGCACTGGGCGACTCGGCGATAAGCGCTGCGAGAAGGGCAAACACACCATAGGGTGCGGCCAGCATGATGAGGTCAATCATCTTGAGAATGACCTCGTTGAAACTTGAAAAGAAATCCTTAACGGGTTTGGCGCGCTCCTCCGGCAGGAGAATGAGACCGACCCCGAAGAAGATGGCAAAGAAAATCACCTGCAGCATGTTCTTGTTCTGCCCTGATGCTCCTATTATATTGTCCGGCACGAGGTCCACGAGGGCCTGAAGCGGACCCTGCTCCTTTTGATTCTTAGCCTCGTCCTTGTATTTTTGCGTGCTTTGAGAATAATTCGAAACCAATTCCTCCCGGGTTTCTTCTGTTATGGATTTACCAGGCACAATGACGTTAACAAGGAAAAGCCCAATCGAAACAGCGATGATTGTCGTCAATAAATAAGTGATCACTGTCTTCCCTCCCATTTTGGAGAGCTTGGAAATGTCCTTGAGATCAGAAACCCCCGTAATCAGCGATCCCAGGATCAGCGGAACGGCAATCAGCTTCAAGGCGTTGATGAAAATGGTTCCGAAAGGCTTGATCCAGTCCTGAACGACTTCCTTGCCCCATGAAAAGTTGACCATGAGCAAACCGAAGAGCACTCCGAGCACCATTCCGATCAATATTTTCCAGTGTAGAGCCATTTTTTTCATTTCCCTTTGGATTTTTGAGATTTCTCCTTCTTGAATTGAGCCGGGAAGATAGTAAAATATTTCTCTCCCCAGGAGTGGCAAAAGCAGTGAGTAATCCCAACGCGAGTCGCTTTTTTAGAAAAAATCTGTGAATTATTTTCAGAATGGTTACATTTGCCAAAATTTTGATCAATGGATAAATTGAAGGAACGATGGGGCATTGAGTCCAATTTCCAGATTGTCATAATCTTTATCGTCTTTGCCATCAATGGGTCGCTTTCCATGTATCTTACCAACCCTATTACCGAACTGATCGGAATTTCCAGGGAAACGACCAACCCTCTGATCTATTGGCCGATTCGGATACTCGTCGTGTTTATCGTCTATCAAATCACCCTGGTTTTTGTCGGGGCACTTTTCGGTCAAAAGAAGTTCTTCTGGAACATGGAGAAGAAGATGTTGCAACGCATGGGGCTGAAACGCTTCCTCAAGTAAGTTTGCGTCTCTCGAAAAAATAGGAATACAGCCAGGTAAGCGTGAAGGAAGGAAAGAAGTCGAATCCCGGTATGGCTTCCTCCAAAAAAGAAACAACCCCGGCTATCTTACCCGTTGTTCCCGGATACATGCGGATCATCAGATAGGCAGATAGGGGTGCCCAAACAACGTCAGCGACAGGAAAGAAAAAGGAAAGCATTCCTATGGCATCAAAGAGAAGCCCGATCCAAAACCTTTTTTTCATGCTAAGATTCTCCACGATTTATCCCTTGTCCCAGCTGTTCTTAGCCCGAATATTCTTGTAAAGTTTGATCCCCAGCATCAGCACCACCGAAACACCAACAATTCCCAGCACCCCGAAGACCCAGCCGAGTGTGTTTTTCAGAACCACCAGGAATACGCAGGCAAAAAGAATGATCGTGGCGACTTCGTTCCAGATCCGCAGAGCGTAAGCCGAGTATTTCAAATCACCCTTTTCTATCTGTTTGTACATCACGTGACAAGACCAGTGATAAGCGTATAGCAAAAGGACAAATCCGAGTTTGATCAGCATCCAGGGTGCCTCCAGCCAAAAGGGCTGAAGCCAGAGCAGCCAGGCAGCAAAAAGGGTAGCCAAAACAGCAGAGGGCCAGGTGATGATGTACCAGAGTCTTTTTGACATCAATGCGTACTGCTTCTTCAATATAGACCGGGCTGGCTCATCCTTTTCATCTGCCTCCTTATAGTATATGAAGAGTCGAATGATGTAAAATAGGCCGGCAAACCAGGTAGTTACAAAAATTATGTGGAGTGATTTGATGTACAGGTATTCCATTTGCCTAAAATTAAGACTGCAATGCCGGTTCGAGGTCGGCGACTTCCCACTCCTTGATCCAGTTGCTCATGACCTCCACCCAGGGATCGTAATCATTCAGACATCCGATGTGCCTGAAATCCTCACCACCAGCTTCGATGAATTCCTCCTTGCCTTCCATGGCGATTTCCTCCAGGGTCTCGAGACAGTCTGAAACGAATGCAGGAGTTACAACTGCCAATTTCCTGACACCTTCTTCGGCCAGTCGCTCCAATTCAAAATCGGTATACGGCCTCAACCACGGGTCCTTGAGCAAGCGAGACTGAAAGGAGTCGCTGTAGGTGCCAGGTTTTAATTTCATCTGCCCGGCGATGGCCCTTGTTGTCTCAAAGCACTGATGCCTGTAACAGGTCTTGTGCGCTTCTGACTTGACCTGGCAACAACTGCCATCTATCTTGCAATGAGAGCCCGTGAAATCTGATTTGTAAATATGTCGCTCGGGAATTCCATGATACGAGAAGAGAATGTGATCGTATTCAAAGCCTTTGAGCTGCTCCTCGATGTTACGGCACATCACCTCGATATAGTCCGATTTATTGTAAAAAGGCTCCACCAAATCCATTTTGATCTTTGGGAAGGACTTCTCAATCACTTCTTTCGCCTTCTCAACCACTGTCTCATAGGAAGACATGGCATAATGCGGATACAATGGGACAAGCAGCACTTCATCAACGCCCTGGTCAATCAATTCTTTGAAGCCCTTTTCAATGCTCATCGATCCGTAACGCATCCCTAAAGCAACAGGAAGGTCCATGTGCTTGCGCAGTTTCTCGGTGAATCGTTCTGAGATCACCACCAGCGGAGACCCTTCCTTCCACCATATTTTTTTATAGGCTGCAGCGGATTTTTTGGGTCTCGTGTTGAGTATTATACCCTTAATAAGCAAAAATCGCTTCCAGTAGGCGATGTCAATCACCCTTTCATCCATTAAGAATTCATCCAAATATTTTCGGACATCGCTAACCTTTGTGCTGTCTGGTGAACCCAGGTTGACAAGTAAAACTCCTTTTTTCGCCAAAATGAACTGTTTTTAGTTAGTTTTTCAAACTGTGCAAAGATACTATTTTTAGCTTTTAACTGAATTGGGCGAATTTCTTTTTGAAGCTTAATTCGATAAACTTCTATCGATATTTTTTTTGTTTCTTCCGATATCTATTGGACGGCAAAGTCTATATTTTTGTCACGACTAAAAAATCAAATCGCTTGCCAACACCTATAATTACTGTTATTTAGAAAGATTCTAATTTACGGAACAAGAGTTTTGGAGGTGATATATGTCATAGTTTTTAATTTTCCTGGAGCGTAATTTTGAACCAACTCTTCTTTGGAATACGATTAATAACTAAGATGTAACGAATACCACAGGAATGACTAAAAACCCGGATTGCAAAAAGTTCTACCTAATCGGTCTCAATTATAAAAAGGCCGACGTAGAAACCAGGAGCAAGTTCAGTTTAAGCAAGGACCAGCAGATGGCCCTTTTGTCTGAAGCCAAGGATAATGGTGTCAACAGTGTTGTTGTGTTGTCTACATGCAACCGCGTTGAGATCATGGGCTTTTCCAAACACCCCTTTCAGCTGATATCTTTATTGTGTAAATATTCTAAGGGCAAAGTCGAAGAATTTGCTGAAGTTTCTTATGTATACAAGAACAGCGAAGCAGCTGAGCATGTCATTAGAATCGCCACGGGTCTTGACAGTCAGATACTGGGTGACTATGAGATTGTGGGGCAGTTGAAAGATGCGTTTGGTCAGGCGAAAAAAGCGGGTACGCTCAATGCTTACCTCGAGCGTTTGTTCAACACGGCTCTGCACGCGAGCAAGGAAACGAAAAACAAGACCAGCATCAGCTCTGGAACGACCACGGTTTCCTACGCAGCGATACAGTACATCAAAGACAAATACAAGGAATACGACGGAAAGAGAATCCTGGTATACGGATTGGGTGACATTGGTGAAAGCACTGCCAAGAGCTGTTCGGAATACCTGAAGGGGCACGAAGTCACCGTGATCAATCGAACAGATTCCAAGGCTTTTGAATTGACCAAAAGCGTTCCCGTCAAAGCCAGGAAGCACGAAGAGCTGCAGGAGGAAATCCAGAAGAACGACATTGTGATCGTCGCCACCGGAGCATCGAGCCCCACAGTGAAAGCTACGGATGTAAAAAGCGGAAAAAAACAGCTTATCATAGATCTTTCGGTCCCGAGAAATGTCGATCCCGAATTGTCAAATCAAGAAGACAAGGAGATAATCGACGTCGACGTGTTATCTGAAAAAACAGAGCAGACCCTGGAAGAAAGAAGAAAGCAGATTCCTCTGGTAGAGGAAATCATTCAAAAATACAAGGTCGAGTTCTACGAATGGCTCTCTTTTCGCAAGAGCACCCCCGCGATCAACTCGCTGAAGAAATCGCTGGAGATGATCCAGCAGGACGCCATTACGGCCCACGCGAGAAAAGCTGAACACGAAAACATTGAGCTCCTTGAAGACGTAACTTCACAAATGATCAGTAAAATAGTTTCAAAATTCGCGCTTCATCTGAAAGCCGACAATTCGAGGGCAAATCAGAGCATCCGAGTGATGAAAGAGGTATTCAACCTGGAAGAGACTACTGAAGAATAGCATGAAAACCGTTATCCGCATTGGAACCAGATCCAGTCAGCTGGCACTTTGGCAGGCTCATACTGTGTCTGACCAGCTGGTTCATCTCGGGCACGAAACGGAG
>CBDUAY010000065.1:0-13780 GCA_965365245.1 uncultured Flavobacteriaceae bacterium | reverse complement strand
GTGAAAGGTGATGACAAGCACCAGGTCTACCAGTTTCTTACTGAGAAGTCGAAAAATGGCTTGCAGGATTCAGAGGTTGCCTGGAACTTCCAGAAGTACCTCATTGATGAGAAAGGAGAGCTTGCGATGGTGATCGAACCCCGAACGCTTCCGACAGACCCTTCCGTCGTGAAGTGGATCGAGAGCAACTGATCTCAAATAGCAACATTAAAACTTATCAAACACCTTTCTTTTTAGAAGGTGTTTTTTTTGTCTTTCAGTTAGAGAAACTTTAGCTTCGTGTCAATGTACTTTACGGATGTCATATTGCCCATTCCGCTAGAAAAGGCTTTCACCTATGCCATTACTCAGGCTGAGGCCTCTTTTATGAGGACGGGGATGCGCGTGGCCGTCCCTTTTGGGAATTCAAAGATCTACACCGGGATAGTATACCGCATCCACCAGGAGGCGCCTACCGCTTATGAAGCCAAGGAAATCTACCAGATACTCGACGAGGAGCCTGTGCTTTCTCAGAGGCAATTGACCCTCTGGGAATGGATCGCCGAATACTACATGTGCAGCCTGGGCGAGGTACTGAGAGCAGCTATCCCCAATGCCTTTCTTATCGAAAGTGAAACCTGGATCCATAAAAATGAAGCTTTCGAGGCTTTTGAAGATTTGAGCCCGGACGAATCACTGGTTGTCGAAGCGCTTGAGCATCAAAGCAAGCTCAAGGTTGAGGAGCTCGGAAAGATCCTGGAGCGGAAAAGCGTCCTGCCCCTTGTTCGCAAAATGATCGAGAAAAGCATCGTGGAAGTCAAGGAGGAGATATTTGAGAAGTACAGGCCCAAGTGGGTCAAATACGTAAGGCTCAATCCTGTATTTGCGGGAGAGGAAGAAATGCATAAGATTCTCGATGATCTTGAAAGGGCGCCGCAGCAGAGAATCGGGCTAATGTCATTCTTCAGTCTCAGGGCCAGGGGCGAGGAAGTTGCCTTGTTGGAAGGAGAGCCGTGGGTACCTCTAAAATCGCTCAAGAAGAACCCTGAGGTCACACCAGCCTCCATCCAGGCACTGATTAAAAAACAAATTCTGATTGAGCAGGAGGTTCGGGAGGATCGGGTTTCATTCAGCCAGGAAGAAGAAAGTTTGAAAAAGCTCAGCCCAATGCAGGAGGACACCCTGGCAAAGATTCGCGAAGTCTTTCAAAGTCGGGAAGTATGCCTGTTGCACGGGGTCACATCCAGTGGCAAGACAGAGATCTACATGAAACTTATTCGCGAGACGCTCAACCGTGGAGAGCAGGTTCTCTATCTGCTTCCTGAAATTGCGCTGACCACTCATATTATTGAAAGATTGCGCAACTTTTTTGGGGATCACATCTCGGTCTTTCATTCTCGCTATTCGGTCAATGAAAGGGTGGAGGTTTGGAACAATCTTCTGGCAAAAAAGGAAAAGACCGGCGTCATACTGGGAGCCCGATCTTCGGTGCTGCTTCCCTTTGACAAGCTCGGGCTGATCATCGTAGACGAAGAACATGATGCGTCCTACAAGCAATTTGATCCGGCCCCGCGCTACCAGGCCAGGGATACTGCAATAATGATGGGTCATTTGCACGGCGCAAAGGTCCTTTTGGGCAGTGCCACACCTTCCATCGAGAGCTATTTGAACACCCAGGAAGGGAAGTACGGTTTGGTTGAGTTGCAAGAACGATATGGCAAAATCATGCTCCCGGAAATCGAGCTGGTGGATATCAAGGAAAAATACCGAAAGAAAAGAATGTCGGGTCACTTCTCCGATCGCTTGGTCAAACTTGTCGAGGAAGCCCTGGCTGCAAAGAAGCAGGTCATTCTTTTTCAGAATCGAAGGGGCTTTTCACCTGTGGTCGAATGCAAGACCTGCGGGGTATCTCCCCAATGCCCGAATTGCGATGTAAGCCTGACCTTTCACAAATACCGAAATGAGCTTCGTTGTCACTATTGTGGACACAGCAGACCGCTTCCATCGGTGTGTCCGGCTTGTGACAGCCCAACCCTCGACACAAAGGGCTTCGGGACCGAGCAGATCGAAACCGAGCTCCAAACCCTGTTTCCTCAGGCCCGATCCGCGCGCATGGATCTCGATACGACTCGTGGCAAATACGCATATCAAAAATTGTTGAGAAGTTTTCAGTCTCGGGAGGTCGACATCCTCGTGGGCACACAAATGCTCACCAAGGGTCTTGATTTTGGCAATGTCAGCCTGGTAGGTGTTTTGAACGCAGATAATCTCTTGAATTTTCCTGATTTCAGGGCGCATGAGCGCACCTTTCAGCTGATGGTTCAGGTTTCGGGCCGTTCAGGTCGCTCTGCAGAACGAGGCAAGGTGGCGATTCAAACCTTCAACCCTTATCACGTCATCCTGCAGCAGGTTTCCATGCACGATTATTTGGGCATGTTTCGCGAGCAGCTTGAAGAACGAAGGCAATTTAGCTATCCGCCTTATGTTCGATTGATACGAATCACCCTTAAAGACAGGGACTACAATAAGGTTGAGGAAGCTGCCAAATGGATGGGAACATCCTTGCACAGCATTTACGGCGACAGGGTTTTGGGGCCCACAACGCCCGGAATAAGCCGTATTCGAAACAAATACATCAGGACCTTATTGATAAAGATTCCGAAACGAGCCTCGCTAAAAGTCTCTAAAAGTCAACTGATCAAGGTTCGAAACACTTTTCAGGCCATTCCTCAGTTCAAGTCGATTCAGCTGATTCTCGACGTTGATCCTCAATAGAGGCTTCCCACTCTTTGCGAAGGTCTGAGGAGACCTGACCCGTACCGTCGTGCTTCCAGCCCGGGGGTTTGACGAAATATTTGAGGCGATTGACCAAAGTTGTCTTGCTGGTAAAGGCATCGCTAAACATAGCATACCATTCCAAAAGAGCTATTTTGATCGGGTTGTAGGTGGAGATGTTTTTGACCAGTCCATAAACGGGCTTTTCAACTTCCGGTTCGAACGTCCCGAACAATTTGTCCCAGATGATCAGTATGCCGGCGTGGTTGCGGTCCAGGTACTGAGGATTCGTGGCGTGATGCACGCGATGATGCGACGGGGTGTTGAAGACCGCTTCGAACCATCGTGGCATCTTGTCTATTAATTCTGTGTGAATCCAATACTGGTAAAGGAGACTTACCGACATCTGCGCGAGAATCATTATCGGGTGAAAGCCCAGCAGGGCCATGGGCAGCCAGAATACAAATGACATAAAACTACCCGTCCAGGTCTGGCGCAGCGCCGTGCTCAAATTGTACCGTTGCGAGGAGTGATGCACCACGTGAGAAGCCCAAAAGAATCTGTTCTCATGGCTGATCCGATGGAACCAATAGTAGCAGAAATCATCGGCCAACAGCACGAGGATCCAGGCCCACCAGACAAAAGGTATGGTGAATATTCTGAAATTAAGGTAAACGTAGGTCAAGGCACTAAAGACCAATGCCTTGGCAAAAAGCCCGATAAACACATTTCCAAGTCCCATCGAGATGGAAGCCGCCGCATCGTTGAATGTATACGACTTCATCTGCCTCCTGGAAGTTAGCACGATTTCTACGATCAGCGTCAGAATGAAGAACGGGATCGCATAGTGGATCAGGTTGGGAATTTCAGGAATGTCGATATTGGGGTTCATGCTCAACGTGCAGTCACAATTGGAGACTCGCAGTTCAATTTTACGACAAATCCTTTAAATAAAAAAAGGCCCGATCTCAATGATCGGGCCTTTCAAATAAATCGTGTCTCAGCTTAAGCTTGTTTTTCAGCTACAACTTCAAAAGGAAGCTCAACTACCACATCTCTGTGCAGCCTTACTGTCGCGTCGTATTTTCCAAGTCGCTTGACAAGACCACCTGCGATGGTGATGAATTTCTTTTCAAGCTCATGTCCTTCCGCTGCAAGCGCTGCAGCAACGTCAGCAGCTCCAACAGAACCGAAGAGTTTGTCTCCTTCGCCTGTCTTCGCAGAAATCTTCATCTCAAGGGCCTTTATCGCCTCAGCGATTTTGTTGGCTTCTTTTACAATGTTCTGCTCTTTGAAAGCTCTTTGCTTAAGGTTTTCAGCAAGTACCTTCTTTGCAGATTCTGTTGCCAGAATAGCGTGACCTTGCGGAATCAGGTAATTGCGACCATAACCGTTTTTCACTGTAACGATATCGTCTTTAAACCCGAGGTTGGCAACATCTTGTTTTAAAATAAGTTCCATAATATCATCCAGTTTTTATTTCAACATATCTCCAACATATGGCATCAGGGCCAAATGTCTTGCTCTTTTGATCGCTTGAGACACCTTTCTCTGGTATTTCAGCGATGTACCTGTAAGTCTCCTTGGAAGGATCTTACCCTGCTCGTTCACGAGATACATGAGGAAATCAGGATCCTTGTAGTCGATATACTTGATGCCGTTCTTTTTGAAGCGGCAGTACTTCACTTTTACCTTAGTATCAATTTCCAAAGGAGTCAGATACCTGATCTCTCCTTTGCTTCCTCCTTTAGCTTGTTGTTCTAATGTAGCCATTACTTCTTAGGATTACTTGATTTAACTCTTTCTCTTCTCTTCTCGGCCCATGCAGCAGCGTGCTTGTCGAGTTTTACCGTGAGGTATCTCATGATGCTGTCATCTCTTCTGAATTCCAATTCGAAAGGAGCGACGTGCTCTCCGGCAATTTTGAATTCAAAAAGGTGATAAAACCCGGTCTTTTTCTTTTGGATCGGGTAAGCCAGCTTCTTCAGGCCCCAATCTTCTTTCCAAATCATTTCGGCACCTCTAGAAACCAAGTAGTCCTCAAACTTCTTTACTGTTTCCTTTACCTGAGAGTCAGATAAAACGGGATTCAAAATGAAAACAGTTTCGTAATGATTCATAATCGTTGTTTAATAGTTAAATTTTGAGCGTGCAAATATACGATATTAATTTTGTTTTTGACTAATTTTGCGCTTTTTAAAACAGGGAACCGGAAATGAAGTACGAGAAACTCACCAAAGAACAATTTGAAGAGCTGCACGAGGAGTTTGCCGTTTTCCTGGCAGCCCAGAGCATCGATGTCAAGGAGTGGACCCGGATCAAGGAAGAAAAGCCGGAGCTCGCCGAGAAAGAGTTGGAAGTTTTCAGTGATTTTGTCTGGGAGAAGGTACTGACCAAAGCCAATTACCTCGATCACTTTTCTCCAGGATCCCTGAATCTTTTCAAATGCGAGGCGGATGCGATTCATCGGATAGTTGTCAAAGTGAACAAAGAAGGAATAGACTTGCTCAAAGAAGAGGATTTCAACTGGTTTTTGGACAATTCAGGCGATCCGCAGATCGAATACCTGAAGGGTCAGAAGACATATGCCAAAGAAAGGAATGAGGAAATCTTTGATTTGATACGACAGGGAGGCGTGGTGTCTGACGGCCAGCTCTTCGAAGCTATTTCCAAGCTTATCTCTTCTCAGTAGCGTCGCGCCAACCGAATCGAATCGGTCAATTGCAAATTTACTTCACAGAAGCTCAATCAGTTTCTCCATGCCTGATACGGCTGTTTCCTCCAGGACAGTCAGGTTAGAGAATTGAGATTCCTGGATCGTTGGCCTTGGGTCTATAAAATAGATCGGAACTCCCGGTTTGGCATAATGAATGAGGCTTGCCGCCGGATACACCTGCATCGAGGTGCCGATGATGATGATGATGTCGGCCTCAGCAGTTATCTGTGCTGCAGTTTCCAGCATCGGAACGGCTTCACCAAACCAAACAATATGGGGCCGGAGCTGACTTCCCAGCTCACACAAATCGCCCAGTAAGAGATCCGTTTCCCAATCTTTGATCAGACGCTCATCCCGTGAGCTTCTCACTTTGAGCAATTCGCCGTGCAGGTGAAGCACCTTGGAGCTTCCCGCTCTTTCGTGGAGGTCATCCACATTTTGGGTCACCACGTCGATGCTATAGCGCTGCTCAAGTCCTGCCAACAGCTCATGTCCTCGATTGGGTTTTACCTCAAAAAGCTGTCGTCTTCTTTGGTTGTAGAAATCCAAAACCAATTCCGGATCACGTCGCCATCCTTCCGGAGAAGCGACTTGCATTACGTCATGACCTTCCCAAAGCCCGTCGGCGTCCCGAAAAGTTCTCAGGCCGCTTTCGGCGCTCATGCCTGCCCCGGTAAGAGCAACAATGCGTTTCATGGGTTTCAATTTAATTCTTTAGCTCTTTCTGAATTTGCTGCTCAATTCAAAGATGTGCTCAAATATTTTTCGATCCTCTTCGGTGAAATCTTCATTTTTTCTTTTCGTCACTAATTCAGCAGTTTCAATTGCTTTACTTAAAGTATAAGTTTTGAAACCAAGAGCTCCTCCCCAGGAGAAAGAAGGTACGAAATTTCTCGGGAAATTACTGCCGTAGATGTTGGCGCTGACCCCTACGACGGTTCCTGTATTGAACATGGTGTTGATCCCCGTTTTTGAGTGATCCCCAAGGATCAAACCACAGAATTGCAAACCTGTTTTTACGAAACGCTCCTCGGCATAGTCCCACATTTTTACCTCGGCATACGTGTTCTTGAGGTTTGAATTGTTGGAGTCGGCTCCCATGTTGCACCATTCTCCAACTACTGCATTGCCCAGGTATCCGTCGTGACCTTTGCTGCAATATCCCGAAAGGATCGCATTGTTAACCTCACCCCCGATTTTTGACTTGGGCCCAAGAGTGGTTGGGCCGTATACTTTGGAGCCCATTTTTACCACGGAGTACTCACCCATGGCGAAGGGCCCGCGAATCAGGCTGCCCTCGTGCACCTCGGCATTCTTGCCGATGTAGATGGGTCCCTTTTTGGCATTCAAAACCGCGATTTCGATATCCACGCCTTCTTCCAGAAAGATTCTTTCTTTGTTTATGCAGTGGACGGTCGATGGGATGGGTGCCGATTTTCTACCCTCTGTAAGAAGCTTGAAATCAGCTTCAAGCGCCGGGCCGTTGTTTCGAAACAGATCCCAGGTATGTCGTATGATGATGAGTTCACCCTCGAATTCAATTCGTTCAATTGACAGGAGATCAACTTCCTCATTTTCCCTGGCATGGAAAGCCAGCAATTCCTCATTCTGATAAATCGCCTGACCGCTTTGAAGTGATTGTACTTGCCCGACAAGTTCAGGGCTGGGCAGCACTGAACCGCAGATCATGATATTCTCGGCCATTTCCACCATTGGAAACTTCCCCGACAGGTATTCCTCTGTAACCGAGGTGGTCGTGGTATCAAGCCATTTTTCCCATTTTTCGCGTATCGTTAGGATGCCGATCCTAAGATCCGCAACCGGTTTGGTGTAGGTGAGAGGCAGCAGATGGTCACGATAGGGGCCATCAAAAAGGATGTAGTTCATGCTATTTTTTTAAAGCAAATATAGGTTTTTAACATTTTCCATTGTTCATGGATATTGACTATGTTCGCACATATATTGACGTCGACTTCAATTAATCAGCCTATTGTTGAATAAGAAATTTAAAATAACAACGAATCGACTGGGGTTTTTATTTGCGGCCTTAGCTACTTTAATTTGGTCTGGTAATTTTCTGGTCGCAAGAGGATTGAACGCCGAAATCGAGCCTTTACCGCTTGCTTTTTGGAGGTGGACCGTGGCAGTTGCCCTGGTTTTTCCCCTCACGATCAAATCTATTGTCGCTCAAAGATCGATTTTGGCCAGGCACGTTCCGTATCTTTTGACACTATCGATACTGGGAATTACGATTTTCAATACCCTTATCTATGTTGGAGGCCAAACTTCCAGCGCGTTGAACCTTTCCTTGATTTCGATCACCTTCCCTGTATTCACAATAGTGTTGTCCCGCATTTTCTACGGGGTTCCAATTACGTCGAATAAAATAGTTGGAGTAGCAATTATCGTAACAGGTGTTCTGCTCTTGCTCACCAAAGGTGACTTCCGCATGCTGTTGAGGCTTTCATTTGTCGAAGGAGATCTTTGGATGCTTCTCGCTTCTTTCATTTTTGCTCTCTACAGCCTTATGGTCAAACAACGTCCCGTCGAGATTCAGCCCCTGAGCTTTCTGGGGACAACCTTTCTCGTCGGTTGGCTCTTTTTGGCCTTGCTCTTTTTCATCACCACGGATCGAATTCCACTAAGCTCTTATCAGCCAATCGCGATCACGGGTGTTTTAT
Source organism: uncultured Flavobacteriaceae bacterium (assembly GCA_965365245.1). Taxonomy (GTDB): domain Bacteria; phylum Bacteroidota; class Bacteroidia; order Flavobacteriales; family Flavobacteriaceae; genus Lutimonas. The sequence goes on along the minus strand of CBDUAY010000065.1, from coordinate 5,629 downwards.
ACATTGGGATTTTCGCTTCCGTAATCGCTTACTTTTTGTGGAATCGCTCTGTTGACCTGATTGGCCCCACGCAGGCGAGCATGATTTATTACTTGATTCCTTTGTTCAGCGGAATTCTTGCATTTTTATTCCTCGGGGAGAGGGTCAGCTTGATTCATTTATTCAGCGGTGTGCTTATTCTATCGGGCATTTGGATGGCAACTAGGCAAAGTGCTGTGCATTAAGAGTTGTTTTGGTTCGAAAAAATGCATTACTTTTAAAAAAAATAAACAGACATGGAGACCCTAACCAAAGAAATTCAGGCCAGCATCAGGCCCAATGATGCCGTGATGAGATTGAAAGAAGGCAACCGGAGATTCTTGCAAAACAAGAAGACCGAAAGGGATTTGCTCAGCCAGGTTGACAAAACTGGCAGCGGACAGTTTCCTTTTGCTGCTTTGCTGAGTTGCATTGACTCCAGGGTTCCTGCCGAATTGGTGTTCGATCAGGGCATCGGAGACATTTTCAATGTCAGGGTTGCCGGAAACATCGTCAATGAAGACATTTTAGGCTCTCTCGAGTATTCCTGCAAGGTGGCGGGTTCCAAGTTGGTGCTTGTGCTCGGTCACACGCGTTGCGGGGCAGTTACTTCGGCTTGCAAGCACGTCGAGCTGGGAAATATAACGCCACTTCTGGAGAAGATCCAACCGGCAGTCGGCAGCGTCGTCAAAGGTGATCTCACCCCAGAGATCATAGAAGAAGTGGCCGTAAAAAATGTCGAGAACTCAATCGAGCAAATCCGCAAAGACAGTCCTATCCTCAAAGAAATGGAAGACAACGGCGAGATTGTTATAGCCGGTGCCATCTACGATGTGGCCTCCGGAGCCGTGGAATTCCTTTAAAAAAACGAATGTACCTGAGGCAAGGATTACTTGCTCAGGTACATTTTTCTTCTCGAATACAATTCGTAAAACTCGTCGTCTTTCAAACCGTCAATGAACAGGATGCTTTCTCCCGTTGATTTCATTTCGGGTCCAAGGCTTTTGTTCACATTGGGGAACTTGTTGAAAGAGAACACCGGCTGTTTGATCGCGTATCCTTCCAGGTGAGGCTTGAAGTCGAAATCCGCCAGGGTGTTTTCGCGCAGCATGATCTTGGTGGCGAAGTTCACATAGGGCTCGTTGTAGGCCTTTGAGATGAACGGAACTGTTCGGGACGCTCTTGGATTGGCCTCAATCACGTAGACGATGTCATCTTTAATCGCGAACTGGATGTTGATCAATCCAACTGTTTCCAGTGCCAGGGCAATCTTGTGCGTGTGATCTTTGATCTGTTGCAGCACAAATTCACCCAGGTTAAAGGGAGGAAGGGTAGCGTTGGAATCTCCTGAATGAACCCCGCAAGGCTCGATATGCTCCATGATTCCAATGATGTACACGTTCTCCCCGTCGCAGATCGCGTCCGCTTCGGCTTCGATCGCCCCGTCAAGGTAATGATCCAGCAGCAGGACGTTGTTCGGGATCTTTCTCAGAATATTGATGACGTGATCCTCCAATTCCTGTTTGTTGATCACGATCTTCATACCCTGCCCTCCAAGCACATAACTAGGGCGCACAAGTATTGGAAAATCCAACTCCTCGGCAATGGCATCGGCTTCGTCTGCCGAAGTCGCGGTTCCGAATTTTGGATAAGGGATATCGAGTTTGGCCAGCAGTTTTGAGAAGTTTCCTCGGTCCTCTGCAAGGTCAAGGGCCTCAAAGCTGGTTCCGATGATCTTCACACCGTATTTGTCTAGTTTCTCTGCCAATTTCAAGGCCGTTTGGCCCCCGAGTTGCACGATTACTCCTTCGGGCTTTTCCAGCTGGATGATGTCCCAGATATGTTCCCAGAAGACGGGCTCGAAATAGAGCTTGTCGGCAATGTCGAAGTCAGTGGAAACCGTTTCGGGGTTGCAGTTGATCATGATGGTTTCATAACCGCATTCTTTGGCTGCAAGAACTCCGTGAACGCAACAGTAGTCGAATTCAATTCCCTGGCCGATTCTGTTCGGCCCGGATCCGAGGACCACGATCTTTTTGCGGTCCGTGACCACGCTTTCATTTTCGGCGTAGTGTTCGCCGTCTTTGATCATCTCACTCTCAAAAGTCGAGTAATAATATGGTGTTTGAGCCGGAAATTCCGCTGCACAGGTATCGACCAGTTTGTAAACCCGGTTGATGTTCAATTCCCTTCTCTTTTTATGAACCTCGCTTTCCCAGCACCCGATCATATGGGCGATCTGGCGGTCGGCAAAACCTTTCTGCTTGGCTTCCAGGAGAAGCTCTTTGGGCACGGAGTCGATTGCATTGTAAGAGGAAATCTCCTGTTCGAGCAAGTGCAGGGCCTCGTATTGTTTGAGATACCACATGTCGATCTTTGTGATCTCGTGAATCCTGCTCAGTGGAATCCCCATCTGAATCGCGTCGTAGATCACAAAGACACGGTCCCAGCTAGCGTTCTGCAATTTCGATATGATGGTGTTATAATCTTTTTCTCCCTTGCCGTCTGCACCCAGGCCGTTTCTCCTGACCTCGAGAGACTGACAGGCCTTGTGAATGGCTTCCTGGAAGGAGCGACCAATTCCCATGACTTCACCCACCGATTTCATCTGCAACCCGAGGGTTCTGTCTGCCCCTTCGAATTTGTCGAAGTTCCATCGGGGTATCTTGACAATCACATAGTCAAGTGTGGGTTCAAACAGGGCTGAAGTGGTCTTGGTTATCTGATTTTCCAGCTCGTCCAGGCTGTAGCCAATCGCGAGCTTGGCAGCTATCTTGGCAATTGGGTATCCTGTCGCCTTTGAGGCAAGTGCGGATGATCTCGAAACCCTTGGGTTGATCTCTATCGCTATGATGTCTTCCTTCTCATCCGGGCTTACGGCAAACTGCACGTTACAACCTCCGGCGAAATCACCAATGGACCGCATCATGTGGATCCCCATGTCACGCATGCGCTGGTAGGTTTTGTCGCTTAAAGTCATGGCGGGTGCCACTGTGATCGAGTCTCCCGTATGAATGCCCATAGGGTCCATGTTCTCTATTGTACAGATGATCACTACGTTGTCATTCTTGTCACGAAGCAGCTCCAATTCGTATTCTTTCCACCCCAACAGGGCTTTGTCGATCAGCACTTCATGAATAGGGGAGGCTTCCAGTCCGCGTTGCAGCAGAGTGTCAAATTCCTTGGGGTCGTGCACGATGGAGGCTCCGTATCCACCAAGCGTAAATGAAGGACGAATAACCAGTGGGAAACCAAACTCCTGGGCGATTTCCTTTCCGCGCAAAAATGAGGTAACCGTCTTCGATGGGGCCTGTCCGATCCCGATCTTTTCCATCAGCGCCCTGAACTGCTCACGGTCTTCAGTGATTTGGATCGCGTCGATGTCCACTCCGATCAGCTCCACACCGTAATCTTCCCAAATCCCTTTGTCATCTGCCTCAATACAGAGGTTCAGCGCCGTTTGACCTCCCATGGTTGGCAGTACAGCATCCACCTTGTGCTTTTCAAGGACTTCAATGATCGATTTCGTCGTGAGCGGCTTGAGATAAACATGATCCGCCATGGTCGGGTCGGTCATGATGGTGGCCGGATTCGAATTGATCAAAACCACTTCAATGCCTTCTTCGCGAAGGGACCGAATGGCCTGAGTTCCTGAGTAGTCAAATTCGCAGGCCTGACCGATGATGATCGGTCCGGAACCTATGATCAAGATGGAGTTGATGGACGTGTTTCTCGGCATGCTGTTCAGATTTTTTTTAAGTTTGAGTATTTAACGTTTTGTGATCTAGTATTTTACCTCTTTTTGATCCCTGGATCCTGAATTTGGGTCAAAAAAAAGGTGTTACCTGTAAAAGTAACACCTTTCTGTATATGAGTCTTTCATATTATTTCTTGTGGCCTGGTTCTGAAGAAACGGTTAGTCTGGTTCTGCCTTTCGCTCTTCTTCGGGCAAGTATCTTCTTTCCGTTCACACTCGACATGCGCTCTCTGAAACCGTGCTTGTTCTTCTTCTTCCTGTTGGATGGCTGGAACGTTCTTTTCATTTCTTTTTAATCTTAGATATTTCTGTTCGTGCTTTTGATTTCGACAAAAGTTCGGCAAATATACAAAGACTTTTATTTCTGACAAGGAGATGAATAAAAAAACTGGCAGCTGTTCGGGCTCTTTCATATTATAAGCGTAATTTTACGGAAATTTTCTTGAAAATGGGATACAATCAACCAATGCTGAGAGATAACGCACTTGAAGGACAGGTGATAATAATAACTGGTGGAGGAAGCGGGCTTGGAAAAGCCATGACCACTTATTTTCTTGAACTGGGTGCCCGAACGGTCATCACTTCAAGAAACCTGGAGAAGCTGCAAAAGACAGCGGAAGAACTTGAAAAGTCGACAGGGGGAGAGGTATTGCCCCTTGCCTGTGACGTAAGGCATTACGACCAGGTGGAGGCTATGCTGAAGTCAACCCTCGATAAGTTTGGCAAGGTGGATGCGCTTGTGAACAACGCAGCTGGGAATTTCATAAGCCCGACCGAAAGGCTGTCAGCCAATGCCTTTGACACCATAATAGACATCGTGCTCAAGGGAAGCAAAAATTGCACCTTGGCGCTGGGTAAGCACTGGATTGAGATCAAGCAGGAAAAATCCACGGTCCTCAATATCGTCACTACCTATGCCTGGACAGGTTCGGCTTATGTCGTGCCCTCGGCTACGGCAAAAGCAGGAGTGCTGGCCATGACGCGGTCACTGGCGGTTGAATGGGCAAAATACGGCATCCGCACCAATGCGATCGCTCCCGGACCATTCCCGACCAAGGGTGCCTGGGATCGACTTCTTCCCGGCGACCTCAAAGAAGAGTTTGACATGAAAAAGAAGATTCCTCTCGGACGCGTAGGGGAGCACCAGGAGCTTGCCAACCTGGCGGCCTATCTCGTCTCTGACTTTTCGGCTTTTGTCAATGGAGAGGTCATCACCATAGACGGTGGAGAGTGGCTCAAAGGAGCCGGTGAGTTCAACATGCTCGAGAAGATTCCCGAACAGATGTGGGACATGCTTGAGATGATGATCCGAAGCAAGAAAGACAAATAGACCAACCTCACTTTTTAGAAGAGCAATCCGTTGTGGATAATACCGCTTCGGATGTTAAAAACTTCGTTTTATAAGCTCGTAAATAGTTGTATTTTTACAGCGTTAAATTCAAATTTTGAATGGGAAAAATCATAGCGATTGCGAACCAGAAAGGTGGGGTCGGGAAAACCACCACCACCGTGAATCTGGCCGCCGCGCTTGGGGTGCTTGAGCAAAAGGTGCTTTTAGTGGATGCTGATCCTCAGGCTAATGCCACCTCCGGTCTCGGGATAGAAGTAGAGAAAGTTGAAATGGGAACCTACCAGGTGCTCGAGCATGCAGTTCCAGCCCGGGAAGCAATTGTCAAGACGGCTTCACCCAATGTAGACATCATTCCGGCCCACATCGACCTGGTAGCCATCGAGATTGAGCTGGTAGATCGGGAACGCAGGGAATATATGTTGAAAGAGGCACTGAAGGAGATTCAGGCTGACTATGACTACATAGTGATCGATTGTGCCCCGTCACTGGGTCTGATCACCGTC
>CBDUAY010000064.1:0-13977 GCA_965365245.1 uncultured Flavobacteriaceae bacterium | reverse complement strand
ACAGAAGTTCGGGTCGTTGTGCGGGACCAACCCCCATGATCCCAGGGGCCGAAGACCAGCGTGTTGTAATTATCCGGGTTGTGTTTTTCGATCGTTTTGTAGGTTTCGAGGGGTCCGTAGAGGTCCTCTGCGTCAAACCAGCCACCGACAACCATAGTCGCAACGCTCGGCTTGACATTTTTCAAGTGTTGGATGATCCCCTTTTTCTGCCATACGCTGTCGTAGTTCGGATGCTCTGTGATCTCCTTCCAAAAAAAGTCCTGCGCTTTGTCATCGCTGCGCACTCCGGGATCGTCAAGGGTCTCGTATTCAAAATATTTGTCAAGGTTGCTCAATGGGCCGGCGTCCAGGAAGAATTGGTACTGATCCTGGGTTTTCAAATCCGGAACCTCGTACCAGACCGAATCTGTCGGTTCGCTCTTGGGGGTTCCAAAGACCGGGGTTGCCCTGAAGTAACTCAGCAAATAAGCCCCGTTGTGATGAAAGTCGTCAAAGAAAAAGTCGCCGATGCAGGCTTGTGGTGAAGCCGCTCGTAAGGCAGGGTGTGCGTCAAGGGTCGAATAGGTCGTGTAAAAACCCGGGTAGGAAATGCCATAGGTTCCTACCTTTCCGTTGTTGTGAGGCACATTGTTGATCAACCATTCAATGGTGTCATAGGTGTCTGAGCTCTCGTCGACCTGTTTGTCGGACTTCTTCTCAGGGATATAGGCCCTCATATTGTCGTAGGTCCCCTCGCTCATCCAGCGGCCTCTCACGTCCTGATAGACTACAATGTAGCCTTCTTCCATCGTGTATTTGTTCGGACCGATGCGCTCAGGGTATTGGTCCGGTCCGTAGGGACGGCAGCTGTAGGGTGTTCTTTTCATCAATATGGGATAGGTTTTGCTGGTATCCCGGGGCGTGTAAATCGTGGTGTGCAGGTCAATCCCGTCACGCATGGTGATGGTGACTTCTTTTTTCGTGTAGTTGTCCCTGACGAAGGTGTCCGGGGCATCTTCTTTTTGGCTTGATGTATCCCCTGAACAGGACAGGAGCAAAGTGCCCGCCCAAAGCAGGAAGACAAATCGAGATAATTTTATCATTTTGATGTCAATTGAGGCTTAAATCTACAAATGAGGTTTAAATCTACAAAAGTAAAGTCGAATGCCCTTTACTACATGTTTCTTCGGTATTGTCCACCAACTTCGAAAAGGGCTTCGGTGATCTGGCCCAGGCTGCATACCTTGGACGCTTCCATGATCCGTTCAAACACATTGCCATTCTCAAGGGCTGTTGCTTTGAGGGCATTGATCTCCGTTTCAGCTGAAGCTGCATAGGTCTTGTGCAAGCGGCGAACGACCTCGATCTGATTCTTTTTTTCCTCCTCGGTGGCCCGGATGACCTCTCTCGGAAGCACGGTCGGTGAACCTTTGCTGTTCAGGAAGGTATTGACCCCTATGATATCGATTTTTCCCTGGTGCTTCAGTTCTTCGTAGTACAGGCTTTCCTCCTGTATCTTTGAGCGCTGGTACATGGTTTCCATGGCACCTAGAACGCCACCGCGCTCGGTTATGCGGTCGAATTCGGCATAAACGGCTTCCTCGACCAGGTCGGTCAGTTCCTCTATGATGAAAGATCCCTGTAGCGGGTTCTCGTTTTTGGCCAGACCAAGCTCCTTGTTGATGATGAGCTGAATGGCCATGGCTCGCCTGACCGATTCTTCGGTTGGGGTCGTGATTGCCTCGTCATAAGCGTTGGTGTGCAGCGAGTTGCAGTTGTCATAGATCGCGTAGAGAGCCTGCAAGGTCGTTCGAATGTCATTGAAGTCGATCTCCTGCGCGTGAAGGGATCGACCTGAGGTCTGAATGTGGTATTTGAGCATCTGAGCCCTCGGGTCTGCACCGTATTTGAGCTTCATGGCCTTGGCCCAGATTCTCCGGGCTACCCTTCCGATAACGGCGTATTCCGGATCGATACCGTTGGAAAAGAAGAAGGAAAGATTTGGGCCGAACTTATTGATGTCCATCCCCCGGCTGAGATAGTACTCCACATAGGTAAAGCCATTGGAGAGGGTGAAAGCGAGCTGGGAAATTGGGTTGGCGCCGGCTTCTGCGATGTGGTACCCTGAGATGGACACCGAATAGAAATTCCGAATCTCGTTTGCGGTAAAATACTCCTGCACGTCTCCCATCATTTTCAGGGCAAATTCCGTCGAGAAAATACAGGTGTTCTGCGCCTGGTCTTCTTTCAAAATGTCTGCCTGCACCGTTCCCCGAACTTTGGAAAGGGTCCTGGCTTTTATCTCGCGATAGATTTCTTTTTCAAGTACCATGTCTCCGGTCACCCCGAGCAGCATCAGCCCAAGACCGTCGTTGCCTTCGGGAAGGGTTCCGAGGTAAGCTGGCCGTGTGGTGCCTTTCTCCTTGTAGATGGATGTGATCTTTTTTTCTACCTGTTCGGTCAATCCGTTTGACACGATGTACTTTTCACATTCCTGGTCGACCGCAGCGTTCAAAAAGAAACCTAACAATATGGGAGCCGGTCCGTTGATCGTCATCGACACCGAGGTCATCGGGTTGGTGAGATCAAAGCCGGAATACAACTTCTTTGCGTCATCAAGGCAGCAGATGGAAACCCCCGCATTGCCGATTTTGCCATAAATGTCAGGGCGCTCCCCGGGATCGTTCCCATACAGCGTCACGCTGTCGAATGCTGTTGAAAGTCTCTTGGCAGGAGAGTTGAGGCTGACGTAGTGGAACCTGCGGTTGGTTCTTTCGGGCCCTCCCTCACCCGCAAACATGCGTGTGGGGTCCTCGCCTGTTCTTTTGAATGGGTAGATCCCGGCCGTATATGGGAAAGCACCGGGCACATTCTCCTTCAACATCCAATTGAGAAGGTCTCCCCAGGCCTTGTATTTTGGCAGGGATATTTTCGGAATCTGAAGCTGTGACAAAGATGTGCTGTGCGTCGGTATCTCTATGGTCTTTCCCCGAACCTCAAATTTGAAGACCCCCTTGGAATAAGACTCTTTGAGCGAAGAGAATTTTAGGATCGAATCCCAGTGATGTGGGTTGAGGTCTTTTTTCAGTGTTTTGAACTTCTCGATCAGCGCCTCTGAAATTTCCCGATTCTTGTCTTTTTTGTCGGATCCATCGATGTTCAGAGAGAGGCCCTCCGAGTCAAGCTCTACCGCACCCTTCTTAAAACTGAGCAGAGTCAAGTAGATGGCATAGAGTTCCTGGGCCAGTTCACTTTGGGATTTACATTGCTGGTCGTAATTGCGATTCGTCTCGACGATCTCCGAGAGATAGCGTACCCGTCTTGGAGGAATGATATGCTGCTTTTCACTTAACTCCTGGCTCCACTCCAGGGAAGAATCCAATTTGTGGTCAGTCAGGGAATTGAGCTTGTCCATTACCTGTAAGTACAGATTGTTGGTTCCCGGATCGTTGAATTGGGAGGCAATTGTTCCAAACACCGGCATTTCTTCTGAGTTCTCTTCCCAGCGTCCGTGATTTCTCTGATACTGCTTTTTGACGTCCCGCAGGGCATCCAGGCTCCCTTTTTTGTCAAACTTGTTCAGTGCGATGAAGTCCGCAAAGTCGAGCATGTCGATCTTCTCGAGTTGGGTTGCTGCGCCGTATTCGGGGGTCATGACGTAAAGCGAGACATCGGAATGATCCAATATTTCGGTATCCGACTGACCGATCCCCGAGGTTTCCAGGATGATCAGGTCAAACCCGGCTACTTTGAGCACTTCGATGGCGTCTTTCACATGGCGTGACAATGCCAGGTTCGATTGCCGCGTGGCCAGGGACCGCATATAGGCCCTTGGGCTGCTGATCGAATTCATGCGGATGCGATCGCCAAGGAGGGCTCCACCCGTCTTTCTCTTGGAAGGATCCACTGAGACTATGCCGATGGTCTTGTCAGGAAAATCCTCAAGGAACCTGCGCACAAGCTCATCTACAAGCGAGGATTTGCCGGCACCACCCGTGCCTGTGATCCCCAGGACGGGCACATTTGTCTCGAGATCATTCCAGTGTTGAGACAAGGAGGCAAAGTGCTCAGGGTCATTTTCAGCGATGCTTATCAGTCGCGCAATGCAAGCGTCGTCTTTCTCCCGCAGCCCTCTCATCAGGTTTTCCGGGTTGGTTTCCAGTTTTGCAGGGTCAAAATCCGACTTTTCCACCATGTCGTTGATCATTCCCTGGAGGCCCATGGCCCTGCCGTCGTCTGGAGAATAGATGCGACTTACCCCGTAATCCATCAGCTCTTTGATCTCATCGGGAAGAATCACGCCACCACCGCCACCGAAGATTCGAATTTGAGAGGCTCCTTTCTCCTGCAGCAGGTCGAACATGTACTTGAAGTATTCATTGTGCCCGCCTTGATAGGAGGTAAGTGCTATCGCGTTCGCATCCTCCTGGATGGCCGTATTGACCACCTCCTCGACGCTCCTGTCATGCCCGAGGTGGATCACCTCAACCCCAGTGGCCTGGATGATGCGCCGCATGATGTTTATGGCTGCATCATGCCCGTCAAACAGTGAGGCAGCTGTTACGATGCGTATCTTGTTCTTTGGCTTGTAGGGCGCCTGAATCTTCATATAAAAAGAGATTTTACCGATTGATTTTGCAGTGATGTCAATGAATTTCAGCGATTTTTCATTGCATGGCACAGGAATGCAAGTTACTGAATTTTGCACTCATTTCTCAATCACTTTTTCGGGCAGATTACCGGTAAATTTTGTAGAATGAACAAGAGAATCGACTTTATTTGTGAATCTCTAATTGTTTCTCCAAAAATATGGGGTGAAAATTATCAATACCGTAAACAGTTCGAGACGACCAAAAAGCATGAGCATGGCCGACCACCATTTGCCGAAAGGAGGAAGGCTGGAGTAATTGTTTACAGGGCTGAGGTCTCCGAAAGCGGGTCCGACATTGCCAAGGGATGACGCTGCAGCACCCATGGCAGTGACGTAATCGATATCCATGAAACTGAAAACAAGTGCACCCGTGGCGAATATGATCAAATATAGAATAAAGAATGCCATGATATTGAAAACAATTCCCCGGGTTACCGGTTTGTCATTGTATCGCACGGGAATGATTCCACTGGGGTGCAGGCTGCGTTTGAATTCGAGGAATCCGTTTTTGATCATGATGATGTGCCTCACGATTTTAACTCCTCCAGCGGTGGAACCAGCGGAAGCCCCGAGGAACATCATAAGGAAGAAAAGCACTTTGAGGAAAGGCGTCCAGACGGTGAAATCCGCCGTGACAAATCCCGTTGTGGTAATCACAGCGAGCACCTGAAACAAAGCATGCCGAAAGGAGCTTTCAAACTCTCCATTCACCATAGGGTGGGCGATAACCTGGATGTCCGTAGGGACCTGTGAAACCTCTGCATAAAAATAGATTCCCAGGGTCGTGACCAGGGTAATGATGATAATCGCGGTGAAGTAAAACTTGAACTCCTCGTCCATGAAGTACTGTTTGAATTTCCCCTTGACAGCGAAATACGTCAGTACAAAATTGGTGCCCGCAACCAGCATGAAAAATGAGATGATGTACTGGATCAGCGGGGAGTCATTCCAATAGGCAACACTCGCGTTCTTGGTTGAAAAGCCACCGGTTGACAAGGTGCTCATGGCGTGATTTATGGCATCGAAGTAACCCATGCCGGCAAGTTTGAGCAAAATGGCCTCTACCAGGGTAAGACCAAAGTAAAGTAGCCAAAGTCTTTTGGCCGTATCCGTGATCCTGGGGTGCAGTTTGTCGGCAGATGGTCCTGGAGCCTCGGCAGCAAACATTTGCATACCCCCGATGCCGAGAAGCGGCAATATGGCAATGGCCAGGACGATGATTCCCATGCCTCCGATCCAATGGGTGGTGCTTCTCCAAAACAGGATGCTCCGGGGAATGATCTCGATGTCCTGCAGGATTGATGCCCCGGTTGTCGTATATCCCGACATGGTTTCAAAAAAGGCGTCGGTAAATGTGGGAATCGCCCCGGAGAACATATAGGGCAGCGCACCGGAGAGTGACATGGTCACCCAGCCCAGGCTCACTACCAGATAGCCTTCACGTTTCTTTATGCTTTTCTTGAAACCCTTAGTTGCAAATCGAAGTATGAGTCCAATGGTTAGTGTTACAAATCCGGCGAGCAGTATCCCTTCAAGGGCCCCGTCGTCATAGTACAGGCTTACGAGGGCAGAGATCAACATAAAGCCTCCATTGAATAGGAGGAGAATTCCCATGAGTTGAAGAATGACCTTGATGTTGAACTTTCTCATCGCCGCGATCAATTGAACAATTTTTCCACCTTGGAAATGTTTTTGGGAAGGCAGCACATGACGACCTTGTCATTTTCCTGGATCTGGAAGTCACCCAGGGCGATGATGCCCTCGTTGTCGCGAATGACACCTCCAATGATGGCTCCTCTCGGCATTCTGAGGTCCTTTATCTTTTTTCGTGTGATCTTCGAGTTCTTCTGTGCCTTGAATTCCAATATCTCTGCATTGACGTCATTCAGTATCGTCATCTCAAGGACTTCACCTTTGCGGATGTACCTGAAGATGCTGTTGGCTGCAAGGAGTTTTTTATTGATCAGGGTATCGATGCCGATGTTCTTGCTCAGGTTGAAATAATCGACATTCTGGACCAGTGCAATGGTGCGTTCCACACCTTTGGACTTGGCAACGAGGCAGGACATGATGTTTGTTTCAGAACGCCCGGTCACGGCAACCACAGCATCCATTTCAGAGACATTCTCTTCCTCGAGCAGCTCCACGTCGCGACCATCTCCATAGATCACCAGGGCGTTGGGAAGCTCCTCGGCCAGTTCGATCGCCCGTTTCTTGTGATATTCTATGATCTTGATATTCATGCTCTTGTCACAGAGGTTTTGAGCCGATTTTTGCCCAATTTTGGACCCTCCCAGGATCATGACGTTCTTGATGGGCTTTTGTTTTTTGGCAGCCAGTCGGTTTAGTTCTGCCACGCCTTCCTGCAGGGTGATGAAATAGGCCTGGTCCCCTTCCTTGAAGATGGTATCTCCTCGAGGGATAATGGTCTCGCCTCCGATTTTGCGCTTGATCACGATGGGCATAAAGTTGATCCCGGCAAGGCTTGTAGCCGCTTCTTTGACTGATTTTCCAACAAAAGGCGCTGTTCTTGACAGGGTCAGCCCAACCATGGTCAGTTTGCCCTCTTCAAATTCGTGGGTTTCGTGAAAAGTTGCCTTTTCGAGCAGCAATTTGATCTCATTGGTCGCAAGTTCTTCGGTTGAGATCATCTCGTCTATGCCGAGCTCCGTGAAATTGATCTTGTCTTTATTGTCGGTGAATTCCGAATTGCTGATTCGCGCTATGGTCTGCTTGGCTCCGAGCTTCTTCGAGATGACGCATGCGGTGATATTTGTTGTTTCTGAGGATGTTACGGCAATAAAGAGATCCGTGTTCTCGATGTTGGCGTTCATCAGGGCATTTATGGAGGTCGCATCGTCCTGCAGGGTCTTGATGTCAAGTTTGGTGTCCGCGTAGAGCAATCTGTCTTTGTCCTTGTCAATCAGGATAATCTCGTGCGACTCATAAGAGAGGAGCTTAGATAAATGAAAGCCCACTTCCCCGGCACCAGCAATGATTATTTTCATCTCAAAGTCTTTATACCGCGAAAAACCGTGAAGTAGATTTTTTCCGTAGAATCCGTGGTATTTATGATACAAATGTATTGTTTTTCTTTTATACTTTTCCGCGCTAAACCGGTTAAATTATGACTGAATTGAAGAGCCGTTCATTCACGATGAAGCATTGGAAACCTCTCGACCGCCCCCGGGAGAAGTTGATTCAAAACGGGAAGACTACCCTTTCGGATGCAGAACTGTTGTCTATCCTGATCGGAACCGGAAATCGCAGGGAAAGCGCCGTCGATTTGGCCCGGCGGATTCTGGGATTCTTTGACAATAGCCTGGCTCGAATCGCCAGGGCTCCCGTCACGGAACTCATGAAATTTGAAGGTATTGGGAAAGTGAAGGCACTTGTCATCGTTACCGCCCTTGAGCTCGGGCAGAGAAGAAACAGTGAATTGCGGGTTCAAAAGCCCAGGATAGTGAGCTCGCAATCGGTTTACGATCTGATGCAACCAGTTATCGGCGAGTTGAACCACGAGGAGTTCTGGATTTTGTATCTCAACGGCGCAAATCGCGTGGAGGCCAGGATTCAACTCAGCAAAGGGGGTATGACCGCGACCCTGGTCGATGTGCGCCTGGTTTTCAAGCTCGCCATGCAACACGGAGCAACTAGTGTCATTTTATGCCACAATCATCCATCGGGCAATTTGACTCCCAGTGAATCAGACAAAAGTCTTACCCGCAAGATCATTCAGGGAGGAAAGTTACTCGACATCAAGGTGATCGATCACGTTATCGTGACCGACCGGGGTCATTTTAGTTTCGTAGACGAAGATCTGATGTGACCCCCCGGAGATCACCCGGATTTTTTTTCGAAATGCCCACCAGAAAGGTTACATTTGAAGAACGAATATCGATCAAATGCTTCTCGTTTACAGCCATAGCATCACCCCGCGACTGAATTATATTTTCAGACACGTACTTACCCGGATCCTCGGAATAGAGGTTGGATTCACAAGCAAGGTGGAGGAGTTTATCGCCCATGATGGCCTCAAATTCTCTTATACGCGTCAGGCATTGGGCAACGAGCTCTTCGTCAAAAACAACGAACTCCTGTTCAACCAGGGCATTGACTATCTCGAGATCAATGTGGTGCCATGGGACGATGTGCCCTGCTTTTTTCAGACCAATCCCGGAAGTGATGTTCCCTTTGACATCTTCGCAGCGAGCTTCTACCTGATCTCGCGCTACGAGGAATACCTGCCGCATGTGAAAGACGAGCACGAGCGGTTTCCAGCCTCGGAGAGCCTGGCTTACCAAAATAAATTCCTGGATCTTCCTGTCATTGATATCTGGGCACTGAAATTTGGAGAGTTGTTGAGAAAAGCTTTCCCGAAGTTCGAAGAAGAATTGAAAAATGAGAAGAGAAGGTTTGATTTCATTTCGACGATTGACGTTGACATGGCCTTCAAGTTCAAGCACAAAGGCTTTACAAGGAATGTGGGTGGCATAGTGAAAGACCTGTCCCAGTTTAATATCAGCGAGCTCTGGATGCGTTTTCTCGTTATTTTCGGTTTGCACAAAGATCCGTACGATGTTTACGATAAATTGATCGGAATGCGAAAGAAGTTCGACATCCGAACCCTGTTCTTTTTTCTCCTTGGGGAATACGGAACCTACGACAAAAACATATCACCCGGAAACAGCAACTATCGCTTGCTGATCAAGAATATTGCCGATTACTGCACCGTGGGTATCCACCCTTCGTATATGAGCATGAAAAAGGAGCAGAAGATCAAGAAGGAGCAATCCCTCCTTCAGAGCATTGTGAATTTTCCGATCACCAAATCACGTCAGCATTATCTCAGGGTGGCTCTCCCGGAGACCTATCAGCACCTGGTGGATCTCGAGATCAAGCAGGATTACAGCATGGGTTACGCATCACAATTTGGCTTCAGAGCCGGTACCTGCACCCCTTTTTATTTCTACGACCTGGATTTTGAAATACAAACGCCTCTCAAAGTCTTTCCGTTTGCTGCGATGGATGTGACCCTGAAGGATTACCTGAACTTCACACCCAAAAAATCCTACATCACGATCATGCAACTGGCCAATGAGGTAAGAAAAGTTCGCGGTACAATGATCACGGTGTTTCACAATGAATCGGTCAGTGGAAGCGGGCAATGGCGCGGTTGGTCCAAACTGTACGAGAGTTTGTTGAGAGAGATGAGCAAGTTGAAGCAGTGAATGATCGATCTGGTACCATACGAGAATATTGACAAAAAAGCCTACGACCGCTGCGTGTCGGATTCAGAAAATTTCAGGATCTATGCGACGAGCAGCTATCTGGATGCTGCCACACAGAACTGGGATGCTTTTGTCTATAAAGATTACCAGGCGGTAATGCCCGTGCCCCGTAAAAAAAAGTACGGTCTCAGCTATGTTTACACCCCGAATTTCATTCAGCAATTGGGCGTTTTTTCTCCGGGCGAAGTCAGCGAGGAGCTCGAACATGATTTTGGCAAAAGGCTGGCGTCCCGATTCATCCTGGTAGATTATGCTTTCCACTCCGGGAGCCATCAGCTTCGACGTTCCGAGGAGCGCGTAAACTATACCCTGGACCTCAGCCGTGACTTCGAGGAATTGTTTCAGGGTTTCAATACAAACCGAAAGCGAATCATCAGAAAGGGTTTTCACGGTTTGACCCTCGACAAGTCATCAGAACCTGGAGTTTTTCTTAGCCATCTCGAACACCCTGACCTGGGTTACACGCCGGATGCTTCTTCGGCTGAAAGTTTGAAGAGGCTGATCGACAAGAACCCCGAAGTAGTGAGAACCTGGAACGTCTATAACGACGATCAATGGGTTGGAGGGCTATTGTGGCTTCAGGATCACCGAAGAATAACGTATCTCTTCCCGGTAGCCAGTGAAAAGGGAAAAGAACTTGACAGTCCAACCTTTATCCTGGTCAACTTGATTCAAGAACATCAGGGCACTCATCTTCTGCTTGACCTGGAAGGCTCAATGATCCCGGGCGTCGCCCGATTTTACCGAAGCTTTGGTGTACAGCCTGAGTCATACTCTTTAATGAAAAGCCGTTTTTATGGACTCTTTTAAGGGCGTCACAATATGCTTTCTTGCTGACAAGCACGACCTGTATGATGACAGGATATACTGGAAGATGGCGGTCCCGATGAAAAGGTTTGGCGCTGAGGTTTACTATTACTCGATCGGGCCGGAAGCGGATGAAGGAACAACAGAAGAAGGAATCGTCTATAGGGTTTGGAAGGTAAAAACGTTTTCGAAAAACCCCTTCGTCAATTTCGCGATCAAACGCATGAATCCCTCGAACAACTACAAGAAGCTGTTTGACGCCTGTGCGGTTTTGAAAGCAGACATCTATCATTTTCACGACCTGTGGCTCAACAGGATTGGCCCGCGACTGAAAGCCCTGCCTCATCGCCCCGCTGTTTTTTACGACGCGAGGGAACCCTATGCGGAAGACTATCGCAGCTTCTCGGGCTCAGGTGGATTTTCGACTGTTATTGTTGATGTTTTTGCCTCACGGGTTGATCGCTGGGAGAAGAAAATGGCTTTGAGCTACGATCGTGTCATCGCCAATGAATCCAATGTTCGGAATGAGTTCGCTAAGGTGATCGGTGAAGAGAGGGCCGTGGTGCTTCACAATTACCTGGATCTGGATCTTTTCGCTTCAGATCTGGAAGAGGTGAAAGCGGGGGCGAATTACGACAAACTTCCAGATAGGGCGAAAAAATATGATCTCATGTATTGCGGGCTTCTGACCGAACAAAGGGGAGCCTGGAACCTAATGGAGGCGATTCGGGCCCTCAAGCCAACTATGCCCGAACTCAAAGTCCTGGTACTTGGAAAGATTCAACCTCCTGAGCTGAGGGAAGCAATGCGAAGTTTTATCATCAGGCACGACTTGCAGAATACGATCGAGATCAAATCACAGGTGCCCTATGAGCAAGTAGGGAAGTACTATAGAGAAAGCAGGGTAGGGCTCCTTCTTTGGCAACCCGTCCCCAGCCTGAAGATCAAGATGCCTATAAAGCTGTTTGAGTACATGGCCTTTGGACTCCCCGTGATTGGAAGCAACTTTGGCCATATAGCTGAGTTGATAAGGAAGGAATCCTGCGGGTTGGCCGTGGATCCCGGGAACCTTGAAGAAGTCGTGCCAGCGATCGAATCACTCTTGCAAAAGGGAAATATATATGCGGCCATGAGCAATAGGGCTATCGAAGCGACGCTAAGAGAATACAACTGGCAAAAGGAGCTGGATCGTTTGTGCAACTATTACAAAATAGCATTGGATGAGCGTTGAGTCAAATTCTGGAATGAAGCCTGGGAAGGGCCTCTTAAGAGACTTTTCATGGTATCTTTTGAGCTCATTTTTTCCGCTCCTGGTCGGTTTCATAAAGACACCCATATTCACGAGGCATTTCGGCACCGAAGAATTTGGAAACCTCGGAATCGTACAGGCTACTTTTTCCTACCTGGGCATGTTGCTCTTTTCATGGATTTCTTCCATCCTTTGGCGTTACTATCAGAAATTCAAACTTGAAAATCGCCTGGAGCATCTTTTTGGCAACCTCTTGATTTTTTTTGGGATCTCCCTGGTTCTTCTCGTTATCGGGTCCGGGGTATGGTACAGTCTTGAGACCAAGCCGCTCATTCGAGAACTGATTCTTGTTTCCTTTGGCCATTTGTTCTTCAGTCAGCTTGTGATGGGATATCTCGTCGCAGTGCGACTGGAGTCCCGGGCGCGACTTTACACGATTTTTCAGTCTGCGCGTGCTGTTCTCAGTTTTTTTGTCAGTCTCTATCTTGTCTTTGTTCAGGATGCAAGCATCACTGCATTGATCACTGGTTTGCTCGTGATCGACGGTCTTTCGCTGGCAATACTTGCGCTTTGGAATCCGATTCGTCTGCAAATCCGTCTCAGCCTGTCTTCATCTGAAGCCTGGAAAGAGCTCTTCTCATACGGGATGGGCGGTTTGGTCATGAATTTGAGCATTTTGAGCCTAAATCTCAGCGATCGCTATGTTATTCTTGCCAGTGAGGGCCTCTCGTCGGTGGGAATCTATGACCAGGTTTATAAGATTTCACAGCTGTCGGTTATGGCCCTGGTGACTGTGTTTTTCAATACTGTAAATCCGGGATTGTTCAAGGAGTTGGAACAGGACCTGAAGGCTTCGCTGAAGAGCATGAGCCGATACCTTCTGGGTTTTATTGGCCTTGGATTGCCCCTTGTGGCATATCTTTCCCTGTTTTCTGAGGAAATCTCCAACGTTCTTCTCGGATCGGCTTTCAGGGGAGCCTATACAATCATGCCCTTTGTCTTTTTTGCCGCCTTCTTCCAGGGCATCTCGAATTTCTGGGAGCTACGGATGAAATTTTCGAATCGAATGCGCATGCTCAGCACAGCCTTTCTTGCCGGCGCTCTTTTCAACCTGCTTTTGAATTTATGGCTGGTTCCTCTTTACGGATACCAGTGGGCGGCGATCTCAACCTTGATCACTTACGTTTTGCTCTTGTCCTTCCTTTGCATTTGGGATCGGGATTTGATTCGAGCACTTTATGGCCGAAGACAGAGTTTGAGAACCCCAATGGCTGTTTTGGCCCTGCAGCTCCTGATTTTTGCGGTCGTTGATAATTTTGTTCCGTCCATGTCGGTTCGCGTGGTCATCGGAGTTATATTTGTCCTTTCTTATGGATGGTTTGTGAAAGACATGAGTATCCTTGGGAAAAACAATAACACCAAATGAGTCTGAGACACGTATTTTTTGATCTTGATCACACCCTTTGGGATTTTGAAGCCAATTCAGACAAGACCTTTGCCTATATCTTTGAGCGCAATCAAGTGGCGCTGGATCTGGAACGTTTCACAAACACCTATCGTCCGATCAACAGAAAGTATTGGAAGCTCTTCAGGGAAGACAAGGTGAGCAAATCGGATTTGCGCTATTGCAGGTTGCGAGAGGCCTTTGATGCCCTTGGCTTCGAAGCAGGTGACGATTTGATACATATTCTTTCAGAGGAGTATATTGCCTTTCTGTCGTTGAATAACCAGCTTTTTGCCCATGCCCTGGAAGTATTGGAATACCTCCGGGAGAAATACAGTTTGCACATCATAACCAATGGCTTTGAAGAGGTTCAGCATCGGAAATTGGCAAGTTCGCGTCTTGAGCCGTATTTCCAGCATGTCGTGACTTCAGAAAATGTAGGGGTCAAGAAGCCCGACCCCAGGATATTCGAATACGCTCTTGAGAAGGCAGAGGCCAGTCCATCCGAAAGCATCATGATCGGAGACAATTACGAGGCCGATATCCAGGGCGCCCT